>NZ_JAFCLY010000006.1:0-254214 GCF_018130185.1 Bradyrhizobium sp. AUGA SZCCT0182 | reverse complement strand
GGGCATAACATTCATGCTGCTTACTACGGTGGCACTGAACCCACCGGTCATCCCAGCGACACGTGGGGCTGGGCTGTCCAGGGTGCCTTGCAGATCAAGAACATCCCGACCGGCCCCGGCGACACGATCAACATCCAGGCGGTCTACACCGACGGTGCAACCCGCTATAACTTCCAGAACCTTGCTCCGCAGGGCTTCGCGATGTACGGCGGCACCGGTGTACCGGGCGCCTATCAGAGCGTTGGCCTCGCTGCAGTAGCTGACGGGATCTTCGGATTGGGAACCGGCATTTCCAAGGTTCAGACCTGGGGTATGCGCGGTGCCTTCAACCACAACTGGGATCCCTACTGGAGTTCGTCGCTTTACGGAGCTTACGCCCAGCTTAAGTATGGTAACGGCGGAACTGCTCTGCTCTGCGGCCCCGGCGGCGCTCTCACAGGCCTCGTAGGCGCTGCGGGTATCACCACCTGTAACCCGGACTTCAACGTCGCCCAGCTCGGTCTCATCACTCGCTGGACGCCTGTGAAGGGCCTGACCTTCTCGGCGGATGTTACCTATACCCATCTCGACCAGAAGTTTGTTGGCTTGATTGCTCCCGCAGCCCAGGCTGGTATCGCGAAGCCGGCAGCTGTGTACGAGCTGAAGGACCAGAACACCGTCAGCATGCTGCTCCGCGCTCAGCGCAACTGGTAATCCAGTTCGTCTGATCAACGTCTAAGCGAGCCCCCGGCGGGAAACTGCCGGGGGCTTTGCTTTGTTCGGCAAGACATTGCGCGAGGTTTGCTCGCGCCACGACAAGTTGACGCGAGCATCAAGTGGCGCGATCGGGTGCCTGATGTAGGGTGCCGGTCGGTCGGATGTTACCGGAAGCCATTTCCCGGGCTTCAAGAAAGACCACCCTTCCGAGGTGACACACGATGCGTTGTTTGTTCTCGATCGCTGTCGCGCTTTCTGCTGCCGTTTCGACCGGCATCCCGACGGCTTCAGCCCAGGCACGGGACTATCCGTTCTGCATCAAGGGCGCCAATTACGTTAGCTCGGTGGGGGATTGCAGTTTCGATACCTACCAGCAATGTCTGGACAGCGCGTCGGGCCGTTACGCCTTTTGCGACCGAAATCCCTACTTTGTCCAAACGAGCAAACCGTACGTTGCGAAACGGAAGATTCGGAGCAGGCAGCAGTAGGCCAGACACCCCCGGGGCGACGCTCGTGCGACGGCGCTACTCGACGCTGGAGCCGCGCCGCAAATCGGCTTCGATCTGAAGCCTGGTCCCGCCGCCGAACCGCGCACGGTAGACCTGCAGGTTCTCCATGATCCGCTGCACGTAGTTTCGCGTTTCGGAGAACGGGATCTGCTCGACCCAGTCGACCGCGTCGACCTTGGGGTCGCGCGGATCGCCATAGCGCTCGATCCATTTCTTGACGCTGCCGCGGCCGGCATTGTACCCGGCGAAGGTCAGGATGTAGGAGCCGCGATAGTCCTCGAGCAGGCCGCCGAGCTCGGCGGCGCCCATTGCGGCGTTGTAGACCGGATCGGTCTTCATCCGGTTGAGGTCGAAGCTGACGCCGGCCCGTTTGGCGACATAGCGCCCGGCGTCCGGCGTCACCTGCATCAGCCCGTAGGCCTGCGCCGGCGAGACGACGGCCTGGTTGAAGGCGCTTTCCTGCCGGCAGATGGCGTAGACAACGCTTTGCTCGACCTCGGGGCCGATCTGCTTGAACGATGGGATGCCGTTGACGGGATAGGCGTAGTGGTCGAACGGCAGGCCGCGGTTGAGGGCGGCCTTGCCGAGCAACAGCATGCCGCGTGCATCCGTGTAGCGCGCGGTCAGCTCGCCGAGCCCGGCCAGCGCGTCAGGATCGCCGTTCTCGCCCATGTCGCCGAAAATCGGGATGGCGAGCTCGCGCTCCTGGAGCTCATAGAGCAATTGCACCGCGCGCACGATCTCGAGCCGCTCGGCGCCGCGCCCGCGGGGGACGCCGTTCAGTTCGATCTGCGGCAATCCAAGTTTGGCGCGCGCCAGCTGGCCGTAATAGCTGGTCGACTGTTCGGCAGCCCTTGTGTAGGCGGCGCGGGCCTCCTGGGTGCGGCCGGCGGCTTCCGCGGCGCGGCCTTGCCAATAGCCGGCGCGGGCCAGCGCGGTCGGGTTCACGCTGCCGACGCCGATCCGCGCGAAATGCTGGGCGGCCACCGCTGGGTCTTTGAGGAAGCGCAGCGCAATCCAGCCGGCGGTGAACTCCTGCTCGGTCTTGTAGATGTCGCGCGAGGGCAGGGCGGCATCCCGCGCGATCAGATAGGCGTTGCGATGTTCGCCGACGTCCATCATCTTGCGCGCCAGGAGCCGCCGCTCGATCCACCATTCGTTGAGATTGTGCAGGCGGCCCGGATCCTTCGGCGCGCTCAGCATCAGCTGGGCGGCCTCGGCGAATTTCTCCTCGCGACGCAGCAGCTGGATCCTGGCAAAGGTGTAACCGGGATCGCCGTGCAGTTCGCGCGGCACCGCGTCCAGCAAGGCCCGGAGGTTCGAGCCCTTCTTGTTGGCAGCGATGCGCGCCTTGGCCAAGGCCATGTGGCCCGCACCCAGCCGCTTCGCAGCGCGCAGGCCGCCGGCTTCCTGCTCGGTGCCATAGAGCAGAAAATCCATCCGCGCCTTGTGATCGCCGGCCGTCAGCAGGGCGCCGAACAGATCGAGCGCGGCGTTTTCGGTGTCCTCCGACATGCCGTCGTGCCGCCAGGCATCGCGCACCAGGCGTTCCGCATTGGCGCGATCGCTGCGTCCGATCATCACCCGCGCCAGCGCGAACTTGCCCTTGGCGGAGATCGGCGATTCGTTTTCGAACCACGACCACACCGTGGCGTCGTCGCGGCGGTCGTCCCACAGCGCGGCCTCGATGCGCCGGCGCAGGAAGGTCTGCGAAGGCCAGCTCGGATTGGCCGAAACGAAAGTGCGATAGCGCTCGACCGAAGCGCCATTGTCATCGCTGCGAAGGATCACCCATTCCGCAAGCTTGCGGGCGACGGGATCGGAAATCGCGGCCTGTGCTTGCGTCGCATCCCCCGGTTTGCGCTTTCGAATGAGCTCGATGACGTTCTCCAGCGCGTCCTTGTCGGACTGCGAGGTCGACGACGTCGCGGCAACCGCGGCGGCGGTCACGGGCTTGCGCGCGGCGGGCAGGGCGGCGTGCTGGCGCGTCGCAGGCGCCAGCACCGGTGCTGGAATTGGCGCGGCGGGAGCCGTCGTTGCGGGCGCAGCATGTTGCGTCGGGATCGCAGCCGTCGGGCTTGCGGCCGTCGGGTTGGCAGCAGGCGTGGTCTTGGGGACCACGTTGCGGGCGATCGGCCGCGGCTTCGGCAATGGAACTTTCGGCTGGGCCCAGGCCTCCACCGACATTGCAGATAGCCCGACCGCCAGCACCAGACCTGTCGCCAGTGCGGTCGATCGCAATGCGGCTGCGCGGGCGGAGCAGGTCACGGATTTCCTCTGCGGCGGCGAATCACTCAATCGCTCAAGCCTTAGGTCTATTTGATTGAATATGTGGACAAAATGCTAAAAACGTCGCGGCCCGGGGTGTTTGCGCCAACACCACGGCAAAATCGCGGCTGCGGCGTTTTCGAGTCTTCCGGATTCGATCCGGGAACGGTTGCGCCTCGCGGCCGGAAAATGCGTCAAAAACAAAGGCCTGTGGTCATATCCTTCGGCCCTTTCGCCAGATCGCCAGACCCGATATGAATTGGCGGGTCATTTTTAGCCGTGCCGTCACGAACGCGTTGGGAGGAAATCCATGGCAGCCAAGACAAAATTCCAGGGATCCTTCACCGCCTTGGTCACGCCATTCAAGAACGGTTCGCTCGACGAGGCGGCGTTCCGCGGTCTGGTCAGCTGGCAAATCGAGCAGGGTTCGCACGGTCTCGTTCCCGTCGGTACCACCGGCGAAAGCCCGACGCTGAGCCATGCTGAGCATCACCGTGTGGTCGAGATCTGTATCGAGGAGGCAAAGGGGCGCGTGCCTGTCATCGCCGGCGCGGGCTCGAACTCCACGCGCGAGGCCGTCGATCTGGCTGTCCACGCCGAGAAGGCCGGCGCCGATGCCGTGCTGGTGGTAACGCCGTATTACAACAAGCCGACCCAGGAAGGGATGTATCAGCACTTCAAGGCGGTGAATGACGCGATCGGCATCCCGATCATCATCTACAACATCCCGCCGCGCTCCGTCGTCGATATGTCCGTCGAGACCATGACCCGGTTGTTCGAGTTGAAGAACATCGCCGGCGTCAAGGACGCCACCGCCAATCTCGCCCGGGTGTCGCAACAGCGCCATGCGATGGGACCGGATTTTATCCAGCTGTCCGGTGAGGACATGACGGCGCTGGCCTACATGGCGGCGGGCGGACATGGTTGCATTTCGGTGGTCGCCAACGTGGCGCCGAAACTGTGCGCCGAGCTGATGACGGCCGTCCTGAAGGGCGATTTCGCCACCGGACTGAAGCTTCAAGACCGGTTGACGCCGCTGCACGATGCCGTCTTCAAGGAGCCGGGCCTCGCGGGAGCCAAGCATGGCCTTAAGCTGTTGGGACGGCTGGAAGAAGAAGTGCGTCTGCCGCTGATGAATGTGACGCCGCCAACCGGCAAGGTGATCCGCGACGCCATGGTCCATGCCGGCCTGATCAACTAAGGCCGGCCTCTCACTTCGCCTGATGCACGAAGGAAACCGACTATGTTGAAGGAATTTCGCGAATTTGCGATGAAGGGCAACGTGGTCGACCTTGCCGTCGGCGTCATTATCGGTGCGGCCTTCGGCGCCATCGTGACCTCGTTGGTCGGCGACGTCATCATGCCGATCATCGGTGCGATCACCGGGGGTCTCGACTTCTCCAATTATTTCACCGGACTGTCGAAGTCGGTGACGGCGACCAATCTGGCCGATGCCAAGAAGCAGGGCGCCGTGCTGGCCTGGGGCAGCTTCCTGACCCTGACACTGAATTTCGTCATCATCGCCTTCGTGCTGTTCATCGTCATTCGCGCCATGAACACGCTGAAGCGCAAGGATGAGGCCGCGCCCGCGGCACCGCCGAAGCCGACGCGCCAGGAAGAGCTGCTGACCGAGATCCGCGATCTCCTCAAGAAGAGCTAACGTGGCCGAGAAGAACGAGCGCCCGATCAAGGTCGTCGCCGAGAACCGCAAGGCCCGGTTCAACTATGCGATCGAGGACACCATCGAAACCGGCATCGCGCTGACCGGCACCGAGGTGAAATCAATTCGCAACGGCAAGACCACCATTGCGGAGTCCTATGCGGACACCAAGGACGGCGAGATCTGGCTGATCAACGCCAATATCCCCGAATATCTGCAGGCCAACCGCTTCAACCACGAGCCCAAGCGGCCGCGCAAACTGCTGCTGCACCGCAAGCAAATCAACAAGCTGATGGGCGCGGTCGATCGCGACGGCATGACGCTGATTCCGCTAAAACTCTATTTCAACGAGCGCGGCCGCGCCAAGCTGCTGCTGGCGGTGGCCAAGGGCAAGAAGCTGCACGACAAGCGCGAGAGCGAGAAGAAACGCGACTGGGGCCGGGAAAAAGGCCGCTTGCTGCGGGCGCGGGGGTAGCGGCTACCTAATGTCTTCCGTCATTGCGAGCGAAGCGAAGCAATCCATCGTGCGGCCAAGGAAGAATGGATTGCTTCGTCGCAAGTGCTCCCTTGCGCAAACGCTTCGCGTTTGTCGCAGGCAATGACAGCCGTTGGAGAGTTACCGAAATGAATCAAAAAAATCTGCTGGAAGTCGACTGGAGCAAGATTCCGGCGCCGTCGGATGATGGCGCAGCCGCCCATCTGGTAGGCTTGGCGATCCCGCCGCTCAGCCTGATGGCGACCGACGACAATTCGGTAACGCTGTCGGCGTTGCCGGGCAGGGTCGTCGTATTCGCCTATCCCCGCACCGGCGAGCCCGGCAAGATCAGCCTGGTCGATGATTGGGACATGATCCCGGGCGCGCGCGGCTGCACGCCGCAGACCTGCTCGTTCCGCGATCTGTTCGCCGATCTGAAGGCGGCCGGCGCCAGGCACGTCTTCGGCCT
The DNA here is from genome assembly GCF_018130185.1 of Bradyrhizobium sp. AUGA SZCCT0182. Lineage (NCBI taxonomy): Bacteria > Pseudomonadati > Pseudomonadota > Alphaproteobacteria > Hyphomicrobiales > Nitrobacteraceae > Bradyrhizobium > Bradyrhizobium sp. AUGA SZCCT0182. The sequence goes on along the minus strand of NZ_JAFCLY010000006.1, from coordinate 248,137 downwards.
GTCGACGCAAAGCAACATCTACCAGACCGAAATGGCGTCGCGGCTGCATCTGCCGTTCCCGGTGCTGTCGGATGAGAAGCTGACGCTGACCCGCGCCTTGAAATTGCCGACCATGGAGGTGGCGGGGCTGACGCTGATCAAGCGGCTGGCGCTGATCATCGATGGCGGGCGCATCAGCCACGTGTTCTATCCGGTGTTTCCGCCGGACCGGAATGCCGGCGACGTGCTGGCGTGGCTGAAGGAAAACCGGGTTTGATCTTGTAGGGTGGGCAAAGCGAAGCGTGCCCACCATGCTCGTTTCGATGAAGATGGTGGGCACGGCGCAAGCGCGCCTTTGCCCACGCTACGAATCCAGATCCGCCCTTACTTTCGCAAACACATTGCGAAACATTTCCGGCGTCAGCACGCGCGTATTGGTGTTGTAGCGGGAGCAGTGATAGCTGTCGTAGAGCCTGAGCGCGCCGGCCGTATGCACGGCGCCGTGCGCAAATGGCACCGCGGCGTTTCGCAGCCCCAGCGCTTTCACCGTCGATTCATGGGCGATGCGCCCGAGCGCCACGATGGCGCGAAGTTTTGGCATGCCGGCGATGGTCGTGATCAGGAATTGCCGGCAGGTGTTGATCTCGACCGGCAGCGGCTTGTTCTGCGGCGGCACACAGCGCACCGCGTTGCTGATCCGGCAGTCGGCCAGCCGCAACCCGTCGTCGGGCCGTGCCTGATAGCTGCCTTTGGCAAAGCCATATTCCAGCAAGGTCGCATAGAGCAGGTCGCCGGCGTAGTCGCCGGTGAAGGGGCGTCCGGTGCGATTGGCGCCCTGCAGGCCCGGTGCGAGCCCCACGATCAATAGCCGGGCCTTCGGATCGCCGAACGAGGCCACCGGAGCATTGTGCCAGCCCGGCTCGCGCAGGCGCGCCTGCCCACGAAATTCGGCGAGCCGCGGGCAGAGCGGGCAGTTGCGGTCGGGTTCGGTTGCGGGAAGGGCGGCGACGCTAGCCATCTACGACCATAGCGTTTTCGAGCGCAGCGGATACCGGATGGTGTCAGGAAAACGCGTCACGACAAAAGCCAAAGCCCGGTTCTGATTCCAGAACCGGGCTCTAGCAGTGCAGCGGATCATTCTCAATCTTCGAAATCGTCGTCGCCGGCGGCCCGCGGCGCCATGGTGGTGGCGCGCTGCAGGAATTGCGGGGCGTGATGACGCGGCTCGCGCGGAGCCGGGCGCTCCGAGGGGTCACGGCCGAGCTTCGATTGCAGCTCGACCAGATCGGTGAAGACGTCGGCCTGGCGGCGCAACTCGTCGGCGATCATCGGCGGCTGGCTCGAAATCGTCGACACCACCGTGACGCGAACGCCGCGCCGCTGCACGGCTTCAACCAGGGAGCGAAAATCGCCGTCGCCGGAGAACAGCACGATCTGATCGACGTGCTCGGCGAGCTCCATGGCATCGACGGCGAGCTCGATGTCCATATTGCCCTTCACCTTGCGGCGGCCGCTGGCGTCTATGAATTCCTTGGTCGCCTTGGTGACGACAGTGTAGCCGTTATAGTCGAGCCAGTCGATCAAAGGACGGATCGATGAGTATTCCTGATCTTCGATGATCGCCGTGTAGTAGAACGCCCGCACTAGCGTACCGCGACTCTGGAATTCCTTGAGAAGGCGCTTGTAGTCGATGTCGAAGCCGAGTGTCTTTGCGGTTGCATAGAGATTGGCGCCGTCGATGAAGAGCGCGATCTTGTTGGAAACGGGTGACATCAAAGGGTTCTCGCGTTGTTGTTACGTTTTTAGCGCAGCGGGAATCGACCGCGCGCACTTTCCAGTTCAGCTGCCTAAAGTTCGGTGAATCTTTCCCCACGACAATCACCACTGCAATTATGGTGAGGCGAGGGCGAAATACCTAGTCTTTTGACGTTGTAAGGAGAGAATACTTGTCCCGAACGGTGTCCCGCCGTCTTCGGACGCTCCGGCCCTTCTGGCCCCGGAGATGGTTACCAGAGCCCATTAAGAAGGCAAATCACAAATTTAGTCTTGCGAAACCCCATCCGCCCCTATAACTAGCCCCCATAACCGACATATTGGGCCCCATTTAACGGAGCGACAGTCTATGGCGCGCGTCACCGTGGAAGATTGCATTGATAAGGTCGACAACCGGTTCGACCTGGTCCTGCTGGCAGCACATCGCGCCCGTATGATCTCGTCCGGATCACAACTCACAGTTGACCGCGACAACGACAAGAATCCGGTCGTTTCGCTGCGGGAAATCGCCGACTCCTCGATCTCCCCGGAAGACCTGCGCGAGGAACTGGTTCATTCCCTGCAGAAATTCGTCGAAGTCGATGAGCCTGAGCCCGATACCGTGCCCTTGATCGGCTCGGCCGGCGCCAGCGTCGATGCCGACGACACCGAGGTCGCGGTCGAGCGCATGACCGAAGAAGAGCTCCTGAAGGGCCTCGAGGGCCTGGCGCCGCCGGAAGAGCAGCCCGAAGAGGACGAATAGACCCGACAACGGGACGTCCCGAACACCCTGATCTGACAAAGGCCCGGACATTTGTCCGGGCCTTTGCTTTTGTTGACATTTTTTCGGTTACGATGCGTGCTTGGCAGATGGGTGCGAGATCGCCTGAACCGGGTTGGCGGCAGCCTGGCCGGGTTCGGCATCACAATCGTCCCAAGCCATGCGAAATTGATCGTTCGCGGACCCCTAACGGGGTGCAGCTTCGCTCGAAATCGCATTAGTGTTCTTGAGGCATTCTTGCAGCGGGCCGAGCTCGGCGCGCGGATGAGGCAGTAATTCGATGGCGTTCTGGCGCCGCATATCCCGGCAAATGCAGGCTGCGACCGATTCGGTCGCGGTGGCGCCGGCCTTGCCCGCGGTGGAGCGGCCCAAATCCCCCCGCTCGCGCATGATGCGGCAATACGATCTGGTCGAGCGTGTCCGCTCGTACAATCCGGACACTGACGAAGACCTGCTTAATCGCGCCTATGTCTACGCCATGAAGGCGCACGGCACCCAGACCCGCGCATCGGGCGATCCTTATTTCTCGCATCCGCTCGAGGTCGCGGCGATCCTCACCGGCCTCAAGCTCGATGATGCCACCATCGTCGCAGCGCTGCTGCACGACACCATCGAGGACACCGAGGCGACGCGCGCAGAGATCGACAACGTGTTCGGCCACGAGATCGGCGCTCTGGTGGAGGGCCTCACCAAACTGAAGCGGCTGGAACTGGTTTCGCGCGAGGCCAAGCAGGCCGAGAACCTGCGCAAGCTGCTGCTGGCGATCGCCGACGATGTCCGCGTGCTGCTGATCAAGCTCGCCGACCGCCTGCACAACATGCGGACCCTGGAATTCGTGCCGCACGCCTCGCGTCGCAGGATCGCCGAGGAGACGCTCGACATCTATGCGCCGCTCGCCGGCCGCATGGGCATGCAGGAAATGCGCGAAGAGCTCGAGGACCTGTCGTTCCACACGCTCGATCCCGAAGCCTATGCGGTGGTGATGCAGCGGCTCGACGCACTGGCCGAGCGCAACCGCAATCTGATCGGCGAGATCGAAAGCCAGCTGTCGAAGAATTTGCAGAAGAACGGCATCACCGCGCGGGTCTATGGCCGCCGCAAGCAGCCATTTTCGATCTGGACCAAGATGGAGCGCAAGTCGGTCGGCTTCGAACAATTGTCCGATATCTACGGTTTCCGCGTCGTGATGGGTGACGTCGAATCCTGCTATCGCGCGCTCGGCGTCGTCCATACCACCTGGCCGGTGGTGCCGGGGCGCTTCAAGGACTACATCTCGACGCCGAAGCAGAACGACTATCGTTCGCTCCACACCACCGTGATCGGTCCCGGCCAGCAGCGCGTCGAATTGCAGATCCGCACCGAGGAGATGAACCAGATCGCCGAATTCGGCATCGCTGCGCATGCGTTCTACAAGGAGGGGGAGGGCTCCCCGACCGAGCGGCTCAAGCACGAGTCCAACGCCTTTGCCTGGTTGCGCCACACCGTCGGCATCCTGTCCGAAAGCGCCAATCCGGAAGAGTTCCTGGAGCACACCAAGCTCGAACTGTTCCACGACCAGGTGTTCTGCTTCACCCCGAAGGGCAAGCTGATCGCGCTGCCGCGTCAGGCCAACGTGATCGACTTCGCCTATGCCGTGCATACCGACGTCGGCAACAGCGCGGTCGGCTGCAAGATCAACGGTAAATTCGCGCCATTGTCGTCGGAATTGCAGAACGGCGACGAGGTCGAGGTCCTGACCTCGCAGGCGCAGGCGGCGCCGCCGTCGGCCTGGGAGTCGCTCGCGGTCACCGGCAAGGCGCGGGCGGCGATCCGCCGCGCCACCCGGACCGCCGTGCGCGATCAATATGCCGGACTTGGCCGCCGCATCGTCGACCGCCTGTTTGCCCGCGCCAAGATCGAATACGCCGATGACAAGCTGAAGGGCGCGCTGCCCCGGCTGGCCCGCGCCTCGATCGAAGACGTGATGGCCTCCGTCGGACGCGGCGAACTGAAGGCGTCCGACGTCGCGCGGGCGATGTATCCGGACTACAAGGAAGAGCGGATGGTGCGTTACGGGGCCAAGAGAAGCCTCGCGGACAAGCTGAAGCTGAAATCGCCGCCGCATCCGGCGCGCAGCGCGTCGGTGATCCCGGTGCGTGGCCTCAATTCCGACCTGCCGGTCAAGTTCGCCCCGAACGGCGGCGCGGTGCCGGGCGACCGCATTGTCGGCATCGTTTCACCGGGTGAGGGGATCACGATCTATCCGATCCAGTCGCCGGCGCTGAAGGATTTCGAGGAAGAGCCGGAGCGCTGGCTCGACGTGCGCTGGGACGTCGACGAGACCATGCCGCAACGTTTTCCGGCGCGGATTCTCGTGCACAACGTCAACGAGCCCGGCAGCCTTGCCCAGGTCGCCACCGTGATCGCCGAGCATGACGGCAATATCGACAATATCAGCATGTCGCGCCGCTCCCCCGATTTCACCGAGCTGACCATCGATCTCGAGGTCTATGACCTGAAGCATCTCAGCGCTATCATCGCCCAGTTGCGCGCCAAGGCCGTCGTCGCACGGGTCGAGCGTGTTAATGGGTAATTTCGCCCGCCAGGATTCCAAGAGAGTGAAATGCCGAAAGCTCTTCCGCTGCGCCTCGGGGTCAATGTCGATCACGTCGCTACCTTGCGTAACGCACGGGGCGGCGCGCGGCCCGATCCGGTGCGCGCCGCGCTGACCGCGATCGAGGCGGGGGCCGACGGCATCACCGCGCATCTGCGCGAAGACCGCCGCCATATCCGCGACACCGACATGGCGCGCCTCAAGGCCGAAATCTCAAAACCCCTGAATTTCGAGATGGCGGCGACCGAGGACATGCTGCGGATTTCGCTGGCGACCAGGCCGCACGCGGTCTGCCTGGTTCCCGAGCGCCGCGAAGAACTCACCACCGAAGGCGGGCTTGATGTGGTCGGCCAGCACAATGCGCTGGCGCCGTTCATCGCGCGCCTGAACGATGCCGGCATCCGGGTGTCGCTGTTCATCGCCGCCGATCCAGCCCAGATCGAGATGGCCGCGCGCCTGCGGGCGCCGGTGATCGAAATCCATACCGGCGGCTGGTGTGACGCGGTGGTGGATGGCCATGCCGCCAAGGCCGAGGCGGAATGGCAGCGCATTGTCGCGGGCGCACGGCTGGCGCGCGCCGCGGGGCTTGAGGTTCATGCCGGCCACGGCCTCGACTATGACACGGCCGAGACCATCGCCGCTCTGCCCGAGATCGCCGAGCTCAACATCGGCTATTTCATGATGGGGGAGGCGCTGTTCGTCGGCCTCGGCGAAACCGTCCGCAGCATGCGCGCGGCGATGGACCGCGGGCGCCAGCGCAGCGTGGCTCCGACATGATCATCGGCATCGGCTCCGACCTGATCGACATCACGCGGGTTGCCAAGGTGATCGAACGCCATGGCGAGCGCTTCCTCGAGCGCATCTTCACCGACGCCGAGCGCGCCAAGGCCGCGCGCCGCGCCAACAACGAGAAGATGGTGGTCGCGACCTATGCCAAAAGATTCGCGGCCAAGGAGGCCTGTTCCAAGGCACTCGGCACCGGCATCCGCCAGGGCGTCTGGTGGCGGGATATGGGGGTGGTGAACCTGCCGGGCGGCCGTCCCACCATGAAGCTGACCGGCGGGGCGCTGGCCCGGCTCGAGAAGCTGACGCCGGAGGGGTTCGAGGCCCGGATCGACCTTTCCATCACCGACGACTGGCCGCTGGCGCAGGCCTTCGTCATAATTTCGGCGGTCGTTCCGGGCAAATCATAGGGCAGGCGGCCGTTCGCGCCGGGGGACCGACATAAAACTAAAAAACATTGATTTATCAATGTATTACGAAGTTTTATCGAGGCGCTTGATTGCACGGCCGCGAACAACCGTCTAAAACGCCGCGGCGACACTACCGAGCCAGGGCGAATTCGGGTTTTGCGCCGGAATTTGCCTTCAACATCAGTATCGAAGACCATTTTCTTGACGCGAACGGAACTCTCGATTCGCGTGAGGAAAACGTTCTGCCACCGTGCAGGCCAAGCCTCTGTTTAAGACTAGCCTTGCTTGAAGCAGCCTTGCGGGAATTGGGAAAGCGATGAGCGTGACATCCGGGACAAAAACTGAAAGCGGCTTGGGCGAAACCATCCGTGTCGTCATCCACGCCCTCCTGATCGCGCTCGTGATCCGCACCTTCCTGTTCCAGCCCTTCAACATTCCCTCGGGATCGATGAAGGCGACGCTGCTGGTCGGCGACTATTTGTTCGTCTCGAAATATTCGTACGGCTACAGCCACTACTCGATCCCGCTGTCGCCGCCATTGTTCTCGGGCCGCATTTTCGGCTCGGAGCCGTCGCGCGGCGATATCGTCGTGTTCCGCCTGCCGAAGGACGATTCCACCGATTACATCAAGCGCGTGATCGGCCTGCCGGGCGACCGCATCCAGATGCGCGAGGGACTGCTCTACATCAACGACGCCCCGATCAAGCGCGAGCGCCTGAGCGATTTCATCGGTGAGGACCCGTGCGGCTCCGACGCCACCGCGCGCGTCAAGCGCTGGAAGGAAACATTGCCGAACGGCGTCTCCTATGAGTCGCTCGATTGCGTCGACAACGGCTTCTACGACAACACCACCATCTATACCGTGCCGGCCGGCCATTTCTTCATGATGGGCGACAACCGGGACAATTCGACCGACAGCCGCGTGCTGTCGGCGGTGGGCTATGTGCCGTTTGAAAACATCGTCGGCCGGGCGCAAATGATCTTCTTCTCCATTGCCGAGGGCGAACATGCCTGGATGTTCTGGCGCTGGCCGACCGCGGTGCGCTGGAATCGCATTTTTTCAATCGTGCGATGAACGACGAAACGCCCGTCATCAGGGATACCCCGACACAGGGCGAGAGCCCGCAGCCTGATGCCGGTGGCGAACCTGCGCCCAAGAAGAAGCGCGGCAGGGGCTCGGCCAAGGAATCGGCGAAGGCCGCGGCGGCTGCGCTTGAAGCGCGCATCGGCCACAAGTTCGGCGATCCCAACCTCCTGACCACCGCGTTCACGCATGTGTCCGCGCTGAAACCCGCGCGCAATCGCGCCGAAAGCTATCAGCGCCTCGAATTTCTCGGCGATCATGTGCTCGGGCTGATCGTGTCCGACATGCTGTATCGCGCCTTTCCGAACGCCGACGAGGGCGAGCTGTCAAAACGCCTCGCCGATCTCGTGCGCAAGGAAAGCTGCGCCGATGTCGCCAAGTCGCTCGGACTGGTCGACGACATCAAGCTCGGCCAGGTCGGCGCCAGCGCCAGCGCGCGGCTCCGCAAATCTGTGCTCGGCGACATCTGCGAAGCCGTGATCGGGGCGATCTTTCTCGACGGCGGCTACGGCGCCGCCGCCCAATTCGTCGAGCGCAACTGGACCGAGCGGATGCGCAAGCCGCGCCGGCCGCTGCGCGATCCCAAGACGGTGTTGCAGGAATGGGCGCAGAGCAAGGGGATGCCGACGCCGGTCTATCGCGAGGTCGAGCGCACCGGGCCGCATCACGATCCGCAGTTCCGCGTTTCCGTGGAACTGCCGGGCCTCGCGCCGGCCGAAGGCGTCGGCGGCAGCAAGCGTGCGGCCGAGAAGGTTGCGGCGTCCGTGATGATCGAGCGCGAAGGCGTCGGCGGTGGTGGCAATGACAGCTGAATCTCCGGCCCAGACCGCTTGCGGCTTCGTCGCGCTGATCGGCGCGCCCAATGTCGGCAAGTCTACCCTGGTCAACGCGTTGGTCGGCTCCAAGGTCACGATCGTGTCGCGCAAGGTGCAGACCACGCGGGCGCTGATCCGCGGCATCGTGATCGAGAACAACGCGCAGATCATCCTGGTCGATACGCCCGGCATCTTCGCGCCGAAACGGCGGCTCGACCGCGCCATGGTATCGACCGCCTGGAGCGGGGCGCATGACGCCGATCTGGTCTGCGTGCTGCTCGATGCCAAAGCCGGCCTCGACGAGGAAGCGGACGCGATCCTGAGCAGGCTTGCGAGTGTGCAGCATCCGAAAATCCTGGTGCTGAATAAGATCGATTTGATCCCGCGCGAGAGATTGCTGGCGCTGGCGCAGGCCGCCAATGACCGCATGAAGTTCGAACACACCTTCATGATTTCGGCGCTGTCGGGCGACGGCGTCGACGATCTGCGCGCCGAACTCGCCAAAATGGTGCCGGCGGGCCCGTTTCACTATCCCGAAGACCAGATGTCGGATGCCCCGATGCGGCATCTGGCGGCCGAGATCACGCGGGAGAAGATCTACCGCCAGCTGCACCAGGAGCTGCCGTATCAATCCACCGTCGAGACCGACAGCTGGACCGAACGCAAGGACAAATCGGTCCGCATCGAGCAGACCATCTTTGTCGAGCGCGAGAGCCAGCGCAAAATCGTCCTCGGCAAGGGCGGCGCCACCATCAAGTCGATCGGCGCGGATTCGCGCAAGGAAATCGCCGAGATATTAGGCCAACCCGTGCATCTGTTCCTATTCGTCAAAGTGCGCGAGAACTGGGGCGACGACCCAGAGCGCTACCGCGAAATGGGAATTGAATTCCCCAAAGAATAATCAAGAAACATCAGCGATGATCGGCGTCTTCGATGACCTTGCCCAGGAACGTAGTTTGGTTTGAAGTGCTGCTCTATCTGTCGCTGACGCTGGATGCGGTGTCGGTCGCGTTCCAGGACCGCACGCCGAAAGCCGACATGACCGAGCAGATGATCATGGTCGCGACCCTGATGGCGGCGGGCCTGATCCTGCTGCTGGTCTATTTCGTCCGGCTCGCGGCGCGGGACCGCAAGAACTGGCCGCGCTGGGTGCTGGCCGCGGCGCTGGTGCTGTCGGTGATCTCACTGGTGCAGGTGATCGGTGCGAACGGCCTGCAACTCGACAGCGCCATCGAGGTCGTGTCCTGCGCACTGACGACGGTGGGGCTGTATTTTTCCTTCACCGGCGATGCCGTGGGCTGGTTCAACGCATAGTGATAGGCCCGTCATTCCGGGATGGTGCGTAAGCACCAGACCTCAGGTGCGCAATTGCGCACCGGGGAATCTCGAGATTCCGGGTTCGATGCTTGCATCGCCCCGGAATGACGATCCTGAGATAGCTGCCCGCGCTGCCGGAATCCTGTAAACTCCCGCCCATGGAATGGACCGACGAAGGCATCGTGCTGGGGGTGCGGCGGCATGGCGAATCTTCCGCCATTGTCGAACTCTTGACGCGCAGCCACGGCCGGCACCTCGGCCTGGTGCGCGGCGGCGCGGGGAAACGGATGCGGCCGCTGCTGCAGCCCGGCAACAGCGTCACCACGGTGTGGCGGGCGCGGCTCGACGAGCATCTCGGATATTACGCCATCGAGGGCACGCGGCTGCGCGCGGCGACCTTGCTGGCGTCGGCGCATGCGACCTATGGCGTCACCCATCTGGCCTCGCTGGTGCGGCTGTTGCCGGAGCGCGATCCGCACGAGGACATCTACGAGATGTTCGAGCGCACGCTGGACGATTTCGACGATGTCGGCGGCGCCGCGGCGCATCTGATCCGGTTTGAGCTGGCGATGCTGGCCGAACTCGGCTTCGGGCTCGACCTGGAAAACTGCGCCGCGACCGGCGAGACAACGGAATTGATTTACGTGTCGCCGAAATCCGGCGGTGCGGTGTCGCGGCGCGCCGGCGAGCCCTACCGCGAACGGCTGCTGCCGCTCCCGGCATTTTTGCGAGAGGGCGAGGGCGGGGCGAATGGCTGGTCGGACCAGGACTTGCAGGACGGCTTTCGCCTGACCGGCATGTTCCTGCTCCGCCACGTGCTGGAGCCGCGCGGGCAGGGCCATTCCGACGCCCGCGACGGATTTATCAACGCGGTGACCAAATACCGGGCGCGAATCAGTTCCGCGGTCTGACGGGCTCCTTCCCCGCGTCGTCCCTGCGAACGCAGGGACCCATACGCCCCGGCCCATCGATTGGCGTGTGGCCCCAGCCGTTTTTTGCCACAAACACCTGTGGTTATGGGTCCCTGCGTTCGCAGGGACGACGGGTGAGTGGATGACGCCCGATTCGCGGCTTGCCCGATTCAGCCCAAAAGTTTAACCCCTCCCCATGGGAAAACGAACGTTACCGCCGGAAGAGCCGGCCGAAATCCATGAAGTCATGCTGCGGGATGCGCTGGAAGAGCGCTATCTCACCTATGCGCTTTCGACCATCATGCACCGCGCGCTGCCGGACGGCCGCGACGGCCTGAAGCCGGTGCATCGGCGCATCCTTTACGGCATGCGGCTGCTGCGGCTCGACCCCGGCACGGCGTTCAAGAAATCCGCCAAAATCGTCGGCGACGTGATGGGCTCGTTCCATCCGCATGGCGACCAGGCAATCTATGACGCCATGGTGCGGCTGGCGCAGGATTTCTCCTCGCGTTACCCGCTGGTCGACGGCCAGGGCAATTTCGGCAATATCGACGGCGATAATCCGGCGGCCTATCGGTACACCGAAGCGCGCATGACCGCGGTGGCGCAGCTGCTGCTGGAGGGCATTGACGAGGACGGCGTCGAGTTCCGTCCCAATTACGATGGCCAGACCAAAGAGCCGGTGGTGATGCCGGGCGGCTTCCCGAACCTGCTCGCCAACGGTTCCCAGGGCATCGCGGTCGGCATGGCGACGTCGATTCCGCCGCACAACGCCGCCGAGCTGTGCGACGCCGCCCTGCATCTGATCGACAAGCCGGATGCCAAATCGAAGTCGCTGCTGAAATGGGTCAAGGGGCCGGACTTCCCGACCGGCGGCATCGTCGTCGATTCCAAGGAAGCGATCGCCGAAGCCTACATGACCGGGCGCGGCTCGTTCCGCACCCGCGCGCGATGGACCCAGGAAGAGGGCGCGCGCGGCACCTGGGTCGTTGTGATCACCGAGATCCCGTGGCTGGTGCAGAAATCCCGGCTGGTGGAGAAGATCGCCGAACTGCTCAACGAGAAGAAGCTGCCGCTGGTCGGCGACGTCAGGGACGAATCCGCCGAAGACGTCCGTCTCGTGATCGAGCCGAAATCTCGCGCCGTTGATCCCGCGCTGATGATGGAATCGTTGTTCCGGCTGACCGAGCTTGAAAGCAAGATTTCGCTGAACCTCAACGTGCTGATCAAGGGCAAGATCCCGAAAGTGGTTGGCCTTGCCGAATGTCTGCGCGAATGGCTCGATCATCTGCGCGACGTGCTGCTGCGCCGCTCAAACTACCGCAAGACCCAGATCGAGAACCGGCTGGAAGTGCTTGGCGGCTATCTGATCGCCTATCTGAACATCGACAAGGTGATCAAGATCATCCGCACCGAGGATGAACCGAAGCCGGAGTTGATGAAGGCCTTCAAGCTGACCGAGGTCCAGGCCGACGCCATCCTCGACATGCGGCTGCGCCGTTTGCGCAAGCTCGAGGAATTCGAGATCCGCACCGAGGACAAGAACCTTCGGGCCGAGTTGAAGGGCATCAAGGCGCTGCTCGGCTCCGAGACCGAGCAATGGTCCAAGGTCGGCGATCAGGTCCGCAAGGTCCGCGACATGTTCGGTCCGAAGACGCCGCTCGGCAAGCGCCGCACCACCTTCGCGGATGCACCCGAGCACGATCTGGCCGCGATCGAGGAGGCCTTCGTCGAGCGCGAGCCGTGCACGGTGGTGATCTCCGAAAAGGGCTGGGTGCGCACGCTCAAGGGTCATGTCGAGGATATTTCGGGGCTTGCCTTCAAGACCGACGACAAGCTCGACCATGCGTTCTTCGCCGAGACCACCTCAAAACTGCTGGTGTTCGCAACCAACGGCAAATTCTACTCGCTCGACGTCGCAAAGCTGCCGGGCGGCCGCGGCCATGGCGAGGCGATCCGCATGTTCATCGACATGGAGCCGGAAACCGCGATCGTGTCGCTGTTCGTCAACAAGGGCGGCCGCAAATTCCTGATCGCAAGCCTCGAAGGGCAGGGCTTTATCGTCAACGAGGACGACTGCGTCGGCAATACCCGCAAGGGCAAGCAGGTTCTCAACGTCGAAATGCCGAACGAGGCCTGCGCGATCACGACCGTTGCCGGCGACACCGTCGCTGTGATCGGCACCAACCACAAGATGGTGCTGTTCCCGCTCGACCAGGTGCCGGAGATGGCGCGCGGCCGCGGCGTGCGGCTGCAGAAATACACCAGCGCGAAACTATCCGACGTCGCGGTATTCGATTCCAAGGCGGGGCTCGGCTGGAAGGATTCCGCCGGCCGCGACCAAAGCATGAGCTGGAAGGAACTGGCCGATTGGCGTGGCAACCGCGCCGACGCCGGCCGCCTCGCGCACGGCCTGCCGAAGTCGAACAAGTTCCTGCGGGGTGTGGAGTAGGACGGAGACGGGCTATACCAAACGTCGTCATGCCCGGCCTTGTGCCGGGCATCCACGTCTGGCGGCGGATTACGATTTCGTTATCCGCTCGCGGTTTTGCTGGATGCCCTTTGACTGCATCCCTGTTCTCGCCGATGCTCTCCAGAAAAGGGGAGGCGGCATTGCGCAAAGCGGAATGGCAACGACTCATCGCAACGATCGGCGGAGCAGTCCTGATGCTCGCCATGCCGTCTTTGCTCAACGCTCAGGCCATCCCCGGTGCGCTGCCTGAATCAGCCAAGGCATTGTCGCAAGGAGAATGGCCGGCCTATGCCGGGACCTACGCCGCGTCGCGCTATTCGCCGCTCACGCAGATCGAGCGGACCAACGCGAAAAGCCTGCATGTCGCCTGGCGCTGGAAGTCGCCGGACATGGCGGTCAAGCAAGCCAATCCGTCCGTCGGCCCGACCCGCGCCCATGAATCGACGCCGCTGATGGTCGGGGGTGTACTTTACACCTCGACATCGCTGTCACAGGTTGCCGCCGTCGATGCCGTCACCGGCGAAACCAAATGGGTGTTTGATCCCAAGGTTTACGAAAACGGACTCGGCATGCCCGCCAATGACGGCTGGCTGCATCGCGGCGTCGCCTATTGGCGCAATGGCGAGGACGAGCGCATCATCATGCTCACGGCATTTGCGCAGATGATCGCGCTGGATGCGAAGACCGGAAAGCCGGTGCCGGGCTTCGGCAATGCCGGCCGGATCGATCTCACGCAGGGTCTGCGCCGCGAGGTCGACCGCGACTACTACACCATGAGCTCGCCGCCGGTGATCGTACGCGGCGTCATCGTGGTTGGATCGTCTGTCATGGATTGGTGGCGGAAAAGCCCGTCGCCGCCCGGCGACGTACGGGGCTTCGATGTCGTGACCGGCCGGCTGCTCTGGACCTTCCACACCGTGCCGCAGGGCGAAGAGGCGGGCGTCGAGACCTGGCAACGGGATTCGTGGCGCGAGGCGGGTAACGCCAATGTCTGGGCGCCGATGAGCGCGGATGAAGAGCTCGGCTATGTCTATCTGCCGGTGAGCACGCCGACCAACGATTACTATGGCGGGCATCGTCCCGGTGACGGGCTTTACGGCGACAGCATCGTGTGTCTCGAAGCAGCCACCGGCAGAAAGGTTTGGCACTACCAGCTCGTGCATCATGGATTGTGGGATTACGACACCCCGGCAGCGCCAACCCTGATCGACATCACCGTCGGCGGCAAAGCGGTCAAGGCGGTCGCGCAGGTGACCAAGCAGGCGTTCGTCTACGTGTTCGATCGCGTCACCGGCCAGCCGGTGTGGCCGATCGAGGAGCAGCCGGTGCCAGCTTCGACCGTTCCCGGTGAAATTGCATCGAAGACCCAGCCCTTTCCGACGAGGCCGGCCCCGATCGACCTTCAGGGCGTGCGCGACGAAGACTTGATCGATTTCACGCCTGAACTCCGGCAGGAGGCAAAAGACATCGTGGCGAAATACGATCACGGTCCGCTGTTCACCCCGCCGTCGGAACGAGGCACCATCCAGGTACCCGGCGTCGCCGGCGGCGGCAACTGGGCAGGTGCGGCGATCGATCCGGACACCGGCATGCTCTATGTCAGCACCTACCGGCTGCCGTTTGTGATCACCGTTCGCAGGCCAGCGCCGGGGGAGTCGCGCTACGACTTTATCGGCGAATTCCGCTACCTGTCCGGGCCACGTGGCTTGCCGCTGCTCAAGCCGCCATTCGGCAGCATGCTTGCCATCGATATGAACAGCGGCGAGCATCGCTGGCGGATTCCGATCGGGCGTGCCGAGCTTATTCCGACCATTCAAGCCTTGGGCATACGTGAGCGGCTGGGATTTCCCACACGCAGCTGGGCGCTGATCACGAAAACGGTGATGATCGTTGTACAGTCAGGCTATTTCGGCGCGCCGCGACTGCCTGCGGGTGGAACGCGCCGGATCGCCGATCTCAACAATTTCAGTCCGCATCTGTGGGTCTACGACAAGACCTCGGGCGAGATGCTGGCAGAGATCGCGGTGCCGGCCAACGCCGTCGGCGCGCCGATCACCTATATGGCGGGCGGCAAGCAGTTCGTCGTGTTTCCGGTCGGAGGCGGTCCTCTGGTGGAGGAACTGATCGCGGTCTCGCTCTGACGGGCAGGGCGCTGTGCAGGACGCTGTGATAGTATTCGCATCTGAGTGCGCTATATCGGATTCATGGCGCACGCACACCACCACCACGACCATTCCCAAGGACATGACCACGCCGGGCACAGCCATGCGCCCGACAGTTTCGGATGGGCATTTGCCGTCGGCGCATCGCTCAATGCGGCGTTCGTCGCCGCCGAGCTGATCTTCGGCTATGCCGCCAATTCGCTGGCGCTTATTTCGGACGCCGTTCACAATCTCTCCGACGTGATCGCGCTGCTGCTGGCCTGGGGCGGGGCGTGGCTCGCGCAAAAGCAACCGACCCAGCGGCATACCTATGGCTACCGGCGGGCCTC
The DNA here is from genome assembly GCF_018130185.1 of Bradyrhizobium sp. AUGA SZCCT0182. Classification (NCBI taxonomy): domain Bacteria; kingdom Pseudomonadati; phylum Pseudomonadota; class Alphaproteobacteria; order Hyphomicrobiales; family Nitrobacteraceae; genus Bradyrhizobium; species Bradyrhizobium sp. AUGA SZCCT0182. The sequence goes on along the minus strand of NZ_JAFCLY010000006.1, from coordinate 232,748 downwards.
GATCCTCGCGGCGCTGTTCAACGCCGGCCTTCTGCTGGTCGCGGTCGGCGGCATCATCGTCGAGGCGATCAATCGCCTGCAGGAACCCGCGCCGGTGGCCGGCTGGACCGTCGTGGCGGTTGCTGCACTCGGCATCGCCATCAACGGCGGCACGGCCCTGTTGTTCATGCGCGGCCGCCATGGCGACCTCAATGTTCGCGGCGCCTATCTGCACATGGCCGCCGATGCCGGTGTCTCGTTCGGCGTGGTGGTCGCGGCCCTGGTGATCATGTTCACGGGATGGCTGTGGGTCGATCCTGCGATCAGCCTTGCCATCGCCGGCGTGGTGCTCGTGAGCGGGTGGGGGCTGGCGCGCGACAGCGTCAATCTCGCGCTCGACGGCGTGCCGCGCGGCATCGAACTGGCAAAGGTCAGGGACTATCTCGGCGCACTCGACGGCGTCTCGGAAGTGCATGACCTCCACATTTGGGCCATGAGCACCAACGAGACCGCGCTGACGGCGCATCTGGTGCGGCCTGACGGCAGCGACGACGCATTCCTGCATCGGGTCTGCGAAGAGCTGTCGCACCGTTTCAACATTCACCACGCCACGCTGCAGATCGAGTCCAGCGGCGCGGTCTGCAAGCTCGCGCCGGCGGAGCGGGTGTAGGCGATTACGCCGGGACGAGAGGCCGGTTACCTATCGGCCGGATGGTTTCCGGAGGCGCTGCCGGATTTTTGAAGCCCCGCCGACAGCCGCAGGCGGATGCTGTGCCCGCGACTGTCGTGGTGTAAGCCCGGTCCAGCGCTTGAATGCGTGAGTAAAGGCGCTGACTTCGCGGTAACCGAGCAGCCAGGCAATCTGCGAAATCGGAAGGTCGGTATCGCCCAGGTAATGACCCGCGAGGTCGCTCCTCAGCTCCTCTGCGATGTCCGAGAAGGTCAGTCCCTCCGCCGAGAGCTTGCGCGCCAGAGTCCGATGGCTCATGCCGAGGTGGCGGGCGATTTCGACTGCGTTCGCCGTTCCATGCGGGAGCAACGGAGCCATTACATTTTCCACGCTTGCGCGCAGGCTGGTGCGGGCCGGCAACCGATGGGCGAGAGCATCTTCGCAGTATTGCATCAGGAGCTGATTGAGGTGGCTGTCGGCACTGACGATGGGCAGCTGTGCGATCGCACTTGGAAAAACCAATTCATCCGCTCCGGCCCCAAATTCGATTTCGCATCCCAACAGCGACCGAAATTCGGCTGGCGTGTTCTTGCGGTGGTGAACCAGCCTGATCTTGCTCGGTATCAATCGGCGGTTGGTGAGTTGCCGGCACAGGCGAACGAGGGAAACCAGCCAGAATTCGATTTGATGGTAGTCCGAGCGTCGTTCGACGCCGACGTAATCCAAGGAGATCGCGACTTCCTTGTTGGCGCGATATGTCAGTGAAACGCCCTCGTTGGTGATCCGGCTGTAGCGTGCTGCCTTTTGCAAGGCGTCATTCAAGACTTCGGAGGATGCCAGGACGTAATAAAACAGACCGATCTCGCGAAGATCATACTCCCGCGACAGATGAAAGCCCAAAAGGCCATCCTGCAGCACGTCGGCAGCGAGTTTCAGAATCTTGATTTGGCCCTGGACCTCGACGCGGGCGGCGCGATCATCAATCTGCTCAACGCTCAATCCGGCCTTCGACAAAAGTGGCGCCAGAGGAATACCTCGTTCGCGCAGCTCAGCGCAAACCATCCGGGCGATACCGCCTGAGGCACTCGGAATCGAATCGATGCGCCCCGGTTTGGTAGCAGGCACGAGACATCATCCTCTATTGCGACATCCGTTTGCGGTCTGTTCGCCGCGAGGGGGCATCTTGGCGCAGAAGATCAAATAATTGGCGCAGGATAGCAAGCCGGATGCGGGCTGTCTGCTAGATATGAATTGCCGCTTCGAGCCGGCCGGTTTCGGTTGCGCGATTTTTGCTGCGGTATCTCCCAGGTTTCACAGCGCGCGGATGTGTGTAGGGCGCCGAACGCGGTGTCTGATACCGCCATTCAGGGATTGCAAGATGTGCACGAAATCCGGCCATACGTCCGGCAGATTGCGAGTAACGCAGGCGTTCATAGCGCTGTCCGGCATTCCGGAGAGTGCCTCTGTGCCGAGCGTGATCTCGATCGTGAGGATCGGAATACACGAAATCCGAATTTTCAATGTTTCATCGCCCGTGGGCGACGAGCCAGCGTTGTGGATCGAGTTGTTCGATCACGACACAAAGGTGTCGGTCGATTGTTGCAGCTTCCGCGAGATCGACGCGGCGATCGCTGCATTCGACGACATGGTTTCGCAAGCGGAACGTTTGAATGAAGCTGATGAGCCGGAAGCCGGTGACGCACCGGTCTGAACGACGCTCATTTTTTTCTCGGTTCAAGGACGGTAATATGTTGCGATCAGAGCCCGGCAGAATGGCGATCTTCATCGATGGCCCCAATCTTCACGCAACCGGCAGGGCGCTCGGCTTTGACATCGACTTCAAGCGTCTGCTCTTGGAATTTCAGAACCGCGGTTCGTTGTTGCGGGCATTGTACTACACGCCTGTCAGCGAGGATCAGGAATTTTCCTCGATCCGTCCCTTGGTCGACTGGCTTGGTTACAACGGCTACACCGTCATTACCAAGGCATCGAAAGAGTTCGCCGACGCCGGCGGTCGCCGCAAGTTCAAGAGCAGCATGGATATTGAACTGGCAGTCGATGCGATGCAGCTCGCCGTGCATCTTGACGAAATCGTGTTGTTCTCTGGCAATGGCGCTTTCCGCGCGCTGGTTGAATCGCTGCAGCGGCGAGGCGTCCGCGTCACCGTAGCCTCGACGATTTCGAGCCAGCCGCCGATCGTCGCCGAAGAATTGCGTCGTCAGGCCGACGGATTCATCGACATTGCCGAACTGCAAAACAGAATCGGTCGGGAAGCAGCCTGACTTCTGACTCGTGCGACGGGGTCGAACGCCTGTTTCGTGGTTAAGGCGGGTCGGCGGCAGCGCCGCCCCTCAAATCATCCCCGTCAGCCGCAGCGTCACGCCCGCCGCGCAGGACCCCGCCAGCACCCAGAGCATGCCGACATTGAGGCGGAAGATCGCGGTGGCGGCGGCAGCCGCCAGCACGAACGCGGCAATTTCAATGCTCGACAGCACGGGCATGTCGAACGACAACCCGAACGATCGAACCGGCGTCGTCTGCCGGAACAGCGTATGCAGCGCGAACCAGATCGACAGATTGAGGATCACGCCGACCACGGCGGCGGTGATTGCGGTTAGCGCGCCGGCTAGCCCCTTGTTGCCGCGCAGGGTCTCGATGAAGGGCGCGCCGAGGAATATCCAGAGGAAGCAGGGCATGAAGGTGACCCAGGTCGCCAGCAATCCGCCGAGGGTTGCCGCCATCATCGGCGACAGCGTGCCCGGATCGCGAAAGGCGGCCATGAAGCCGACGAACTGCAGCACCATGATCAGCGGGCCCGGCGTGGTCTCGGCCATGCCGAGACCGTCCAGCATCTCGCGCGGCTGCACCCAGTGATAGTGCTCGACTGCCTGCTGGGCGACATAGGCCAGCACGGCATAGGCGCCGCCGAACGTCACCATCGCCATCTTCGAGAAGAACAGCGCGATCTGGCTGAACACATTGTCCTGGCCGAACGCGATCAGCAGCGCGGCCACCGGCACCAGCCATAGCAGCAGCCAGACCGAACTGACTTTCAGCGCCTTGGATACACTCGGGCGGACATGCTCGGGCAACTCTTCGCCGAGCAGGCTGTCGACGACGGCTGTTTTCTTGCCGCCGCCGCCATGTTCGACCGCGGCGAATTCCGGCCGGCCGCTCCGCGCGCCGAGATAGCCGATCACGCCGGCGGCAATGATGATGATCGGGAAGGGGACATTGAAGAAAAAGATCGCGACAAAGGCGATGCCCGCCAGCGCGATCATGACCCGGTTGCGCAACGCGCGTTTGCCGACCCGCACCACGGCCTGCACGACGATGGCGAGCACCGCCGCTTTCAGCCCGAAGAACACCGCCTCGACGAAGCCGACACTGCCGTAGGCCGCGTAGATATAGCTCAGCCCCATGATGGCGATGATGCCGGGCAGGATGAAAAGCCCGCCGGCCATGATGCCGCCGGCGGTCCGGTGCAGCAGCCAGCCGATATAGGTGGCGAGCTGCTGCGCCTCCGGCCCCGGCAGCAGCATGCAGTAGTTCAGCGCATGCAGGAACCGGCTCTCGGAAATCCAGTTCTTTTCCTCGACCAGGATGCGATGCATCACCGCGATCTGGCCTGCGGGCCCGCCGAAACTTAAGCACGCCACCCGCAGCCAGACCCGGAATGCCTCGCCGAAGCTGATGCCGTGCGCGTATTCGCTGTTGGCACCGGCTTCGGCTGTTTTGTTGATGGTCGCTTCCATTACGACTTCGCCTTGTTGCTCGGCCAATTGTGGGTTTCGCCGGTCGCATCGCGGCACCAGCGATAGAAGGCGTCATACAGCGTGATGCCGGCCTCCAATTGCGCGAGATCGTCGTCGAACATTCGCGACAGGCCGAGCGAGGCGGCCAGCAGCCCGGGTGCTTCCGGCGAAAGGTCGAGCCGGCCGGTATCGGCGGCGCGGACCATCGTCGCCAGCCGCAACAGAGCCGGCGTCGCCAGACCGAATTCCTCGATCATCACGTCGAAGGTGCAGAGTTCGCCGCGGTGGCTCCAGAACACGTTCTCGACGTCGAAGGGCGCCGCGTTAAAGCGCTCGCCGACCGCGATCACCTCGGGCGGTGCGACGAACAGGAACACCGCGTTTGGATCGACAAATCTGCGAATTAGCCAGGGGCAGGCGATGCGGTCGATCTTCGGCCGCGCCCGTGTTACCCAGACGGTGCGGCCTCGCGCGTCGCGCGGCGGCAGCTTTTCGGCCGGCACCAGCGGCAGCTTGGCAGCCTTCCAGCCTTCAAAGCCGCCTTCGAGCGTTTCGGCCGACACGTCGAGATGCCGTAGCCAGGCGGCGGTGCCTTGCGCAAGCTTTTGGCCGCGCAGGCAAGCCACGATGGCGGGACGGCCGGAGAACTCCTCGCCCCAATTGGCGGCGTCCTGATGGCTGCGCCTGACGGCGCCGGGAATCAGCCGCGGGTCGGCGGCGAAATCCTCGTCGGTACGGACGTCGATCAGGACAGGCATGTTCGCCGTGCCGATCAACCGTGCAAGTTTATCTGGAGATATCGTGGTGTAGGATGACATGGTTGCGCCCTCGTTAAGAGAAAACGGGCGCGATACTTGGGCATGTCGCCTCGTGGGGAGATCGCATGGTCCCCATGCGCCGAATTAACTGCTTGCCGGTTCGGCTGTCAACCCATGCACCCATCCTGCGGGCCCGATGCTTGCGGAATTCATTGTCCGGACCTAGCATGCGTCATATCGGGGACAAAGCAGGCTCCCCGTCAGACGGTCGGCCGTCCAAGCTCTGCGCACCGCTCGACGTGTCGAGTTGCGCATGAAGGCATGGATCGATGGCCAGCATTCCCACAGAGTCCAAATCGTCTACCGCAGCCTCGCTGATCACGCTGCTCTATGTCGCGCGGGGCTTGCGCGGATTCGGCGACGGTTTTGCGATCATTATCCTGCCGGCCTACATGACGCTGCTGGGTTACGACGCCATCGCGGTCGGCATCGTCGCCACCGCCTCGCTGCTGGGAACCGCGCTGCTGACCTTGATCGTCGGCTGGATCGCGCCCCGCCATGATTTGCGTCCGCTACTGATGTTCGGCGCGGGCCTGATGGCGGCCACCGGGGTTGCGTTCCCGGGCGTCGAGCACTTCGTCCTGATCGTGCTGGTCGCCTTTATCGGCACCATCAATCCGTCCGGCGGCGACCTCGGCGTGCTGGTGCCGCTCGAACATGCGGTGCTCGCGCACAGCGCGGCCGACGAGCGCCGCACGCAGATCTTTGCCCGCTACAGCCTGATCGGCGCGCTGGCCACCGCGGCGGGATCGTTGGCGGCGTCGTTGCCCGATTTTCTCGTTGCCAGCGGCAGCACCCAGCTCGGCGCGTTCCGCCTGATGTTCTATGCCTACGCCGCGCTCGGTATGCTCTGCGCCGCGCTCTATCGTCGTGTCCCGCACACGCGCGGCGAGGAGCGGGCGCCGCAGACGCCGCTCGGGCCTTCGCGCGGCACTGTCTACAAGCTCGCCGCGCTGTTCAGCATCGATGCGTTCGCGGGCGGTTTCGTCGCGCAGTCGTTGCTGGTGCTGTGGCTGTTCGAGCGCTTCGATCTTTCACTATCTGCGGCGGGATTGTTCTTCTTCTGGTCGAGCACGCTGAGCGCCTTCTCCTATCCGGTCGCCGCCTGGCTCGCCAGGCGCATCGGCCTCGTCAACACCATGGTGTTCACGCACATCCCCTCCAGCGTGTTCCTGATCCTGGCGGCGTTCTCGCCCAATCTTTATCTGGCGCTGGGGCTGTTGTTGCTGCGTTCGGCGCTGTCGCAAATGGATGTGCCGACCCGCACCTCCTATGTGATGGCAGTCGTGACACCCGCAGAGCGGCCCGCCGCCGCCAGCGTCACCGCGGTGCCGCGCAGCCTTGCGTCCGCGATCAGCCCGGCGATCTCAGGCGCGCTGCTGATGACGGCGTTTTCCGGCCTGCCGCTGGTGGTCTGCGGCGCGTTGAAGATCGGCTACGACCTCGCGCTGCTGTTCTCGTTCCGCCACATCAAGCCGCCCGAGGAGTCGTCCTGACGCGGTGGGGAGGCAGCACAAATCATTCCTGACGCACCGGCAACTGCCGGATCTGGAATCCGGTCTTGTTCTGTTCAAAGCCGACGCCAGAATAGAATTTCAGCGTCGCCGGGCTTTTCGATCCCGTCAACAGCATGACCTTGTAACAATTGTGTTTCCAGGCCTCGGCGATCGCGTGTTTGAGAACGGCGCCGCCGTGTCCCTGCTTGCGATGGTTTGCGCCGGTGACCACGTTCTCGATCAGCGCATAGGGCAGGCCGCCGCGGGTCAGGTTCGGCACAACGACGAGCGTGCAGGAAGTGACGAGCACGTGCTGCCGGACCCCAACGAAAACGGCGCTTCCCTTGTAGCCCGAGAGCTGCCGCCAGATCGATGTCGCATCCTCGATCGCGAGAGGCGGATCGGAGGGATTCAAGTCGCGATATAATTCCAGCAGCGCCGGAAGATCGGGTTGCTCGACGGCACGAATGAGCAGATCAGCAGACATGGTTCACCCTCGTTCAGTCCCTGCGAAGCGTTGTGCGCGATGCGTTTTCGGCAGCCCAGCCGCGCAGGATGCGGGCGGTGGTGTCATCCAGGGGGAAGAAATTTTCGATGCGAAGTTCCTGCAGCGTAATATCCTGCGGAATGCCCAGCGTGGCGATGGTCGTAAACAGCCGCAGATCGATCCCGTCTTTGCGGAAATGCATGGGAAGCACTGGCGAGATAGCCAGTTCGGCAGGGGGCGCATGGACCGCCGCCTGCACGCCTTCATAAGCGAGCAATCGTTTAAGAAGCGCTGCGGTCTCGGTTGATCCATCAGCGGCAGCGTCGGCTTCCACGCTCCGGATGAAATAGCCGACGACTTCGACCCAGTTCACCAAATGCGGCCGCAGCACGTCCGGGGCAACCAGCGCGTCGGCCAGATTGATCGGCGTGTCCGGCGCCAACGGCCCGACCAGGAACTCGACCAGCCGAACGGTGCCGGAATTGCTTTGTAGCAGATTCCAGTGCCGATCGACCGCAACCGCAGGAAACGGCTCCTGCTGGGCCAGCATGAAATCGAGCGCAGTGCGGATTTGCCCGAGCTCGGGCGCGGCGAGGTTGGTCTGCCGCCACACCGGCGCAAAGCCCGCCGCGATCAGCAGCGAATTATGCTGGCGCAGCGGCACGTCGAGGGCGATCGCAAGCCGTATCACCATGTCCCGGCTCGGCGCTGCGCGGCCGAGTTCAAGGAAACTCAGATGCCGCTGCGAAATCTCGGTGCGCCCGGCGAGTTCGAGTTGCGACAGGCCTCGCTTCCGTCGCCACCAGCGGAGGTTTGCCGCGAAATCCTGCTGGAGCGCCATGAGTACCTGCCAGGTAGTTGCCGAAACCTTGCCGACCGGCAAGATGGCACAAGCAAGCTTGGCAAGACATGGGAGACAGGCATTGGGGGGCGAATGGGTCGGTGTCGCAATTGCATTGGTATCGAGTTCTCTCGGTGGGACCGCGGCGGCGATCACGCGCTATCTCGCCGGCAATACCGATCCGGTCACGATGGCGATCCTGCGCTGGGGCATCGGCTTTTGCTGCGTGTTGCCTGCCGCGCTGCTCCTGAAAGCGCGCTGGCCGCAGCGCCGGGATTGGCCTGCCGTCGCCGCACTGGGCTTCTGCTTTTTTGGCGTGTTCTTCGTCCTCTACAACATCGCGATGTCCTATACGACCGCGGCGCGCGCCAGCCTCGCGCTGGCGACGCTGCCGCTGCACACCATGGTGGTCGGCGCCTTGCTCGGCATCGAGCCGCTGACGAAACGGAAATCGGTCGGCGTCGGCATTGCCGTGCTCGGCGTCTTCGCGGCCCTGGCATCGGGGCTCTCGAGCGCGCCGGCGGGCGCCTGGCGCGGCGAACTGATCATGACGGCGGCCGTCTTGTGCATGGCGTTCTACAACGTCTGGTCCCGTCCGTTCATCCAGCGATCGAGCGCGCTAGGCTTCCTCACCGTCGGCATGGGCACGGGTGCCGCCGCGCTGATCCTGGTGGGCTCCCTGACCGGGAGCGTCGCGGTCTTGAGCCAGTTCGGAACGGCGCAATGGATCGCAGGCCTCTATCTCGGGATCGCCGGCGGCGCGCTGGCGTTCATCCTGTGGGTGCTGGCGCTGGAACGGGCGTCGCCGACCCGCGTGGCCAACACCATGACCGTCAATCCGCTGGCGGCGGGACTTCTCGCCACGCAGCTGGTCGGCGAGCCGATCACGCCGAACCTCGTGCTCGGGCTGATCGCGGTGTTTGCCGGCATCTGGATTGCGACCTCGGCGGTTAAGCCCGAGCGGCCGTGAGAAGGGGCTATCCCAAGTTGCCCGGCCGGATATCATCCGATACCGCTGTTCCGAACTGGTAAGGAAGCCGCCGCCATGACGATCGAGGTCCGTCAGATTCGCGAGGAGGACATTGAGAGCTTCCATGCAGCGATCGATGCGGTGGCCCGCGAGCACAGATATCTCGCGCTGCTCGAGGCGCCGCCGATCGAACGCGCAACGGCCTTCGTCCGGCGCAACATCGAGAAGGGTTATCCGCAGTTCGTCGCCATCGCCGATCGGGAGGTCATCGGCTGGTGCAACATCCCACCGGCTTCACGCGAGGTGATGGCGCATGTCGGCGATCTCTTTATGGGATTGCTGCCGCAGTGGCGCGGTCAGGGGCTGGGTGAACGTCTGCTGCGGGAATCCCTCGTGGCCGCGGATGCGTTTGGATATCTGCGCATCGAACTCGGCGTGTTTGCGGACAATCCGAGCGCCGCGGCGCTCTACCGCAAGGCCGGGTTCGTCGAGGAAGGGATCAAGCGGCGTGCGATTTTGATCAATGGTGTCTTCCACGACGAGGTCATCATGGCGCGCTTCAGGGATTGAGGCGACTCACGCCGCGGCGATGGCCTCGATCTCGATCAGGAAATCGGGGCCATAGAGCTTCGACACCTCGACCAGCGTGACCGCGGGCGCGGCCGGCGGCGTGACGGAGGCAAAGAAGCGGTTCCGGGCTTCCCGGTAGCGGCCGAGATTGTCTATGTCGGTGAGGAACACCGTGAGTTTGACCAGGTTGGCGGCCGTGCATCCGCTTGCCCTCAGCGCGATGGTGAGGTTCTCGAACACTTGTTCTGCTTGCGCGGAAAAATCGTTCTTGCCGACCACATTGCCGTCGCGATCGAGCGCGGTTTGGCCGGCGATGAAGATGAGGCGGCCCGGACTGACGTCAACGATCTGCGAATAGCCGGGTGGGGTGCCGAGTTCGGGCGGGTTGATGCGCCGGATCGACGGCGTCGTGTCATCTACCATTGGGAGTCCTCATGATTGTGTCGTCATGGGCGGATGGCTGCGCACCATAAACAGCGCGAGCAGCGCCGCGAGGCTGAGCGCGGAGGAGACGATCAGAACGCGGCTGCCCATAATGTCGATCAAGAGGCTGAACAGCAATGGAGCGGCGGCCTGCGCCATCCGCGCCGGCGCGCCGATGATGCCGAGGCGATAGCCGTAATTCTGGGGGCCGAAGATCGCCAGCGGCAGCGTGCCGCGCGCGATGGTGAGGATGCCGTTGCCGGCGCCGTAGAAGATCGCGAACACGCTGGCCGCCCCGCCACCGGCCAATCCGAGTATCGCCGCGCCGATCGGATTCGTGACACATGCGAGCTTGGTCGAGACCAGCGGATGAAAGCGGCTGAGGAAGCCAGCCTCGAAGATACGCGCCGCCACCTGCGCCGGGCCAAGCAGGGCGCCGGCGAACACCGCCTGCGCGGTGGTGGCGCCGGCCGCTTCCATGATGCGCGGCAGATGCGCGGCCATCGCACCGGTGACGGTCCAGGCGGCGGCGAACACGAAGGCCAGCAGGATCATGGTGCGGTCGATCGCGATGTGCGGCTTGACGGCGTTCGCCACCGCAGCCTTGGCGCCCTTCACCGCCGGCAGCATCAGCAAATTGATCGGCAGGCCGATCAGGATATGCGCCGCCGCCCAGGCAAAGCAGGTGTTGCGCCAGCCGATGGTCTCCAGTCCCCAGGCCGACAGCGGCCATCCGACCGTGGATGCAAAACCCGCGAGCAACGTGATGCCGGTGATCGAGCGCCGCGCTTCATTGCCGTAGATGCGCCCGAGCGCGGCGAACGCCGCATCGTAGAGGCCGCCGGTCATGCCGATGCCAAGCAGTAGCCAGGCGAGAACCATCACCGGAATGGAATAGCTGAACCCAAGCAGCGTCAGTCCGGCCGCGAATATCACATTGGACATCGACAGCACCGGCCGGCCACCGACCAGGTCGATCTGCCGGCCGATGCGCGGGCCAAGCAAAGCCGAGATCACCAGGGCGGCGGAGAAGGCGGCAAATATCCAGTTCGAGGAGACCCCGAGATCGCGTGAGATCGGGTCGGCCAGAATGGCCGGCAGGTAATAGCTCGATGCCCAGGCCAGCGTCTGCGTGGTGCCGAGCGCGATGATGATGGGGAGGGGGCGTGCGCTCATGGCTTATCTTTTTCGTTGCGCCTGCTTGTTGTCGTTGCCGTCGTTCCAGTGTGCCGGAATCAAGTTGTCTATGATAATAGACAACTTGGAGCCTAGGCGCCATGACGTCAGGTGGCAACAGGCTTGTGTCGCACTCATGCCTGAACCGTGGTCCGTCTCGACCAGTAGAGTGCCAATGGCCCAAGCAGAATACCCACCGCGAGCACGGTAAACGCCGCCGTCCAGGCGGAGGCGCTCGACGGTCCACCGGCCGCATCCAGCGCGACGCCAAGGGCCCAGGCGCCCAAAGCCGAAAGGCTGAAGCCGACGGTCGAATGCACGGCCATCGTCGCCCCGCGGTATTTCGGGTCCGCCGCCATCGTCATCCCCGATGTCAGCGCGCCGGAATCGGCAGGCACGGTGATGGCGTAGGCCAGGATCAGCGGCAGCAGCAGCCATGGCGATTTGTCGGCGAACGCGCCGATCAAGAGCGCCACGACGGCCGAACTGAACATCACGGCGGTGATGGCGCGATGGCGGCCGAACCGGATCGCGCATTCATTGCCGAGAATACTTGCGGGCATCGCGAGCACGGAGAACAGCACGCTGACCACGACGGGGGTCAGGATCGAGCCGTCCGAACTCCTCGCCGCCACGAATGTCCAGAACGCCACCAGCCAGGTTCGGATGCCGTAAAGCTCAAAGCAGTGCGCGCCATAGCCGAGAACGAAACCCATCGCGCTGGTGTTGCGGAACACCGGCGCAAAATCCAGCAAACGGCCTTGCGCGGGCTTCGGCGTCACCGGTTGCAGCAGGAAGCAGACCGAAAGCATCACCAGCGGGCCCAGCGCCGTCACCAGGAAGGCGGCGCGCCAGCCCCAGGCGTCCGCGACGAGCTGCGAGATGAGGAACGACAGTCCGACGCCGAACGAGAAGCTCGAGGTGTAGAACGTGACCGCGCGCGATGAGTCGCCCGGCGCAAGCCGGTCGGTCAACGCCTTGAGCCCCGGCATGTAAGCGCCCGCAAATCCGATGCCCGCGATGGCGTTGAACAACGCCCCGGACCAGAGGCCGGTGGCAAAGAGGCCGAACAGCAACGTACCGATTGCACTGACCGCAGAGCCGGCGATTAGAATCTTGCGCGCGTCGATCCGGTCGGTCAGCGTCGCCAGCACCGGCACGGTCAACATGTAGCCCGCGGCGCCCGAGCCTGCGAGCAGGCCGGCCTGCGCGCCGCTCAGATGCCATTCCGGAATCAAAAACGCCGCGAGAATGGAAGGCACCACGACATGGGGGAGCAGGCTGCCGAGCTGCCCCACACACATCGCGACGATGACGGATCGGCCGTTTAAGGAAATGCGTTTCACCCCGGTTCGTTCAGGACGCGCAGCCGCATCCTGCTTTGCCTTGTTGCTTGGCATTTGCATCCGCTGCGCAACAGGCGTCAACATCTGATGGTGCCGGTCCGCCGCAGCACTGGCTTGCGCCGGGCGCGTCCGCGCGACTGCAAACGCCGGTTTCGGGCAGCACCAGTTCGACACGCTCTGCCGCCGCGTGATCGCCGGCAATATCGGCGGCAATCGAACGGACCTGTTCATAGCCCGTCAGCATCAGGAATGTGGGCGCACGGCCGTAGGACTTGATGCCGGCGAAATAGAAGCCGGGTTCGGCCTGCGCCAGTTCGCGCGCGCCGTGGGGCCGCACGGTGCCGCAGCTATGCTCGTTCGGATCAATCAGCGGCGCCAGCGCCACCGGGCATTCGATAGCCGGATCAAGCTGGATGCGAAGCTCGCGCACGAAATTCAGGTCCGGCCGAAAGCCTGTTGCAACGATCAGCTCTTCGACAACGATTTGACGGCAGCAACTGCCCGCGCCGGTCGCGACGGTGAGGCGAGGGCCCTCCGCCGTGATGTGCGAAACCCGAAACTCGCTCTCGACCCTGATGCGGCCAGCGGCGACCAGCGATGCAAAGGCGGCGCCAAGCTCGCCACGCGCAACCAGCTTGTCGTTCGCGCCGCCGCCAAAGGCCTTGGCGGGATCGTTGCCGCGCAACAGCCAGATCGGACGTGTTTCCGGAACCTCGGCGGCGAGTCGCGCAAGATCGGTCAGCGTACCGATCGCCGAATGACCGGCGCCCAGCACGGCGACGGTCTTGCCGGCGTAGCGCGCGCGATCTTGTCCCAGAATATCGGGCATGCCGTAGGCGATTTTTCTCGCCGCCTGCGCCTCGCCGATGGCGGGGAGGCCATTGGCGCCGGCCGGATTTGGCGAATGCCAGGTGCCTGACGCGTCGATCACGGCGTCAGCTTTGACGACCTTCGGGCCTTGCCCGTTCTGATAGCGAATTTCGAACGGCGCTGACTCCCGTCCTTTGGTCTTGAGCTTGTCGAAACCAGCGCGACTGATGTCGGTGACGCGGCTGGAGGTGTGGATGTGATCGGTGAGGGCGGTTTTGGCCGCGAGCGGTTCAAGGTAGCCCTCCAGCAATTCCGCGCCGGTCGGATAGTGCTGCGGGTCGGGCGAATTCCACCCCGTTGCCGCGAGCAGACGCTCCGCGGCGCGGTCGATGTTGTATTCCCAGGGCGAAAACAACTGGACATGGCTCCATTGCCGAACGGAATGTCCAACGCTGCTGCCTGCTTCCAGCACGATCGGCCGGAGCCCGCGCTCCAGCACATGGGCGGCGGCGGCAAGGCCAACCGGGCCGGCGCCGATGATCGCAACGGACTTTGCCTCGCTCATACTGTTCTCCCATCAAACTAGAAATATCGAAATTACGGGCGGCGCAAATTCACGCCGCGGTCTGCGTATCATTGCTTTCGGAGCCGGTGCAGCATTCGGCCACCAGGAACTCCACCAGCCCTCGCATCACGTCGTAATTGGCGTGGCATACGAGTGTGGTTGCGTCCCGCACCTGGTTGATCAGGCCCACCACCATCAGCGTCTTGATATGATGCGAGAGGGTGGACGGCGCGATCTTCAGCTTGTCCTGCAGCCGGCCGACCGACATTCCGGCGTCGCCGGCGCGAACCAGCGCGCGATAGATTTTGAGCCGGGTCGGATTGCCCAGGGCTTCGAGGTGTGCGGCGGCGTCATCGAGTTTCATGACGGCATCATGATATTCGAATCCGGGGTTGTCAACTGTATTTCTAGAAGTATGGAAATAGTGTGAGGCTGTCGTCCCGGCGAACGCCGGGACCCATACCGCGTGATCTCTCGATGAAGACTCGATAGCGGAGACCATTCGCAAAACTTCTTCATGTGGTTATGGGTCCCGGCTCAAGGCCGGGACGACACCGCTTTTTGTTGCTGCACTGAGCATGACTTCACCCTCTCGCGGCGCATTGCGCCCGAGGTTTGCTCGAAATTCTTCGCCCTTTCAGAGAGAGGGCGCAGGGAATGCCGGATGCGCGCTGCACCCGCGGTCTCGCGTGCGGTTTGCACAAAACAAAGTGCACACGAGCATACAGGGCAGCGGAGAACATCCGACATTCCCTGCGCAATGGCTTTACGGCTTATGCCGTGATCTCCCCGGAGACGAGTTCTTGGTTGACTCCGTCACTGCCGTTTCCGCTTGCGCTTCTCCGACAGCTTGACACCAGCAACGGGTGCCAGGACCACACGGTTTTGCCGTACGCTCGATCCACGCCGTCGTCAGACGTGAACCAAGCGTCCACCGCAACCCGTCCAACGTCCGTGACGACGGCCGACGCCCTTCTGACCAGGACGGGATGGGCAAAGATATGCACCTGATTTGCCATTCTGTAAAAGCGAAATATTTTTTATTTCGGGGCTTGACACGACTTCCGTAAATCAGAAGTGATTTGCCCGTCGGGCAGCAGATTATTGTCGGCAAGGCATCGCGGGTACGTCCGCGAGGCTTGACGGGGACAATGTATATCCATAAGTCTGGATATATGGAATCAGAACAAGCCATCCTAGCGCTCGCTGCATTGGCCCAGCCGACCCGGCTCGAGGTGTTTCGCCTGCTGGTGAAGCACGAACCGGATGGGCTGGCGGCGGGCGATATCGCCAAGGCGCTGGCGGTGCCGCAAAACACCATGTCGTCGCATCTGGCGATCCTGTCGCGCGCGGGGCTGGTGACGGCCCAGCGCTTCAGCCGCTCGATCGTCTACCGCGCCGATCTCGACGCTTTTCGAGCGGTCATGCTGTTCATGGTCCGGGATTGCTGCGATGGGCGACCGGAAATCTGCGCGCCGCTGATCGAAGACCTCACGCCTTGCTGTTCACCGAAACCGACGAGCAGGAAAGCCCAAAGGAAAATTCATGTCTGATCGCATGTATAATGTTCTCTTCCTTTGTACGGGAAATACCGCCCGTTCGATCCTAGCCGAGGCGATTCTGCGGAAGGATGGCGATCGCCACTTCCGCGCCTTCTCCGCGGGGAGCCAGCCGAAGGGAACGGTGAATCCGTTTGCGATCAGGGTCCTGAACAGCCTCGATTATCCAACCGGCGATTTGCGCTCCAAGAGTTGGGAGGAGTTCGCGCGTGCCGGCGCCCCCATGATGGATTTCATTTTTACGGTTTGCGACAACGCGGCAGGCGAGTCCTGCCCGGTGTGGCCCGGCCGGCCGATGACCGCGCATTGGGGTATTGCAGACCCGGCGGAGGTTGTTGGTACGGATATCGAGCGCGAAGCGGCGTTCGTCGAGGCATTCCGGTACATGAAGAATCGTATCGCCGCGTTCACGAGCCTGCCGCTGAGCAGCATCGATGCCCTGTCGCTGGGAACGCGGCTGCGCGATATCGGCCGCATCGATGGTGCCACCAATGGTCACGAGAAGGCGAGTTAATGTCCGATTTTGATCTTCCGCGCCGCCTGACCGCCGAAGCCCTCGGCACCGCGATATTGGTCGCAACCGTGGTTGGCTCCGGCATAATGGCGGAAACGCTGACCAAGGACGTTGCGCTCGCGCTGCTCGGCAACACGCTGCCGACCGGCGCGATCCTTGTCGTGCTCATCAGCATTCTCGGGCCGATATCGGGTGCGCATTTCAATCCCGCGGTTTCGCTGGTGTTTGCGCTCCGGCGCGAGCTGACGGCGCGCGAGGCGTTGTTGTACGTGGCGGCGCAGATCGCCGGCGGCATCGCCGGAACCATCATGGCGCACGCGATGTTCGCCCTGCCGCTGCTGGATGCCTCGCTGAAGGTCCGAACCGGCGGCGCGCAATGGCTGGCCGAAGGCGTGGCCGCGTTCGGTCTGGTTGTCACGATTCTCGCCGGCATCCGGTTCAATCGGCCGGCGATTCCCTGGCTGGTCGGGCTTTACATCACGGCGGCCTACTGGTTCACGTCGTCGACGTCGTTTGCCAATCCCGCGGTCGCGATTGCGCGATCGCTGACCAATACGTTTTCGGGTATCCGCCCAACCGATTTGCCCGGCTTCATCGCTGCCGAACTTTTGGGCGCGATCCTTGCGATGATGCTGATGGGCTGGCTGCTGCGCGGGGCAGGCGAGGTGGCCGCAACGACCAGGGAGGCGCATTCATGAGCCTGACGATCTATCACAACCCGTCCTGCGGCACCTCGCGCAATACGCTGGCGATGATCCGGCAAAGCGGCGAAGAGCCTGAAGTGATCGAGTACCTGAAGACCCCGCCGAGCCGTGCCCGACTGGTCGAACTGATCGCGGCGTTGGGCATCTCCGCGCGCGAGTTGTTACGAGAAAAAGGCACGCCCTATGCGGAACTCGGCCTTGCCGATCCCAAATGGAGCGACGACGAACTGATCGATTTCATGCTCGCCCATCCGATCCTGATCAACCGGCCGATCGTGGTGACGCCGAAGGGGGTGCGGCTGTGCCGGCCGTCGGAGCTGGTGCTCGAGCTGCTCGACCGTCCCGTGGACTCCTTCGTGAAGGAAGACGGCGAGGTCGTCGCAGCGGGGAAGACGTAACGGGTTGCGGCAGGCTTCCGTCTGTCACGATTGCGCGGCATAATAGGCGGCATGGAACTCACGCCCCGCCTGCGCCTGATGAACTGGATCGCGCACCAGAGCCTGACAGGCCTGCCCGAGAACGATCTGCTCCGTGGCTTTTGCGAGCGTTGCCGCGCTCATGGCCTGGAGCTGTCGCGCGCAATGGTCATCATTGACACGCTGCATCCGGTGTTCGAGGGCCGCGGCTTTCGCTGGAGCCATTCCCAAACCAACGAGAGCGACAGTTTTGAATATGGTTCGAGTAGCGAGGGCGGCGCCGTTGCGGAAAACTGGCGGCGCTCGACATTCTACCATTTGCTTGAAACCGGTGGCGACGAACTGCTGATCGATCTGTCCGATTGCGAAGGCCTCGATTTCAACATGATCGAGGACCTGTCCGCCAAGGGGCACAAACATTTTCTCAGCATGGTGCACCGCTTCGGCGAAGCCGGCACCATGGGCCAGATGGACTGCTTTTACTCGACATGGGTGACCCGGCGCGACGAAGGTTTTGGCGAGCAGGGGCTCGCCGCCTTGCGCGAGTTGGTGCCGGTGCTTGGGCTTGCGGTCAAATCCGCCGCACAGGCCGAAGTCGCGCGGACGCTGGGGCGGGTCTATCTCGGCCGGGACGCGTCCGAGCAGGTGCTGCGTGGCCGCATTGCCCGCGGCGTCACCGAGCGCATCAACGCGGTGCTGTGGTTTTCGGATCTGCGCGGCTCGACCTCGATCAGCGAGAGCATCGAGCCCGGCCAGATCATCCCGTTCCTGAACGATTATGCGCAGGCCTCGATCGACGCCATCCATGACGCCGGCGGCGAGGTGCTGAAACTGATCGGCGACGGTGTGCTGGCGATGTTCACCAACGAGATCATGGCCGTTGCCAAGCGCACAGCGCTGCGCGCCGAACACCATTTCCGGCGCAACATGGCTGCGGTCAGTGCCCGCCGTGCCGCCGAAGGCGTGGCGGTGACGACGGCCCATGTCGGCCTGCATGTCGGCGAGGTCTTTTACGGCAATATCGGCAGCGATGACCGGCTCGACTTCACCGTGGTGGGGCCGGCCGTCAACGAAGTCAGCCGCATCGCCTCGATGTGCCGCTCGGTCGACCGCGAATTGCTGACCTCGGAGGCGTTTCGCACCGGACTGGACGCTGCGGGGCGCAACTATCTGGTTTCCACCGGCCGCTACGCGCTGCGCGGCATCGGCCGCGCGCAGGATCTTTATACGCTCGATCCGGACATTGCGTCGGATGAAGTGGTGGCGGGGAAGTACGAGCGGTATCTCGGCAGCTAGGCCGCTTTGGCGCGCAGCGTATATAGCCCGACCGCGACAAAGGAAAACACCGCGAGCACCACGCCGAGCGCAAACAGCGCCTCACGCGAGATCGTCGCGGCCAGCCAGACGCCGATGGCCGCCGTCATCATCTGCCAGAAGCCGACCAGCGCGGAGGCCGCGCCCGCTTTCTCGCCGAACGGGGAGAGCGCCTGCGCGGTGCCCAAGGGGTTCACAATCCCCATGCCGAGCAGGAACACGCTCATCGCACCCAGAAACGGCAGGAAGGTTGGGCTATACAGCGACACCAGCAGCATCGCGAGGCTGCCGGCAGCAGCCGCGAACAATCCGCCGCGGATCGAACGGTCGAGCCCGTAGCGCGGCGCCAGCTTTGTCGCCAGCATGCCTGAGGCGAATACGATCAGCACGGTGCCGGCGAAGAACAGGCCCAGCTGGATCGGCGTAAAGTGCATCGCTTCGATCAGCACGCGGGGCGCGGCCGAGAACATCGCGAACAGACCGCCCATGATCAGGCTCACGGTCGCAGCCGGCACCACAAAACGCCGGTCGGCGATCAGGCCAAGATAGTTTTTGGCAATCGCGAGCGGGTCGAGCGGCGTGCGCGTCGCATGATGGGTCTCGCCCAGAACCATGCTGTAGGCGACCGCGCCGAGCACCGCAAAGGCGGCGACGAGCGCGAATTCGGAACGCCAGCCGAAATAGTGATCGAGCGCGCCGCCAAGCAGCGGCGAGAAGCCGGGCGCGGCCGCCATTGCAATCATGATCAGCGCCATCGCGCGCGCCAGCGCCGCGCCGGAAAACAGGTCGCGCGCAATGGCGCGTGACAGCACGGAGGTGGCGCAGGCGCCGGCGGCCTGGACCACGCGGCCGGCGAGCAGGTTGGGCAGGTCGGTGGCGAGGCCGCACCAGACACTGCCGGCAAAGAACACGGCGAAGCCGATCAGCACCGGCCAGCGACGGCCGTAGCGGTCCGAAATCGGCCCGACCACGAGCTGGCCGACCGCGAACACCGCGAGAAAGATCGTGATGGCTGATGTGACCGCAGCGCTCGTGACGTGCAGCGAGGCTGCCATCTGCGGCAGCGACGGCAGCAGGATATTGGTCGCCAGCGTCCCGGTGGCGGCCAGCGCCGCCAGCACCGCGATCTGCAGCACGGTGGAGGAGGCCTCGGGACGAGGGCTCGCGATCGCTACGGTCTGGTCGGCCATGGAGGGTTCCCGTTTTTATAAAATGATGGATAACATATAAAACGGGATTGGGAAACGCCGATGGCCATGCTGTTTTGCTTCATCATGGGTTCAGTTTGTCATGGCCGGGCTTAACCCGGCCATCCACGTCTTACTTCCGGGTTTGCAGCCAAGAGAGACGTGGATGCCCGGGACAAGCCTGGGCATGACGGAACCATCTCGGAACGCGCGCGAAGTCAGAGGATTCTTTCTGCAATCAACATGCCCGCAGCGCCGGTCCGTCGCCGACCATGTCCGGCTGCCGCGTCAGCGAAACGGCGGGCGACATCAGGATCACCAGCGCTTGCGCGGCGAAGATCGCAGCCGCCAGATAGAGGCAGGCTTCGGCGCTGTAGAGGCCGCCGACGATGGCGCCGAGCGCCGAGCCGAGCGGGCGGGCGCCATAGCTCATGATGTTGATGGCGGAGACGCGCCCCAAGAGCGAGGGCGGCGTCACCGATTGGCGCAGCGTGGTGGTGGAGATCACCCACAGGATCGGGCCGACGCCGAGCAGGAAGAAGCTCAGGCCCGCGAGCAGCGGTGACGGAAAGATGGTCGTCAGCGCCATCACGGTGGCGGCGACGAAACCGGTCACCGGGCCGAGTCCGATCACGGTGCCGAAGGCGAGGCGCTTCATCACCCGCGTTGCCAGGAGCGCCCCGACCACCATGCCGACACCGTACATCGCCAGCGTCGTGCCGACGCCGGTCGCCGACAGGCCGAGATGACGCACGGCATAGGGCACGAACACCGCAAGCAGCAGGAACGAGGCCGTGTTGAAGATGAACTGGGTGATGAACACCGGCCGCAGCAGCTTGTGGTGCAGCACGAAGTCAGCGCCTTCCTTGATCTCCTGCAGCGGATGCCGGCGCGGCGCGGGCGCGCGGGCGGGCTCATAGATGCCCGACAGCAGCACCACCGCGATCACAGAAAGCGCCGTGGCAAATCCGAAGGCGGGGGCCGCACCGACCCATCCGACCAGCACGCCGCCGAGCGCGGGGCCGCTGGCGAACGCCACGGTGCGCGCCAGCTCAATCCGCGCGTTGGCCGCAGGTAGTTGCTCCGGGTTCACCAGCGACGGCACCAGCGCCGGTGCGGCGACACTATAGGCGACCGTGCCGCACACCGCGACGAAGCCGAGCAGAGCCAACAGCGGCAGCGTCATCCAGCCGAGCCAGATCAGCAGCAGGATTCCGCCGAGCGCGGCCGCGCGCAGCGCTTCGGAGCCCGCCATCAGCCGGCGCCGCGAGATGCGGTCGGCGAGCAGGCCGGCCGGTATCGCAAACAGGATGAAGGGCAGCGTCAGCGCGGTCTGCAGCAGGCCGGTCTGGCCTTCGCCGACGCCCAGCAGCAGCACCGCGACGATGGGGGCGGCAGCCAGCGCAACCTGCTCGGCCGATTGTGCGGCGAGGTTGGACCAGGCGAGGCGGTTGAAGGTCGGCGGCAGGCGCGGCGTCTCGGCGGTGGACATGGGGGATTCCTTGGGGCGATTCCCTGATGGCTTTATTGCCCCTCACTGTCCGACGACTGCACGGTCCAACCCACCCGTTTCCCGACAAGCTGTGGGGCAATGAAAAAACCTCCACACGCGAACGTGTGGAGGTTTCTCACCTTGATGTGTCAGCTATGTCTCCCAACATCTGTCAGTGATCTGTCCGGGCTAAACACTTGTCCCGGCCATCCACGTCTTGCTGACCCATCAAACGTCGAACAGAAAGTCGTGCCTGCTGAGTTCATAGGGCCGCACGCCCGTCAGTTCGATCCAGTCGTCGCCGACCTGCACGATCGTGTTGCCGTGGTTGCCCGAGATTTTCACATCGCGAAAGTCGAGGCGGCCGGCGTGCTTGAACACCAGCAGGTCGACGTCGGGATCGAAGTCGGTGATCCTGGCTTTGGTGGCGCCGAGATCGAACACGAAGCGATCCGCGCCGGCGTTGCCCGTCATGGTCTGCTTGCCGGTGCCGGCGAACAGGTAATCGCCCTGCGGACCGCCGATCAAGGTGTCGGTGCCGTTGGAACCGATCACGATCTGGCGGGCGTCGGGATCTTCGGACTCCACACCGCCGGCAAGGCCGGTGTGCCTGACATAGGTGACGAAGACGTCGTCCTGGATATGCTTGGTGTCGGTGTTGCGCAGGATGATGTCGGCCAGCGTCGTGCCCTTGATCTCGGACAACGTCTTGGCATCGAAGCCCTGGTTCTCGAACCAGAGCCGGTCGCCGTCGCGCAGCGCCTCGAACTGCATCGTCAGGATGGCCTGAAAGGTTTCGCCGACAAGCGCGCCGGGGACATGGTTTTCCGACAGGCCGCCGGTCCACAGGCCGACATTGTTGACGTTGCCGTAGGCCGCCTTCAATCCGGCCAGCGTCTCCGGGTCGCTCGTGATCTGGCTGAAATCCGTGTAGGGGTCGAGGCCGAGCGCTTCACGGGTCTGGTTGAGCGTGCCGAGACCAAGGTCGCGCGCGCGCTGGATATTGATCGCGGCGAGATCCATCGACACCGGCGCATCGACCAGAAAATTTCGCAGATCCTCGACGATGCGCGCATCGAGCGCCTGCGAGGGGTCGGCGGCCAGATGGCGCAATTGTCCGTCGGCGCCGCCATTGTCGATGAAGTCTGCCGCCGGCTGGAAGAACACGTCTTTCAAGTCTTCCTCGGAGCCGGCGATGACCTCGCCGTTTTCCGCAAGGCCTTCGGTTTCACCCGACACGATCGAATGTCCGAAGCGGAACGCCGCGGCGACGAATTCCAGCGTCAAGTGCGGATCGACATTGGGGTCATAGCCGTCATAGGGCGTGAGCGCGTCCTTGCCGACGAGGTTCGGCAGGAATTCGGAATAGGTGATGTTGGCGATTTCCGCCGACACGATGGCGCGGGCGTAATTGTAGAGCTGGTCGCCGCTCCAGTTCGGATGCTCATGATGCAGTTTGTCGACCTGATAATTGTGTTCGCGCACGAACAGCGTCTGCAGGGCGGTCAGCGCCGGATTTTCCGCGGCACGGCCGTCGCCGGCCACCACCATGCCGTTGATGATGGGCAAATTGTCGCCCGCCGACGTCTTCATGTGGCCGTCGGCGGTGCGCAGGCTGGCCGCGATTGCCGCACTCGACCCGTAGACCATCGAGGCGTCGAGCCAGGCGGAATTGGAATTGACCGCCATCGCCGGATTGGCTGTGCCCGCACCGGTCGTGGGATCGGTGACGGCGCGGGTGATCCGAATGATGGTGCCGGCCGGGAATACGGGATCGCCCGCGGGAACCACGACGCTGATGTCGTTGACGCCGTCTGTGCGGGTCAGCGTCATGTCATGATCGATGAATTGGCCCCAGGCGTACATGAACGCGGAAACACCTTCCGGGTTCGCCACGTCGGCATCGCCGGCGCCGACCACGAGATTGCTGATGGTGCGCGGGTTGTTGCCGCCGAGCGGCACCGAAATGCCGTCGGCAAAATGCGCCGTGCCGATACGCGCGAATTCGGTGCCGGCGGCGTTGAGGGTGGAATCCGACCGGTTGTTCTGCGAGCCGTCGAAGCTGCGGTATTCGATTTTTACCGGCTGCGGACCCGGTTGGCACGACGGGTCATCATGCGAGCCATGAGAACCGTGGCCCCCGTGAGAACCATGGCCCCCATGAGAGGGGTGGGAGTCGTGCGAGCCATGTGAACCGTGAGGCTGGTGCGGCAGGAAAAAATGCTGGGAAAAATTGCCGAAGTGGAAATCGTCATGGTCTCCGTCCTTGCCGCCAAAAGCCCGCTTGAGCTGACGCATCGACCGCCTCCCTGACTTGCAATTGCGAATTATTCGCAACTAGTGTCACTAATGAGAGGCATTTGCAATAAAGAAATGGAGGAGAGACGAAAGCGCCGTGCCCGACAGGCGTAAAAAAAGCCCGCCCCATCGGGTGCGGCGGACCTTTCTAAATTTGCGATCTGACCGCGGATCAGGCCGTCATGGCGACTACGACTTCGGTCCGAGCGTCGCCTTGCCCGTGCCGGAGATGGTGGTCGGCGGCGTTGCGGTACTGTCGGCAGGCGCCGCTGGCGCCTCCACTTCAGTCAGCGGGCCGCTGCCGGACCGCAGCGCATTCAACAGGCTGGTCATGGCGTCGGGGCCAGCCGGGAAGCCGGCCTCGCCGAGAATCTTGTCGATCATCGGCTTGAACGCCGATACCGACAATAGCTGCGCGGCGAGACCATCGCCGAGTCCGAGACCGCCGTTGCCGCCGCCATTCATCGCGCCGTTGCCGCCACCACGACCGAGCATGCCGCCGGTGTCGAAGATCCGGATGTCCGAGATCTTCTCGATCGGCTTGACCGCTTCGGCCAGCGCGCCCGGAATGATGTTGATACGGGCGAGGTTGAGGTCGTATTCGATTATCTCGGCGCCGAGCTTGTTGCGGGCCTCGGCCTTGAGCGCCGCCACCTCGGCCTCGGCCTCGCCGAGCGCCTTGACGCCGGTCGCGCGCGTGGTCGCGGCGGTGGCGTCGGCCTGGGCCAGCACGTTGATCGCTTCCGCCTTGTTGGCGGCGGCCTGACGTTCGGCTTCCGCCATCACGGTGATCGGCATCGCGTCGGTTTCCGCCACCTTGCGCGCCGCGATCACGTTGATGATCTTGTCGCGCTCGGCGATTTCGGTGGCCCGTGCGGTCGTGACCTTTTCTTCGGCTGCGATCGCAAGCGCGCGCGCCGTCTCGGCGATGGTCTGCGCTTCGGATTGCTCTTTGTTCTTGGTGGCGACGACGATCGCGGCTTCCTGCGCCACGATCTGGAGATCACGCTCCATTTCGGTGGTGCGGCGCTTCACCGCCAGATCAGCCTCGATCTTCTTGGTGTCGCGGGCCTGGTTGGCCTCGGTCTGGACGTTGGCGACGGCCAGTTCCTGCTGGATGCGGTATTCGGCCTCGTTCTGCAACGCCGTCTGCTCGACCTGCGCGGTCTGCGCGCGCATCGCGGCGGTCTTGTTGGCGATGTCGCGCTGCTGCGCCAGTTCCGCCTCGCGCTTGGTACTCTCGATCGTCAGCGTGGTCTGGCGGGCGACCAGGTCCTGCTGCGCGATGTTCACCTCGGTGGTGCGGACGATCTGGTTGCGCTCCTGCTCGCGCTCCTTGGTGATCTTGGTCAGCGTGGTGAGGCCGTGCGCGTCGAAGAAATTGCTCGGATTGAAATGCTTGATGTCGCTCTGGTCCAGCCTCGTCAGCGAAACCGATTCAAGCTCGAGGCCGTTGTTCTGGATGTCGGCGCCGACTGCGTCCTGCACCGATTTGACGAAGGTCGCGCGCTGTTCCTGCAGCTCTTCGAGATGCATGGTGGCGGCGACCGAGCGCAGGCCATCGACGAATTTCGCCTCGATCAGTTCGCGCAATTCAGCGGCGTCGTTGGTGCGGTTGCCGAGCGTCTGCGCGGCCAGCGCGATCGACGACATGTCGGGTTTGACGCGGACGTAGAATTCGGCGCCGATGTCGACGCGCATGCGGTCCTTGGTGATCAGCGAGTCCGGACCGCCACGGGCGACTTCCAGCCGCAACGTCTTCAGATTGACGGCGGCCGTCGAATGGAAGACCGGAAGCACGACGGAGCCGCCGTCGAGAACGACTTTCTGGCCGCCGAGACCGGTTCGCACATAGGCCTCGTCGCGGGTCGAACGCCGGTACAGCGTCGCGAACATGAAACCGATGATGACAAAGAGAAGGACGCCGATAGAGACCGGTACTGCTAATTCCCACATGTTCATGTCCTGTGTGATGACTATTGTTGTGCAATGAGGTCGGCTGGTGCGGCAATCGCGATAAAGCTCTTGGTGTCGCGGTCGACCAGCAACACGCTGCTGCCGACCGCGAGCGCTTTCGAATCGGGGCCGGCCCGCGCCGGGACAGAGTGCCAGTTGCCGAAGACATCCTTGAGACGGACGCGGCCGGGCAGTCCCTGGTCGAGCGGACCGATCGAAACCACGGCGATCTGGCCGACGAAGTCGGCGTCATCCACCGCATAGGTCTCGTCGCGCGGGATCACGCGTGAGATAGCGCGGCTGGTAACCCGGACCGCCGGAATGGTGCCGATGATGGCGCCGACGGCGGCGAGCGAAACCGGGAGAGAAATTCCGACGCTGTGCGCGATGGCCTGCAGGAAAAATCCCGCGATCGAAAAGATGCCAAGCGTCAACATCAAAAGAATCAAAAGCGGAACGCGCCCCGCATTGATCCAGAGAAACAGGCCGGAGATGGCGCTGTGGCCGTCGGCCTCGATCTCGACGTCCTTGCCGACGACGTGGCTGAGCGAAAACCCAACCATCGTCGACAGCAGTTCGATCACGGCAAGCACGACCACGATCGCCGCGGCAATCGTGAAGGGCCGGACGTCCGCCGCCAGCAGGAGGTCGATCACGGCGCTCATTGTGAGGACTGTTTGACGAGGGCCACCTTGTTGTTGCCTTCCAAATCGTCAATCGCCTGACTGGCGATGGCGGCAAGCAGCCGGCCGCTGCGTGCGAGGATGATGCCTTCGTAGACCACGGTCTTCTCCTCCGGTCGGATTGATTTCGATTTGACGCCGATGTGGGTCTCGTAAGCGCGGCCTTCTGAGACCAGGTGGGCCGGGAAGGGACTTTCCCAACCGGCAAGGTAGCCCGGAACTGCGAATGGAACCAAGACGCGCCCTCTGATTGTGCTGATGGTCAGCATTGTTGGTCCCCTGATCGCGAACAGTTTGTCGTCGAGGGGGAATCGGCGGTTCATGGTTCCGGCCAAATAGCTGGCGCGGTCGCGCAGGCCGCGCCGGTATCGTTCTCGTGATCATCAGATGCAGTTGCAAATTAGTTGCAATAAGGGTGAATTTCGACCATCTTGCTGAGATGGATGCGCGAACGCCCGAATTGGGCCGAAAGACTAATTCGGAGAGCTTGCCTGTGGCCTTGCAAGACGCCGACGCCGGCTGGCGCGCCGACGCCGCCGCGAACAGGCAGCGCAGTCTGGCCGAAGTCAACGCGACCATCGCGGTGCCGCTCGGTGGCCATTGGGCGCGCCGGCTGCTGGCGTTTGTTGGGCCCGGCTATCTGGTTTCCGTCGGCTATATGGATCCCGGCAATTGGGCGACCGACCTCGCCGGTGGATCGAAGTTCGGCTACACCCTGCTGTCGGTGATCCTGCTGTCGAACCTGATGGCGATCCTGCTGCAGGCGCTCGCCGCTCGGCTCGGCATCGTCACCGACCGCGATCTCGCGCAGGCCTGCCGCGCCAGCTTTTCGCGTCCCGTCAATTTCATGCTGTGGCTGGCCTGCGAGGCCGCGATCATCGCGTGCGATCTGGCGGAAGTGATCGGCACCGCGATTGCGCTGAAGCTGTTGTTCGGCATTCCGCTGATCGGCGGCGCGCTGATCACTGCGCTCGACGCCTTCCTGCTGCTGCTTCTGATGAACAAGGGTTTTCGCTTCCTCGAAGCCTTCGTCATCTCGCTCCTGATCGTGATCGCGGTCTGCTTCGCGATCCAGATCTTCGCCGCGGCGCCCCCTGTTGCCGCGATGCTGCGCGGCTTCTTGCCGTCGACCGAAATCGTCACCAATCCTGAGATGCTCTACATCGCGATCGGCATCATCGGCGCCACCGTGATGCCGCATAATCTCTATCTGCACTCCTCGATCGTGCAGACCCGCGCCTATCCACGCACTGACGAAGGCCGGCGCGATGCGATCAAATGGGCGACGACGGACTCGACCATCGCGCTGATGCTGGCGCTGTTCATCAACGCCGCCATCCTGATCGTGGCCGCCTCGACGTTCCATTCCAGCGGCCGTACCGACGTGGCCGAGATCGGGCAGGCGTATGAGCTGTTGTCGCCGCTATTGGGCCTTGGGATCGCCTCGACGCTGTTCGCCGTCGCGCTGCTGGCGTCCGGCCTCAACTCGACGGTGACCGCGACGCTGGCCGGCCAGATCGTGATGGAAGGCTTTTTGCACCTGCGCTTGCCGAACTGGGCGCGGCGTCTGATCACCCGCGGCGTCGCGATCGTCCCCGTCGTCATCGTCACCGCGCTCTATGGCGAGCGCGGAACGTCGCAGCTGCTGGTCTTCAGCCAGGTCATCCTGTCGATGCAATTGCCGTTCGCGGTGATCCCGCTGGTGCGGTTCGTTTCCGACCGCCGCAAGATGGGTGATTTTGCGATTTCCCGCTCGGTCGCCACGCTGGCATGGATCGTCGCCGGGATCATCGTGACGCTGAACGTGAAGCTGCTCTACGACACGCTGTTCGGCGGTTGACATACCCACAACTGTCATCGCCCGGCTTGCCGCCTTCGCTAAAGCTTCGGCGTGCCAGCACAGGGAAGCCTCGGCGAAGCCTTGGCGTAGCCGGGACCGGGCGACCCAGTATTCCAGAGACGTCAGTGATCAATCGAGAAGCCGCGGCGTGCTGGGTCACCCGGTCAAGCCGGGTGACGACAAGAAGCCCTAATCCTGCGGCTCGGTCAGCACTTCTCCTGACGCGTCGATGCGCAGCCAGCCTGAGGGCGCCAGCCGCTGCTGCGGCAGGAAGCGGCCCTTGTAGTCCATCTTCTTGGAGCCTTCGATCCAGTAGCCGAGATAGACGTATGGGAGCCCCAGGCGCCTGGCGCGCGTGATGTGGTCGAGGATCATGAAGGTGCCGAGCGAACGACTTTGCTCGGACGGCTCGAAGAACGAATACACCATCGACAGCCCGTCGCTGAGCACGTCGGTCAGGGCAACGGCGATCAGCTCCTCGCCGCGGCCGGTGATGCCGGAATCGACGTTGCGCTTGCGGTATTCGATGATGCGGGTTTCGACGTGGCTGTCTTCCACCATCATGGCGTAGTCAAGCACGGTCATGTCGGCCATGCCGCCATGGCGGTGGCGCCGGTCGAGATAGGCGCGGAACACCGAATATTGTTCCGAGGTCGGGACCGCGCTGCGCTGCTCGCCGATGATGTCGGCATTGCGCGCCAGAATTTTGCGGAAATTGCGCGAGGGCCGGAACTCGTTGGCGACGACGCGCACGGAAACGCAGGCGCGGCACTGGTCGCAGGCCGGCCGGTAGGCGATCGACTGGCTCCGCCGGAAGCCGCCATGGGTGAGGAGGTCGTTGAGGTCGCCGGCCTTGTCGCCGACCAGATGCGTGAACACCTTGCGCTCGTGCCGTCCCGGCAGATAGGGGCAGGGCGAGGGCGCCGTCAGGTAAAACTGCGGGGTATCACGCGAATGCTGGGTCACGTCGGGTCGTCAGGCCTCCGAAACACGAACGATAACGCTTTCCGGTGAACAATTGGTACCGGTGAGGGAAGCTCGGCCCCGATCCTGATCCGGGCCGAACAATCCTGAGCATCGCGCCGCGGGGGCTGACGGTCAATCAATTTGGAGTGTGACATCCCTTCAATAGGCGCGCGCTGGAGGTACAACCTGTGTGCGAACCGAGCTGTTGATGACAACGGTTCCCAGCACGATGTCATGCAGCAACCGGCGGCGGCCATTGAACAGGCCGATCAGGAGCACCAGCGGCGTCAGGAACGAGATCGACACCCAGAATAGCACGGCATGGGTGGCGCCGAGCACGAAATAGCCCGGTGCGCCGTACCAGGTGCGCAGTTCCAGATCCATCACGCGCATGCCCATGGTCGCCGAATGCGGCCCGCCGAGGGAAGAGCCGTAATAGACGATGGCCCAGACGATCGTGGCCGGCCAGGCCAGCCAGAACAGCGCCCAGCCGAGCCCAAGCGTGATCAGGCCGAACACCGCGATGAAGATGTAGCCGAGGATCACCGGGACCGACAGCACGACGAGGTCGATCAGAAAGGCGAACACCCGCCGCGTCAGCAGGCCGCGAAACAGTTCCGGCTGCAAATCGGGGTCGAACGCATGCGGCTGCACGCCGCCATCATTTCGCCAGCCGCCGCCAGCACTTGAAGGGCCGCCACCGGTATTACCCGAACCGCTATACGACATGATCAGTCCTCCAGACCGTGCATATTCCCGCAAGCCAACACATTAAGCCGAGACATGGGAACCGCCCCCGCGCGCGCAAGCCCTGCGACGGTTACGAAACGGCAATATTCAGGCGATTCGGGGGCTGGGTTATTTGTCGTCCCGGCCTTCGCCGGGACGACGGATGGAGAGAGACCGGCGGCTCAGCTCTCCGCCTTGATCTTCTCCGCCGCCTTCGGCGCAAAGTAGGTCAAAATACCGTCGGCGCCGGCGCGCTTGAAGGCGAGCAGGCTTTCCATCATCGCGCGTTCGCCGTCGATCCAGCCGTTGCCGGCGGCTGCCGCGATCATCGCGTACTCGCCCGACACCTGGTAGACAAAGGTCGGCATCGCAAAGGTGTCCTTTACCCGCCGCACGATGTCGAGATAGGGCATGCCGGGCTTCACCATCACCATGTCGGCGCCTTCGGCGATGTCGAGTTCGACCTCGCGCAGCGCCTCATTGGAATTGGCACTGTCCATCTGATAGGTGCGCTTGTCGCCGGTCAGCGTTTTGGCCGAACCGATGGCGTCGCGGAACGGGCCGTAGAAGGCGGAGGCATACTTCGCCGCGTACGACATGATCTGCACGTCGGTAAAGCCTTCATCGTCCAGCGCCTCGCGGATCGCGCCGACGCGGCCGTCCATCATGTCGGAAGGCGCGATCACGTCGCAGCCGGCTTCGGCCTGCACCAGCGCCTGCCGGACCAGCACGGCGACGGTTTCGTCGTTCAGGATTTTGCCGTCCTCGATCAAGCCGTCATGGCCGTGACTCGTGAAGGGATCCAGCGCCACGTCGCAGAGCACGCCGAGGCCCGGGAATTCCTTCTTGATCGCGCGCACCGACTGGCAGACGAGGTTGTCCGGGTTCAGCGCCTCGGACCCCTGTTCGTCGCGCAGCGAAGGGTCGGTATAGGGGAACAGCGCGATGCAGGGGATGTTCAGCTTCGCCGCGCGCTCGGCATCACGGACCGCCTGGTCGACGGTGATGCGGTCGATGCCGGGCATCGAGGCGACCGCGGTGCGCGTATTGTGGCCGCCGACGATGAACAACGGCCAGATCAGATCGTCGGTCGTCAGCACGTTTTCCCGCACCATCCGTCGCGCCCATTCGGCCTTGCGGTTGCGGCGGGGGCGGATCGCGAGGTCGAGCGGGGCCGAGGTGAGGGCGGTCTGGTGCCGCGGTGCGTCGCGCATTTCGATCGGGCGCCCGAATTTGATCGCCATATGATGGTACTCCCCGGCGGAAGGCTGATTTGGCCTGATTTGGACCTGGTCTAATTCTAGCATTCCGGAACGGCCGCGTCACCGCAGCTTGATTTGCGCCAGCGGCAATTGATTTTGCCGACCCGGCGGGCCAAGACTCCGCCTATAAGGACCCGTTTTCGCCTGTGAGCACCGATTCTCATGTCTGACACCTCCGCGCGCGACCCGTCGCGGGATAACAGGGACAACGCCCGGGACAATGCGATGTCGGTGGCGGCGATCTCGTCCGAGCGGATCGAGCCTGATGACAACGCGTGGACCCGGCGGCTGGTGCTGTTCCTGCGCATCATGGCGGTCATCTCGATCGCCAAGGGCCTTTACCATTGGGCGCAGGTGACCGGTTTCATCGGCGGCGAGGAAGAGGCGTTCGAAAACCAGTCGATGGCCTGGCAGACCGCGACGATCTATTTCGCCGTGATTGAACTCGTCGCCGCCGTGGGTCTGTGGCTTGCGACGCCCTGGGGCGCGGTGGTGTGGCTCACGACAGTGGTGTCGATGGCCGTCATCGAATTGATGTTTCCTGGCATCTACGGCGGCAGCCTGACGGTGGTCGGCGTCGAAGCCGTGATGCTGGCAGCCTACCTCGCACTCGCCTGGATGGCCGCGCGCGAACGGCCGCCATAGTAGGCCGCGCGCTGATCTTAACGACCGCATCCTGATTTGATGGCGCGCGTGCCAAAACGCGCCACGGATTCCCATAAGATTTTCGACGATTTTCGCGGTAACTTTTCAGTCACCGTAAAGGGTTCCCTCACGTCGGTTACCCAGGCGTTTCGAATTCAAACGAACCTGTTTTGGAATGCGACAACCCTGCCAGACGAAGCGTGAACAGAGGCCTGCCACCGTCAATGAAATCTTGCGAAAAGCCCTTTATCCATGGGCTTAATCCGCGATTCACTGTCTTAAATTCATGATCTCTTTATTGTCTTATTTAAGCGGATCTTCAAACGGCCCCCTTAAGTTGAAGCTATCAGGCGGGACAAAAGTTTCGTCGAATAAGTCGATAAAAACGACAACAGGGGAATGTCATGATGAAAGCCGTTGCAACGGCGGTGGAAACCGCTGAACGCTCTGCCGGTCAAGCTCCGGTGCAGCCGCTCTATCTTGAAGCATTGACTTTGGTGGAGCGGCTGCATCGCAGGCTGCTGGATGTGATCAAGGATGAATTCGATCGCCGCGGCCGCGCCGATATCAACTCGGTGCAGGCGTTGCTGCTCTATAACATCGGCGACAAGGAATTGACCGCAGGCGAGCTGCGCACGCGCGGCTATTACCTCGGCTCCAACGTCTCCTACAATCTGAAGAAGCTCGTCGAGCTCGGCTTTCTCGATCATCAGCGTTCGCGCGTTGATCGCCGCTCGGTGCGCATCCGCCTGACCTCGCAGGGCCAGGAAATCCGCAAGATCGTCGACGCGCTGTATCAGAAGCACGTCAAGACCGTGGAGCAGGTCGGCGGCATCTCGAACGAGGAGTTCGCGACGCTGAACAAGTCGCTGCATCGGCTCGAGCGGTTCTGGACCGACCAGATCCTGTATCGGCTCTGAGATTTACATAGCGTTTTCGAGCGAAGTGGACTTCCGTTTCGCGTGAAGAAAACGCGTCAAATAAGAACTCGAATCCGCGGCCAAGCCGGCCACTCAAAAGACCGGCAGCCAACAGCGGATCATGAACTGGCAAGGCAGTAAGCCCTGCCCAAGGCGCATCGGCTCCGGTTTACCGGGTCCGGTGCGTTTTGCTTTTTGGGCCTGAGTATTGAGTGCAGCGGCTTCGTCCTTCGCGACGCGCGCAAGAGCCGCCTCGGGCACAGCCGCTTCGAGTGATAGCGGTCACAGTTTCACCTGATAAAGCGCATCAAAACAACAAGCTGCATCGCAATTCTAAGGTGACGCAAGCATTGGCGGCGGGCCGGGCAATAGCTGGTTTCCCGGAATGGAACTTCTGCCGGGCTCGCGCATTATCGCTCCTGACACGGGGACCGAAGAACATGCTCGTCGAGCGCGGATTGCGGGTGATGAATGTCGAGGTGGTGGGCGACGCTTATGCCATTGCTTCGAACTATCTCCGCAGGACCGGCGCCATCCCGGATACTTTCGCCACCGACGAGCGGCTGCTCGAAATCATCGTGCAGATGTTTCAGCGCGGCGAATTGAACAAGATCCGCCTCGCCAACCAGGCGATCGCCAAATTCGAAGTCGAAACCTACATCGCCTGACCCCTACCGGAGAACTTCATGGAAGCCGCCATCGACCGCATCATGCACACCTACGATCTGCTGGTGAACCGCAGCTCTGCCGCGAACGATGAAGCGCGCGAGAAGGTGACGGACTATGTGAAGACGCTGTTCGAGGCCGGCGAAAAGGACACCCACCGCCTGACCGTGTGCGGCCTGACCTATCTGCGCCAGCTCGACGGCTCCACCGACCCGGTGAAGGCAGGCTATACGGGGATGTGAGTTGGCTCAGCCCGCCTTGCGATCCGCTTCGAGCTTCCGCAACGAGGCCGACTTGAGACTGGCGCCGGCCAGCATGTAAGCGTGATCCGATCCCGTCAGGATGAACTGCGCGCCGAGATCGGCGTAATGCGTCATGGCGTCCGGTTCGTAGACGCCGCCCATGCCGAGGAATTTGCCTGCCTTGCGGCACGCCGCGCCGACGCTTCGGTAGGCTTCTTCGACGCGCGGATCCAGGATCTGACCGGAAATGCCCATCTCCGCGGTCAGGTCGGAGGTTCCGATCAGCAATCCGTCGATCCCATCGACCCCGGCGATCCCGGCGGCATTGGCCACGCCTTCGGGGCTCTCTATCATGGTAACGACCAGGATTTCCGGATTGATGGCCGCCTGGGCCTCGGCGGCGCCCGGCGTTTTGTAACCGAACAGAGCGGATGGTCCGCCCCAGCTCCGCGACCCCAAAGGCGGATAGCGAAAGGCCGAGGCGATGCGCCGGGCCTGATCGACCGTATCGACATGCGGTACGATGACGCCTGCGGCGCCGTTGTCGAGCGCCCGCGTGCCTTCATCAATCGCGCCTGCGCAAATTCGGACGATCGGGGTGATGCCGGTCGGCAACGCGGCGATGCAGATCTGCGCGACATCATCCTGCGAAAATGCACCGTGCTCGAGGTCGATGAACAGCCAGTCGTGCCCTGTCGCCGCAGCGATCATGCCCGCTGCCGCGGTGCGTAAATGGTGCACGCCGAATCCGAGGGCGAGCCCGCCCGCTCGCAATTTCCTGATCGTGGCGTTCTCGACAAGCGGCATATGCTTCTCCGTGATGTCGCGCATCGAGGCGCGTCGCAAAGTGGTGGCTACACTGCCGACCTGTCCGGCGCGATGTAAGGACATGGCGCCTCGAGCGTTCCGTCAACCCACCGGCTTCCCCATGATGTAAGGCTTCAGCATCGCATACATCAGGCTGTGGGTCGGCGTCGGGACGCCGAGCTTTTTGCCGAGCTCGACCACCTTGCCGCCGAGCCAGGGCAGCTCCAGCCGGTTGCCGCGCTCGAGGTCGAGCGCCATCGATGGCTTTTGATGCGCGGGCAGGCTGTCGGAATATGCTGATATCGTCTCCACCGCGTTGTCCGGCATCGCCACGCCGTAGGCGCGGCCGACATCCATCACTTCCCGGTAGGCCGACATCAGCACGGGGCGAATATCAGGATCGTCGCGCAACGCGCCGATTGGCTGGCGCGCCAAGGCCACCGCGCTGGCGTTGGCGGCGAGCAGGATGAACTTCATCCATAGTTCGGTGAGGATCGCGTCGCTCAGCTTGGCATCGAAGCCGGCCCTCAGGCACAGCGCGAGAAATGCCTCGCCGCGCGGGCTGCTCCTGCCGTCGAGTTCGCCGAGCACGATGCGCATGAAGGTGCCGACCTGCTGGATCACGCCGGGGGCTATGATGTTGGCGCTGATTTGCGCCACGCCGCCCATCACGGCGTTTTCGCCCAGGATCGGGATCAGCCTTTCTGCGGCATCGACGCCGTTCTGCAGCGGGATGACAGCCGTATCAGGGCCGATCAGCGGCTTGATGCTGATCCCCGCGCTTTCGACGTCCCACAGCTTGACGCAGAACAACACGAAATCGACCTTGCCGATCTCGGCGGGGTTATCGGTCGCTTGTGTCGGCACCAGATGGATGTCGCCGCGGGGGCTTTGAACCTTCAATCCGTCGCGCTTCATGGCCGCCAGATGGGCTCCGCGCGCGATGAAGGTGACATCCGCGCCGGCTTTCGCCAGCGCCGCCCCATAACCGGCGCCTACGCCGCCGGTGCCGACAATCGCAATTCGCATCGTTCTCTCCTCGCTCGCCGAAAGCCTAGCATCGCAGGCGGACGGTGGGCGAGGGTAAAACTTCGGGCATGCATCAACAAACAGCAGGAAGAACCGGACTCACGAAATCCGGTTATTCCTCAAACCTTTTAGTGACGGCGAATGCTTATTTGGGGCAGTAAGCGATGGCTGTGCCGCCAAGCCAGCCTCCGATGCAGCCCGCGCCGACGAAGATGCCGCCGACACCTTTGATTCCGATCGCGAGAATGCCGTCTTCATAGGTGATCGGGCCGATCGTGAGGCCGCCTGCGGCGGCATCGAGTTGATCGAGCGACAACTCGCCATTGATTTCGTGCGCAGTATTGCCTTCGGTCATAGCCGTTCTCCACTGTTTGCGATTGGCTCGAACATGCCAACCCAGATGGAGCGTAGTTGCGGTGAGGCGGGAGTTCAGTGATTGCGGTCACGCATCATGACGATGCTCGAAACCTCTGCTAACGTGCGCCTCCAAACAAGAAACCCCTTGAGGAAACTGCCATGCTCACGGTTCATCATCTCAACGACTCCCGCTCGCAGCGGATCCTGTGGCTGCTCGAGGAGCTCGGCACGGCCTATGAGATGAAGCGCTATCAGCGCGATGCCACGACGCGGCTGGCGCCGCCGGAACTGACGGCGATCCATCCGCTCGGCAAGTCGCCCGTCATCACCGATGGCGGCACCACGATCGCGGAGTCCGGTGCGATCGTCGACTACATCATCCGCAAATACGGAAAAGGCGCGATGATGCCGGCGCCCGACAGCGCCGACTATGAGGCGTACAATGAGTGGCTGCATTATTCGGAAGGGTCCGCGATGCTGCCGCTGATGCTGAACCTCTATGTCAGCAGGCTGAAGGAGGCGGGCGCGCCGCTGCATCCGCGCATCGACAGCGAGTTGGCCAACCATCTCGGCTATGTCGACCGCGCGCTGAAGGATCGCGAATTCTTCATCGGCCCGTCGCTGTCGGGTGCCGACATCCAGATGAGCTTTGTCGGCGAGATGGCAAAGGTTTTCGAAAAGCTTGGGCCCTATCCGAACCTGGCGGCCTGGCTGACGCGCATGCACGCGCGCCCGGCGTTCCAGCGCTCGATCGAGAAGGGCGGGGCGTACCGGTTCGCGAAATAGCTTTCGTCGCCCCGGCCTTGGGCCGGGGCCCATACCCGCGGCCGTCGTAAGAGGCACTCTGGCAGACGCCTTCATTCCTCAATTGGCTTCGGTGGCTATGGGCCCCGGCTCAAGGCCGGGGCGGCGGCGGGTTATTTGCCCGGGACTGGCACCCCCGCCATCCCCACCATATCTTGCATAAATATCAGACGGATACCGCAAGTGCTTGGCCGGCCCGGGCCGATGTGGTATCTCGCAAGCGCTTCTTTCGACCGCCACACGTAACCGACCGTTTTGCCCCTAAGGGCTTGCGGCGGTGGAGATATTCGGCCCATGACCTCCAGCAGCAAGACCGCCTCCGCGCCCGACTCGTTCTTCACGGCGACCCTCGCCGAGGCCGATCCGGAAATCGCCGCCGCCATCAAGGGCGAGCTTGGCCGGCAGCGCCACGAGATCGAGCTGATCGCCTCGGAAAACATCGTCAGCCGCGCGGTGCTGGAAGCGCAGGGCTCGGTGATGACCAACAAATACGCCGAGGGCTATCCGGGCGCGCGCTATTATGGCGGTTGCGAATGGGTCGACGTCGCCGAGACGCTGGCGATCGATCGCGCCAAGAAACTCTTCGGCGCCCAGTTTGCCAACGTGCAGCCGAATTCGGGCAGCCAGATGAACCAGGCGGTGTTCCTGGCGCTGCTGCAGCCCGGGGACACCTTCATGGGTCTCGACCTTGCCGCCGGCGGCCATCTCACCCACGGCGCGCCCGTCAACATGTCCGGCAAATGGTTCAAGGCGCAGCACTACACCGTGCGCCGCGACGACCAGATCATCGATATGGACGACGTTCAGCGCCGCGCCGAGGAAGTGAAGCCGAAGCTGATCATCGCCGGCGGCTCGGCCTATTCGCGCGCCTGGGATTTCAAGCGCTTCCGCGAGATCGCCGACAGCGTTGGCGCCTATCTGATGGTGGACATGGCGCATTTCGCCGGCCTCGTCGCCGGTGGCGTGCATGCCTCGCCGGTACCGCATGCCCATGTCACGACCACCACCACGCACAAATCGCTGCGCGGCCCGCGCGGCGGGTTGATGCTGTGGAACGACGAGACGCTGACGAAAAAGTTGAACTCGGCGATCTTCCCGGGTCTGCAGGGCGGTCCCTTGATGCACATCATCGCCGCGAAGGCGGTGGCATTTTCCGAGGCACTGCGTCCGGACTTCAAGGTCTACGCCAAGAACGTCGTCGAGAACGCCAAGGCGCTGGCGGAGGCGCTGCGCGCGCAGGGCCTCGACATCGTCTCGGGGGGTACCGACAACCATCTGATGCTGGTCGATCTGCGGCCCAAGGGGCTGAAGGGCAACGCCTCGGAGAAGGCACTGGTTCGCGCCGCGATCACCTGCAACAAGAACGGCATTCCGTTCGATCCCGAAACGCCGTTCGTCACGTCGGGCCTGCGTCTGGGCACGCCGGCGGCGACCACGCGCGGTTTTGGCGTTGCCGAATTCCAGCAGGTCGCCTCCATGATCGCCGAAGTGCTCAACGCGCTGGCGCAATCGCCGGACGGCAAGGCGCCGCTGGTGGAAGCCGCTATCAAGGAACGCGTCAAGGCACTCACCGACCGCTTCCCGATTTATCAGTAAAGGCCACCAGTAAGGGATTCGTGGGATGCGCTGCCCCAGCTGCAACAGTCTCGATACGCAGGTGAAGGATTCGCGCCCCACCGAGGATTCCGCCGTGATCCGGCGGCGGCGGGTCTGTATCGCCTGCAATTTCCGCTTCACCACCTTCGAGCGGGTGCAGCTGCGCGAACTGACCGTGATCAAGCGCAACGGCCGCCGCGTGCCGTTCGACCGCGACAAGCTGGTGCGCTCGCTGCAGATCTCCTTGCGCAAGCGCCCGGTCGATCCGGAGCGCGTCGAGAAGATGGTCTCCGCCATCGTGCGCGAGCTCGAAAGCGGCGGCGAAGCGGAGGTTTCCTCGGAAGCGATCGGGGAGATCGTGATGGAGCATCTGCGCCAGCTCGATGACGTCGCCTATGTGCGTTTTGCCTCGGTCTATCGCAACTTTCGCGAGGCCAAGGACTTTGAAGCCGTGCTCGGTGAGCTGTCCGGCGAGGAAGACGCACGGGTCACCGCGTTGCGCAAATGATCTTCCGCATTCTGGAAGACCAGTACGCGCAGAAATCCAGAGAGTCCAAAGCCGCGGACGCGCGCTTCATGCAGCTCGCGCTTGCGCTCGGCCGGCGCGGGCAGGGGCGCACCTGGCCGAACCCCGCCGTCGGTGCGGTCATCGTCAAGGACGGTGTCATTGTCGGGCGCGGCTGGACCCAGCCCGGCGGCCGGCCGCATGCCGAGCCGGACGCGCTCAAGCGCGCCGGTGAAGCCGCGCGCGGCGCCACGCTCTATGTGACGCTGGAGCCGTGCTCGCATTTCGGCAAATCGCCGCCTTGCGTCGATGCCGTGATCGCGTCGGGCATTGCCCGCGTGGTGTCGGCGATCG
Source organism: Bradyrhizobium sp. AUGA SZCCT0182 (assembly GCF_018130185.1). Classification (NCBI taxonomy): domain Bacteria; kingdom Pseudomonadati; phylum Pseudomonadota; class Alphaproteobacteria; order Hyphomicrobiales; family Nitrobacteraceae; genus Bradyrhizobium; species Bradyrhizobium sp. AUGA SZCCT0182. The sequence goes on along the minus strand of NZ_JAFCLY010000006.1, from coordinate 193,997 downwards.
AGGATCCCAATCCGGAAGTGGCGGGGCAGGGCCACGCCAAATTGCGCGCCGCCGGGATTATCGTCGATGTCGGCCTGAATTCCGCGGAAGCAGCATACGACCATGCCGGGCATTTCCGCCGCATCCGCGACAAGCGCCCGCATGTGATCCTCAAGCTGGCGGTCTCCGCCGACGACAAGATCGGCGCCGCCGGCCGCAAGCCGGTCGCCATCACGGGCGAGGCCGCAAGGATGTGCGTGCATCTGCTGCGCGCGCAATGCGATGCGATCCTGGTCGGGATCGGCACCGTGCTGGCCGATGATCCGGTGCTGACCTGCCGGCTGCCGGGGATGGAGCATTTGTCGCCGGTACGGGTGGTGCTGGATCGGAGCTTGCGGATTCCCGGTACCAGCCGTCTGGTGCAGACCGCGCGCGAGACGCCGCTCTGGGTCATGACGTCGGATCTCGCCGAAGCGCCGGCGGCCATGAAGCTCGGCGCGGCGGGTGCGCAGGTGATCCGCGTCGCCGCGTCAAGCGCGCCGCCGGGGCTGGATCTGCCGGCGGTGCTAGGCGCGCTGTCCGACAAGGGCATTTCGCGGCTGATGGTCGAGGGCGGGGCGCGCGTCGCGTCGTCCTTTGTAACGGCGGGGCTGGTCGACGAGGTCTGGCTGCTGCGCGGACCCGAGGCGGTCGGCGCGGGCGGCATTCCCGCGCTGGACGCATTGCCGCTGTCGGCTCTCACCGGGTCGCCCGCGCTAAGAGTCCGTGCTAGCGAAAGCGTGGGCCAAGATACTCTCACGATCTACGAGCGCGCTTAAATGTTTACCGGAATAGTCACCGATATCGGCGAGATCGCCAGCCTGACGCCAACGGCGCAGGGGCAGTTGCACCGCTTGCGGATCGCATGCCGCTATGACCAGAAGACCATCGCCGATGGCGCCTCGATCGCCTGCAACGGCGTCTGCCTTACCGTCGTCGGCTCCGGCGTCGAGGACGGAAAGGCCTGGTTCGATGTCGATGCCGCGGCCGAAACGCTCGGCATGACCACGGCGAAGCATTGGGCCAAGGGGACAAAACTCAATCTCGAGCGCGCGCTGAAGATCGGTGACGAACTCGGCGGTCACATCGTGGCCGGCCATGCCGACGGCATCGCCAGCATCGTCAAGCGCGACGATCTGCCCGATATGGCCAGGTTCGAACTGCGCACCACGCGGGAACTGGCGCGCTTCATCGCCGTCAAGGGCTCGATCACGCTGGATGGCGTGTCATTGACCGTGAATACGGTCGAAGACGTGGTGTTTTCGGTGCTGATCATTCCCCATACGCTCAGTGTCACGACATTGGGGGGCTGGAACGCTGGCAGCGAGGTCAATATCGAGGTCGATCTGATGGCCCGCTACGCGGCGCGGCTTTCGGAAATGAAGTGACAGTGTAACGCACGGCGCTTAAAACGCCGGCCACCCCCTCATGGTGAGGAGGCGCCCTTGCCGTCTCGAACCATGAGGCCACAGACGGGCCCACATCCTTCGAGACGCGGCCAAGCGGCCGCTCCTCAGGATGAGGGATAAACGACACGGAAAGATTCTATGGCAGACGCACGGCGCGCACCCCTCAAAGACCAGACCGACATCACAGGCGCGCGCGCGCTGATCGTCGAGGCACGCTTCTACGACGATATCCAGGATGCGCTGCTGGAAGGCGCCGTCGCCGAATTGAAGGCAGCCGGTGTCACGCATGACGTCATCACCGTGCCCGGCGCGCTGGAAATCCCCGCCGCGATCGCGATCGCGATCGACGCCGCCGAGCGCAACGGAAAGCCCTATGACGCCGCGATCGCGCTCGGCTGCGTGGTGCGGGGCGACACCATTCATTTCGAGATCGTCTCGATAGAATCCTCGCGCGCGCTGATGGACCTTGCCGTCGCCAGAAAGTTCCCGCTTGGCAACGGCATCATTACGGTCAACACCGAGGCGCAGGCTTGGGCGAGGGCGCGCGCCAGTGAACTCAACAAGGGCGGCGACGCCGCCCGCGCGGCGCTCGCGATGCTGCGGATCAAACGCCGGCTGGCAAAGGCCTGACGATGGCAGACAGCAAGAAGCCCGCTCCGAAAAGTCCGGACAAGAAAGCCAACCGGCGCGGTGCGGCGCGGCTCGCCGCCGTGCAGGCGCTGTACCAGATGGACATTGGCGGCGCCGGGATCAACGACATCTTCGCCGAGTTCGAAAGCCACTGGCTCGGCAACGAGGTCGAGGGCGACAAATATCTGCCGGCCGAAGCCGCGTTTTTCCGCGACGTCGTCTCGGGCGTGGTGCGGGATCAGGCAAAACTCGATCCCCTGATCGACGACGCGCTGTCGAAGGGCTGGCCCTTGAAGCGGATCGACGCGATTTTGCGTGCGGTGCTGCGGGCTGGATCCTATGAACTGGAGCATCGCAAGGACGTGCCCGGCCGCGTGGTCGTGTCCGAATATGTCGATGTCGCGCACGCCTTTGTCGAAAAGGACGAGACCGGCATGGTGAACGCGGTGCTGGATCAGATCGCGCGCCAATTCCGCGCCGACGAGTTCGCGCGTGGCTAGCGCGCCCGCGTCCGGCGAGGACTCGCTGATCGCGCGCTATTTCAGGCCGATCGCGACCGACCCGGGCGCCTTCAATCTGGACGACGACGCGGCGGCCCTGAAGCCTGATGGCGACGACATCGTGGTGACGACGGACGCCATCGTCGAAGGCGTGCATTTCCTCCCCGACGATCCGCCCGACACGGTTGCGCGCAAGGCGTTGCGGGTGAACCTCAGTGATCTCGCGGCCAAGGGCGCGGTGCCGGCCGGTTTTGTGCTGACGCTGGCGCTCCGCGATACCGACGAAGCCTGGCTCAAACCGTTCGCGGCCGCGCTCGGCGAGGACGCGGCGCAATTCGGCTGTCCGCTGCTGGGCGGCGATACGGTGTCGACATCAGGGCCGCTGATGGTCTCAATCACCGCGTTCGGGCGCGTGCCGTCAGGCAAAATGGTCCATCGCAGCGGCGCCAAGCCTGGCGACCGGGTGCTGGTGACCGGCACGATCGGCGACGCCGCGCTCGGGCTTGCCGTGCTCGGCGGCGGAAAGGTCCATGCCGCGGTCAGCGATATCGCCGCGCGCGATCTGCTGATCGGGCGTTATCGGGTACCGCAGCCGCGCGTAGTGCTCGCGGAAATCGTTCGCGACCATGCCAAAGCGGCGATGGACGTGTCCGATGGGCTCGCCGGCGATCTCACCAAGCTCTGCGGCGTGTCCGGCGTTTCTGCTGCGATCGATCTGGAATCGATTCCACTGTCGGATACCGCGCGCGATCTGGTGTCGCGTGGCATCGTCGGAATCGAAACATTGATCGCCGGAGGCGACGATTACGAAATCCTGTGCACGGTGGCGGAAGACCGCGTCGATGCGTTCCTGCAAGCCGCGCAGGGCGCCGGCGTGGCGGTGAGTTCCATCGGAACCGTGGTCGCTGGAACTGGTGCGCCAATATTCCTCGACGGGCAGGGCGGTGAAATCGTGCTGAAACGGCGCTCTTACAGCCATTTTTGAGCGTCGCAGCGCCGCCTGCGGGCCTTTATTTGCAGCCGGCCATTGCAATTTCCCGGAAAATCTATAGTTGTTCGCGCATTCGATTGCCGCCGTGCCTTTTTGAACGCGCCTGTTAGGGCATCTTCCAGAGACATCGTCGATTGGATTTGAATCCGCGCGATCGCCGTGCGGAATGAAAGCCTACGTGCTTTGGAGAATAGAAAATGGCTACGGGAACTGTGAAGTGGTTCAACGGTCAAAAGGGTTTTGGATTCATTCAGCCGACCGACGGCAGCAAGGATGTGTTTGTTCACATCAGCGCCGTTGAGCGCGCCGGCCTGACCGGTCTGGCCGAAGGTCAGAAGGTCGAGTTCGAACTCAAGACCGACAAGATGCGGGGCAAGGTAAGCGCAGAGAACCTGTCGCTGGCCTAAGGCCTCGAAACGGTCGTTTCACGGATGTACTGAAATGGATCGCGGGCCCGCTCAATCCCTTCGAGGATTGGGCGGGCCCATGTATTTTCAAGCCGAGTAGTTTCAGGCCCATATATTTCTTGGTCGCTATTTGGGCTTGCTGCACCCGCAGGATCGCTGTCGGCAGACGATTCGAAAGTCCGCCCCGCGGGCGCCTGACAGGCCTCGGATTTTCCGCCGGACGGTCCAGCCGCCAGCCAGGCCTCGGCACCGGCCGTCGTTCCCGGGGATTCCTTTCAAAAATAGACGGTTTCTGGCCTCCGCGGCGTTGCGCCGGGGAAACGATTTTGGCAAGGTCCCGGCGATTTGAGGGGCCACCCTTCTGGGCGGGGAAGGCCTCCTTTTTATGCGCTTGCCGCGCTCGCGGTGTGGCGGGGGAACATCAAGGTCTGAGGCAAATTCAATGACAGCATTATGGATGATTGTGCTCTGCGGAGCGCTTTCGATTGTTTACGCGATCTGGGCGACGGCATCCGTGATGAAGGCGGACGCCGGCAATCCGCGCATGCAGGAGATCGCAGCCGCGGTGGCCGAGGGCGCACAGGCCTATCTGAAGCGCCAGTACATGACGATCGGCATGGTCGGCGTCGTGATCTTCGCCCTGCTGGCTTATTTCCTCGGCATGCTGGTTGCGGTCGGCTTCCTGATCGGCGCGGTGCTGTCGGGCGCCGCCGGCTTCATCGGCATGAACGTGTCGGTTCGCGCCAACGTGCGTACCGCGCAGGCCGCGACTACCTCGCTGGCCGGCGGACTTGAGCTTGCCTTCAAGGCCGGTGCGATCACCGGCATGCTGGTGGCTGGTCTCGCACTGCTCGGCGTCACCATCTACTTTGCCTATCTGACCCAGATGCTGGGCCTGAAGGCCAACGACCGCGTCGTGGTCGACGCGCTGGTCGCACTCGGCTTCGGCGCCTCGCTGATCTCGATCTTCGCCCGTCTCGGCGGCGGCATCTTCACCAAGGGTGCGGACGTCGGCGGCGATCTCGTCGGCAAGGTTGAGGCAGGCATTCCCGAGGATGATCCGCGCAATCCCGCCACCATCGCCGACAACGTCGGCGACAACGTCGGTGACTGCGCCGGCATGGCCGCCGACCTGTTCGAGACCTATGCGGTGACCGCGGTCGCCACCATGGTGCTGGCTGCGATCTTCTTCGCGACCTCGCCGCTGCTGGTGAACATGATGACGCTGCCGCTCGCGATCGGCGGCATCTGCATCCTCACCTCGATCGCCGGTACCTTCTTCGTCAAGCTCGGCGCCAGCCAGTCGATCATGGGGGCGCTCTACAAGGGCCTGATCGCGACCGGTGTCCTGTCGCTCGTCGGCGTTGCCGGCGTCATCTACTGGCTGATCGGCTTCGGTCCGCTGGCGGGTGTGAAATACACCGGCATGGCGCTGTTCCAATGCGGCGTCGTCGGTCTTGTCGTTACCGGGCTGATCATCGTGATCACCGAATACTACACCGGCACCGATTATCGCCCGGTCAAGTCGATCGCGGCGTCGTCGGTCACCGGTCACGGCACCAACGTGATCCAGGGCCTCGCGATCTCGATGGAATCCACCGCCGGACCGGCGCTGGTCATCATCGCCGGCATCCTCGTGACCTACAGCCTTGCCGGCCTGTTCGGCATCGCGATCGCGACCACCACCATGTTGGCGCTGGCCGGCATGATCGTGGCGCTCGACGCCTTCGGTCCCGTCACCGACAACGCCGGCGGCATCGCCGAAATGGCCGGTCTGCCGAAGGAAGTCCGCAAGTCGACCGACGCGCTCGACGCGGTCGGCAACACCACCAAGGCGGTCACCAAGGGTTACGCGATCGGCTCGGCCGGTCTCGGCGCGCTGGTGCTGTTCGCGGCTTACAATGAAGACCTCAAATTCTTCATCGCCAACGCCGCGAAGTATCCGTACTTCCAGGGCGTGCTGCCCGACTTCTCGCTGAACAACCCCTACGTCGTGGTCGGCCTGCTGTTCGGCGGCCTGCTGCCGTATCTGTTCGGCGCGATGGGCATGACGGCCGTTGGCCGTGCGGCCAGCGCGATCGTCGAGGAAGTGCGGCGTCAGTTCCGCGAAAAGCCGGGTATCATGCAGGGCACCGACAAGCCGGATTACGGCCGCGCGGTCGACCTTTTGACCAAGGCGGCGATCAAGGAAATGATCATCCCGTCGCTGCTGCCGGTGCTGTCGCCGATCTTCGTCTACTTCGTGATCTATGCGATCGCGGGCGGCGGCGCGGCCGGCAAGTCGGCGGCGTTCTCGGCCGTCGGCGCCATGCTGCTCGGCGTGATCGTGACCGGCCTGTTCGTCGCGATCTCGATGACCTCGGGCGGCGGCGCCTGGGACAACGCCAAGAAGTACATCGAGGACGGCCATTACGGCGGCAAGGGCTCCGACGCGCACAAGGCGGCGGTAACCGGCGACACCGTCGGCGATCCCTACAAGGATACGGCCGGCCCCGCCGTCAACCCGATGATCAAGATCACCAACATCGTGGCGCTGTTGCTGCTGGCGATCCTGGCGCACTGAGCGGCGAGAGGCCCGATCAAACAAAAAACCCCGCGGTGCGAGCCGCGGGGTTTTTCTTTGGAAGCCTGAGGTCTTTCATCCGTCATTGCGAGCGAAGCGAAGCAATCCATAAGCAGCGAACGCGGAAGTGGATTGCTTCGTCGCTTGCGATCCCTTGCGCAAACGCTTCGCGTTTGTCGCAGGCAATGACGGTTGCCTCAGCCCGCGTCCATCTGCAGGCCTTCCTGCTTGATGATGGCGCCGAACTTCGCGGTTTCCGCCTGGGTGAAATCGGAAAATTGCTGCGGCGTGCCGTAATCGGTGCGTGCCCCGATCTTGGCCATGCTTTCCTTGATGTCGTCGCGCTCCAGGAACACCTTGATTTCCTTGTTGAGGGCATCGACGACGGGAGGAGGGCAGGCCTTGGGCAGGAAGATGCCGAACCAGGACGAGACGTCGAATTTTGCCAGCTCCGGCCCGGTCTCGCGCACGGTAGGAATGTTCGGCCCTGACGGACTGCGCTCCGGCGTCGTCACCGCCAGCGCGTTGAGCTTGCCGTCCATGACCTGCGGCAGCGTCGGAAAGAGATTGTCCGACAGGATCTGGATGTCGCCGGCCAGCGCCGCCTGCAGCGCCGGCCCGGCGCCGCGGAACGGCACATGCACCATCTTCAGTCCGGTGAGCTGCAGCAGCCAGGCCATGGTGAGGTGAGGGCTCTGCCCGATACCTGAGGAACCATAAGTCAGCTTGTCCGGATTGGCCTTGATGTAGGCCACCATGTCCCCGATCGACTTGACCGGCACCGAGGGGTGCGCCGAGATGATGTTGGGAATCCGGATCAGGTTGGAGACCGGCTGCAACTGGTCGGCCTTGTAGGTCATATTCCGGAAGATGCTGTAGGCGATGGCGTTGGGGCCGGGATTGCCGACCAGGATGGTGTGCCCGTCGCCCTTCTGGCGGACGACTTCAGCGGTGCCGATGGTGCCGCCGCCGCCGGAGCGGTTCTCCACCACCGCGGACTGGCCCCAGGCCTTCTGCAAATGAGCCGCCAGCAAGCGTCCCATCACGTCCGTGGTGCCTCCCGGCGCGGCCGGCACGATCAGGCGGACGGTTTCGGTGGGCCGCCAGTCGGCGCCCAGGCTGCTGCGCGGCAGAATGGCCGCGGTGGAGAGCGCGGCGGCTCCGGTCAGAATATGGCGGCGGGAAAAAAATCGGCTGGTCACTAGGTCACTCCCTGCGGGGTTGTTGTTTTGCAGGCGACCGTAGGCAGCGCGCACGCGCAGGGCAAGCGGGCGACTTGGCGCAGGGGTGTTCGATATCGTTCCCCGGATGCTGCACAGCGCGCCACCCTTGTGGCGTGGTGCGCTGCTGATCCGGGGTCTACGCATTGGGTCCCGGCTCTGCGGAGCAGCACGAGGGTGCTGCACCGCGTCCAGGACACGAGGGTATCAGTTAAAGCTGAGCAGCTTGAACAGCGGCGTCAGGTAGCTGAGCTCCTGGCCAGAGGTCGGCGTGGTGCGGCTGATGAAGTCGAAGATCTTACCGTCCTGCAGCCCGTAATTGGCAAGCCGCTGCACCTGGCGATTCTTGTCGAAATAGATCGCGATCACCCGCTGGTCGACGACCTGCTGGTTCATGAAGGCGACCTTCCGCTCGGAGCGCTGCGAAATGTAGTAGAACACCTCGCCGTTCAGGGTCGCGACGGTGGAGGGCGTGCCCATCACAATCAGCACCTGGTCCTGGCTGGCGCCGATCGGGATTTGTTCGAGCGCGCCGGGGGGCAGGATATAGCCCTTCTGGAATTGCTCGCCGGTGCAGCCGCCGAGTGCGGCGCAGAGCAGTGCCACGGCCGCAAAGCCGCGAAAACCGCGCCAGCGCGCCGTCAGGCGGCGCGGCGAGGGCGCGCATGAGCGTGAGTGGCCCGTCTCGGTCATTCCGGAATCGATCCCGTCCCCTTGCATCGCGCGAGGCGTTGACGTACCGGGCAGCACGCAGGATTGCAACATGCGCGGGCGCCCGAAGCTGAAACCCTGAAGGCTGAAACCTTCATGGCGGAAACCTTTGGGGCTCGCATGCGGAACCCACAATGCTTTGGCCGTTCAATCACTTCAGGAAACCCCGGTCCGCCCCGCGCGGCACCATTGAAGCCATCTATGGCATGATCGTGACGCAGGCGCGAGAACCGTTGTTTTATCGGGACTTGGCGGTCCCGGACACGGTTAACGGCCGTTTTGACCTGCTTCTGATGCATTTGTGGCTGGTATTGCGGCGGCTCAAATCGGTCCCGGCGGGCAAGGCGCTGTCGCAGGCGCTGTTCGACCATTTTTGCAATGATATGGACGATAATCTGCGCGAACTGGGCGTCAGCGACCTCAAAGTGCCGAAAAAGATGCAGGCCTTCGGCGAGGCCTTCTATGGCCGCACCGCGGCCTATGATCTGGCGCTGACCGAGAGCCGCGAGGCCCTGGCGCAGGCGCTGTGCAAGAACGTCCTCAACGGTGAGAACATCGAAAAGGCGCGCCAGCTCGCAGCCTATGCCGAGGCTGTCATGGCGGCGCTCGACCGGCAGGACGAGGCGGCGCTGGCCGGCGGCACTTTCAAGTTTCCTTCGCCGGAGCAAGCCGGCGCACAAGCATGAGCAAACGGCGATGACCAGGAGTGCCATGATCGAGAAGCCGGACCCGTGGCGCGTTCCCGTCGCGGTGGAGAAAGTCCCGGACACGGGTCTGCATCGCGACCTCGAGGCCGATCAGGCCACGCGTGTTGCGGTGGCGGAGATGGGAAGCCTGCGCGAGGTGCTTATGCTGCAGGCCTCGTTCGATGTGACGCCCAAAAGCGGCGGCCGCTTTCAGGTCGAGGGGCGCGTGCGGGCCCGGATCGGGCAGACCTGCGTGGTGACGCTGGAGGAGATGGAGAGCGATATTGACGAGCCGATCGATGTGATCTTCGCGCCGCCGGACCAGATTCCGGAGATGGCTGCACTGGTCGACGAGGCTGAAGAGAGCGACGAGGACACGCCCGATCCGCCGGAGCCGATCGACAACGGCATCATCGATCTCGGCCGGCTTGCGACCGACGCGCTGTATCTCGCGGTCGATCCATATCCGCGCAAACCGGACGCGGTTTTTGAACCGTTGGTCGAAGCCCCTGATCCCGAGGATCACCCATTTGCGGCGCTCAAGGCGCTGAAGGTCACGCCAAAAAAGTCGGGCGCAAAGAAGCCCAAAGACAAGTAACCGACACTTAAAGTGGCCGGTGAAGCAGGATTTCACTTGATGTGGCTATGATGCCTCATCAGGAATCTTGCATAAGCTGTTGAGTTTGCTAATATTACGCTGTATTCCCGATTGCGGGCGGTGCTGGGTCCCATTCCCCAAAGACCGTGGTCAAGAGGTTGTGTCAGAACGGGGACACGCTATTGTCGCGGCCCGGCGGGGGCGATAGCGATGCGCTCCGCCGAGCACCGCTTCGGCGGATGCTTCCAGCGCGCGGCCGGGCTCTAACAGGGCTGCAAGAGATCAGGTTTCCGGGACGTTCATGCCTCAAAAGGTTCGAATCGCGCTTGACGCCATGGGTGGCGATGTCGGCGCATCGGTCATCATCCCCGGCGCTGCAAGGGCATTGGCCCGGCATCCCGACATCGAGTTTCTGCTGTACGGCGACAGCGCGCTGATCGAGGCGGAGCTCGCCAAGTATCCGGCTTTGAAGAAGGCCTCGCGTGTGACCCATACCGACGTCACCGTCGCCATGCACGACAAGCCGAGCCAGGCCCTGCGCCGCGGCCGCAAGAAGTCGTCGATGTGGTTTGCGATCGACGCGGTGAAAGAGGGCAAGGCCGACGTCGCCGTATCGGCCGGCAATACCGGCGCGCTGATGGCGATGGCGCGTTTTCATTTGCACACCATGCCGGGGATCGACCGCCCGGCCATCGCCGGCGTGTGGCCGACCAGCCGCGGTGAGTCCGTCGTGCTCGACCTCGGCGCCAGCATCGGCGGCGACCATCATCACCTCGTGGCGCTGGCGGTGATGGGCGGCGCGATGGCGAGCGTGCTGTTCGGCAAGCCGCGCCCGACCGTCGGCCTGCTCAATATCGGCACCGAGGAAGTGAAGGGCGGCGAGGAGATTCGCGCCGCCTCCGAGCAGCTGCGCGCGATGAACCTGCCCGAACTCGATTATATCGGCTTCGTCGAGGGCGACGGCATCGGCAGCGGTGCGGCGGACGTGATCGTGACCGAAGGCTTTTCCGGCAACATCGCGCTGAAGGCCGCCGAGGGAACCGCGCGCCAGATGTCGGAGTTCCTGCGCAGCGCCATGGCGTCGAGCTGGCGCTCCCGGATCGGCTATTTGTTCGCCCGCAACGCCTTCAAGGCGCTGCGGCACAAGCTCGACCCCAACAAATCCAACGGCGGCGTGCTGCTCGGCCTCAAGGGCGTGGTGGTCAAAAGCCATGGTGGAACCAACGCCGAAGGCTTTGCTTACGCGGTCGATGTTGGCTATGAGATGGTCCGCTGCGATCTCCTCACCAAGATCAATCAGATGCTTAATCGCGACGGCAGTGCGCTGGCTCAAGCGCAAACCGCGCAGGAGGCTGTCTCGTGACTGCTAAACGTTCGGTCGTGCTAGGCTGCGGCTCTTATCTGCCGCGGAAGGTCCTGACCAATGCCGAACTGGCGGCCCGGATCGATACCTCGGACGAGTGGATCGTGCAGCGCACCGGTATCCGGCAGCGCCACATCGCCGCAGACGGCGAGTTCACCTCGCATTTGGCGATCAATGCCGCGCGCGCCGCGCTCGACCATGCCGGCGTCGATGCGCAGCAGATCGATCTGATCGTGCTGGCGACCTCGACGCCGGACAACACCTTTCCGGCGACCGCGGTCGCGGTCCAGCACGCGCTGGGCATCAATCATGGCGTCGCCTTCGACCTGCAGGCGGTCTGCTCCGGCTTCGTCTTTGCGCTGGCGACCGCCGACAATTTCCTGCGCTCCGGCTCGCACAAGCGGGCGCTGGTGATCGGTGCGGAGACGTTCTCGCGCATTCTCGACTGGAGCGATCGCGGTACCTGCGTGCTGTTCGGCGACGGCGCCGGCGCCGTCGTGCTCGAGGCCCAGGACCAGCCCGGCAAGCCGACCGACCGTGGTATACTGACGACTCATCTGCGTTCCGACGGACGCCATAAGTCAAAGCTATTTGTCGATGGCGGGCCGTCTTCGACCCAGACCGTCGGCCACCTCCGCATGGAGGGCCGCGAAGTCTTCAAGCACGCGGTCGGCATGATCACCGATGTGATCGTCGATGCCTTCAACGCCACCGGGGCTTCCGCCGAGGAGATCGACTGGTTCGTTCCGCATCAGGCCAACAAGCGAATCATCGATGCTTCAGCGCACAAGCTGCATATTGCGCCGCAGAAGGTGGTTCTGACCGTCGACCTGCACGGCAATACGTCGGCGGCGTCGATCCCGCTGGCGCTCAACGTCGCCGTCAAGGACGGACGCGTCAAGAAGGGCGATCTGGTGCTGCTGGAAGCGATGGGTGGCGGCTTCACCTGGGGTTCCGCGCTCGTCCGCTGGTGAGGTATAAGTAAAATACCCGACAAAGTGGTTGCGCTGTTTCATGCGTGTGCATGATGGTCGCTGTTGACCATTGCGTGCTAACCTCATAATTTCAGAGAATAAATTGTTCGCCGAGAGTGCGGGGCAGGCGATGACCGGGACAGGAAAAACAGTCACACGCGTCGATTTGTGCGAGGCGGTCTACCAGAAGGTGGGCTTGTCGCGAACGGAGTCGTCTGCGTTCGTCGAACTCGTTTTGAAAGAGATCACCGATTGTCTTGAGAAGGGCGAGACGGTGAAGCTGTCGTCGTTCGGCTCGTTCATGGTGCGCAAGAAGGGTCAACGGATCGGACGTAACCCGAAGACCGGCACCGAAGTACCAATCTCTCCGCGACGCGTGATGGTGTTCAAGCCGTCGGCCATTTTGAAGCAGCGCATCAATGGTCACGCGGTGACGAACGGCGACGCCAAGGACGATTGAAGCCTTTGTGAGTGAAGCCGATACCGGTTCGCGTCAACAAAACGCGTGAAGATAGTCAGGTTAAGCGTTTAGAGTTTCTCTTCATTCTCTTGAGCTGAGAGGAGCTAAGCATTTGGACAAGGCGCCGGATGCGTTCCGTACCATCAGCGAGGTCGCGGACGATCTCGACATTCCCCAGCACGTGCTGCGATTTTGGGAAACGCGATTCACGCAGATCAAGCCGATGAAACGAAGCGGCGGGCGGCGCTATTACCGCCCCGACGACGTCGACCTGCTCAAGGGCATCCGCCGCCTGCTGTACGGCGAGGGCTACACCATCCGCGGCGTGCAGCGGATCCTGAAAGAACACGGCATCAAATCGGTGCAGGGTCTTAGCGACCAGAACTCCGCCGTCTCGTTCGGCGCGGTCGAGGAGGCGATCGGCCTCAGCCTGCAGGAGCCGGAAGAGGGCGCAGGCTCGCTCGCCGGATCCGATGACGACGATTACGAGGGCGAAGCCACGGAAATCGACTACCGCTTCGTCGATACCGATGAGGACGGTATCCTCGCCCCCTTTGGCAAGGGCAAGGCGGCTGCCGTGCCGGGCCCGGTAGGCGGCCCCGACCGCGAACGCCTCGAACGCGTGCTGCAGGACCTGGTGGCCTGCCGGCAATTGCTGGATAACGCGCTGAAGGACGGCTGAGGGCAGGGCCGGAACCGGCGCCAGAGCGTTTTCGAGTGAAAGCCTGTCCCGCACTTGATGCGGGATGGACCCCGGTTCGCGTGAAGAAAACGCGTCAAAACAAAAGACCAGGCGGGTGGTTCGGGGCCGATTCCGGCTCGTTTGCGGGTCGGATCGCGCGCCTTGCGCAGGGCGCCGATCGCAGCTAATGGAACGGCATCGGAGCGTGGCGCAGCCCGGTTAGCGCACTAGTCTGGGAGACTAGGGGTCGGAGGTTCAAATCCTCTCGCTCCGACCATCTAACTGATTGATTCCCCTACCTTTCCCCAAAGCGATTCTGACGTGATTTTGCACGCGGTTCTTACCCTGTTCTGCCTTCATTATCGGCGGCACGTTTGGTGCTGCGCAGATCCGCAACGGCGCCGGTGATCTTCTCGGAGCGACGGCGAATATAACGCAGCGTCGTGCTCTCCTTGGTGTGGGTCAGCGCGCCCTGGATCATCTTGACCGTCGCGACGGATTCCTCGGCCTCGGTGGCGCCGCCGGCGCGCGCGTCATGAAATCGGCGGCAGTTGAACCACAGCGAGTCTGGTGCGACCAATCGGAATGCTTGGAAGCGCGCTCAGTGTGATTGCGGAAACCCTCTTCGTTGCCACCGGCCACGCCATACCCAAATTCTTCGAGTGGGAAGAGCTGCCGAACTCGTGGAAGCCCTTGTCGGTTTCGGCTTTATCGCGATTGGCTTCACGCTCTTTTTGCTGGGTCACTGAAGAACCGTGGGAGGCTCTTGCGCGATGAAGACGATCGCACTGCTCGCCGTACTGGCTATGATACTGCAAGGCCTCATCGGCACTGCGTCAAGCGTGGGCGGTCCGCTGACCATCATGCTGATCCTTTTTCTCACCATGCTCGCCGTGGGGATTTACGAGGCCTGGTTAAAGAAGCGCGGCGCGCTTGGATGGATCGTGAATATCGTCGCCTCGGTCATTGGCGGCTTCGTAGCCGCCATCTTCGTTGGCATGGCCATGGAAATGATACTTCCGCAGCTGCACGTGGAAGGGTCGCTCGCGTCCTCGCAGCACCCTCTGCTGTACATCTTGTTGGCAGGTATGGCGATCCTCACAGTGGTTGGATCGTGGGGCACGCTACAGATCGCCAACCGGTTTCGATGATGGCTTACTGAAGGACCTTTGGCAGCACGACCACCATCTCAATCGCGGAAGGGGGTCTCACCGTCGAAATACAGATGAGGGCGCCGTCCTCCGCCTTCACTCGTCGTTGAAAGCAAGAAGCGGAACGTCCACGTCGAACACCAATTCGAGCACCAATCCGACCGCGCAAACGACCACGGCCAGTTCGACGATCACAAAAGTGAAAATCGTGGTCAGTCCGACGACAGCGTTTTTGCGTCCGTTGATCATGATCCCCTCGTTAAGAAATCATTTAGCACCGGGCTATTCGGCTTGGTCGATGATGTGATTTTAACGTAAACGCGGAACCCGCGTGGAACCGGCGTGCCCGATTGCGGGCCCGGATTCACGAAAGCGGGATATCCTGCGCCGAGGTTCTGAAAGGCGAGCAGGGGGCCGCCGGGTGGGAGGCGGAATCTCAGCCCGACTTGTTCATCTTCTTCACTTTTGCGTCGGTGGCTTCGATCGATGCCGCCAATTCCAGGATCGCCTTTGCCAGAAGGTCGGCGGCTTCCTTGGCGTCCTGACAGCGTTCGGCGCGCAGCGCATAATTCTTGGCTGATGATAATGACATTGGCGGCGGCCTTCCCACGGAAAAACCCACCGGGTTGAGGCGGTGGGTTTCCCTACGCGTTTACGTCTCGCGGGGCCTTGGGAGCCGTCCGCGATTGCCCGAACCATAGCGCTAGCTGGTTAATGAATTTTCTGGCCTAAGGCGCGCGCCAGCTTGCCGGCAACGCCGGTGAGCCCGCTTCTGCTAAAGAAATTCGCGCAGCCGCACCAGCTCGGCGACGTGCTCGGCGGACAGGACCTCGGGGATCATTGGCGGCTGCGGCGCTGTCAGAATCTCGTACAGGTGCCGGGTCGATTCAGGCTTGGCCATGAATTCCCTCATGCACTCATCGAGCGTGCCCTCGAACACCATATAGGGGCCGGAGCTGTCGAGGCGGCGGGCGTTGTGAAGCGACGGCCATTTGCGGATGATGGCAGGAACATCAAAACTCACTGGTACTTCGGCACCATCCATTCGTCGTCGAGCTCCTCGGTCACTGGAAAACGGCCCCCCAGCCGCAAGATGATGATGGGCACCCCACCACGAAACTCATAATCCGCGGCGTCGCCGTTGGTTCCCGGCTGATGCCCCCGAAATTTTTGCCGCCGCCGTCTGTTGGGAACAAATTATTGCCGGGGAGCTTAGTCGGGCACGTCCGGACGCGAACCAGCCCCGTCGCGTTCGGCAAAAGGCGGCCTCAGCTCTCCCCCCGTGCTGGGGCCGCCTCTTTCAACAGCGTTGCCGCGGCGCACAAGATCTTCCGCATCGTTGCGAACGGCCGAAGCTGGTTCTTGAACGGACTACTTCTTGAAGAAGCCGACAATGATCAGGAGGATCACCGCGCCAATGACGGCGTTGACGATCGCGGCCAGATAGCCTCCGACCAGGACAAACCCGATCATCGGCAACAGCCAGCCGGCGATCACGGCGCCGACGATGCCAACCACGATGTTGCCGACCAGGCCGAGGCCATAGCCCTTGACGATCTGCCCGGCCAGCCAGCCTGCGATCGCGCCGATGATCAGCCAGACGATGAGAGATTCAATCACGACCATCCTCCCCATTGCTGAGCGCCGCGGTATCCCGCGGTCGCTGCCCTCGAAGCCAACACGTTCAGGAAGCAAGACGTTCAGGAAGCCAAGACGCTTTGGGAGCGACGCTTTGGGAGCCGGACCGCTTGGCATTGCGCCAGCGCTGCCGTTCGCCCCGTTGATCGATCTTAGGTAGTATTACGATCCGCTCTCGTTGGCTTGTCAACCAGTAGCTGGCTCCGGTTCGGTCAATCGCACCGCAACAACTTCTTACCGAATGTTCTCGGCGATGGATTTGCGCGTCTCGTTCTGCGCTTTGAAAATATTGCTCAGGACTTCAAACCAGGACGTGCCGCCAATCACCGCATCCAGTTCGGTCGCGCAAAGTTCGGTGGTCGCGGCGGCCCGTTGGTCGACGTTCGGCTGTGTCTGAAATGCGGTCATGATGCGCTCCGGTGGCTGGATGATGCCAAACCATCCTGACCCCGGTGAAAGGTTAGGGACTGTGATTGATGTCACAGCGACGGCGACGGCCGGGCGGCTAAATCCCCTTCATCAGCAATGATCCGACCTCGATCGAAAGGGAGCCGTCACCATGAGCACCATCATCAATCGCGCTGAATCATGCGAGCGGGACCGTCAGGCCGACGCGCTGTCTGATCGCGAGCTCGCCAATGTCAGCGGCGGCAAGGGAAAAGCCACGCCCAGCCCGTTTGTGTTTATCAAGCATTACGACAAGGCCTCGCCCATATTGGCCTGCTGATACGTCAGGCCGGCGTTCGCGCGTGCTTGGCCGCCTCAAAGGCGGCCAGCCGTTCGGCGAACTTTCCGTTCGCAGCGCCGGCGCGCGCGACGATGACAGGGGCCTGGATCGTCTCGAAGAAATGACAGGCCACGCGATGGCCGGGCGCGGCCTCGCGCAGCTTCGGCTCCTCCGCCGAGCAGCGCGGCTGGGCGTGCAGGCAGCGGGTATGGAAGCGGCAGCCGGACGGCGGGTTGAACGGGCTCGGCACGTCGCCCTGCAACATGACGCGCTTGGTGCGCAGGCTCGGGTCCGGCTTCGGGATCGCTGACAGCAGTGCGTGGGTATAGGGGTGCAGCGGCTTTGCGTAGATCGTCTTCTTGTCAGCGATCTCGACCAGCTTGCCGAGATACATCACCGCGACGCGATCGCTGATGTGTTTTACGACCGCCAGATCATGCGCGATGAACAGATAGGAGAGACCAAAACGCTGCTGCAAATTCTGCAGCAGGTTGACGATCTGCGCCTGGATCGAGACGTCGAGGGCCGATACCGGCTCGTCGCAGATGATCAGATCGGGATTGACGGCCAGCGCCCGCGCAATCCCGATGCGCTGGCGTTGCCCGCCGGAGAACTGATGCGGATAGCGCCGTGCATGTTCGGGCAGCAGGCCGACGATATCGAGAAGCTCGCTCACCCGCGTCTCGCGCGAGGCGGGATCGCCGATGTCATGCACCCGCAGCGGTTCGGCCAAAATCTCGCCCACGGTCATGCGCGGATTGAGTGAGGCGTAGGGGTCCTGGAAGATGATCTGCATGTGCCGGCGCAGCCGCCGCAGTTCATCCTTGCCGAGATTGGCGATTTCCTCGCCCTTGAAACGAACCGAGCCCGCCGTCGGGTCCATCAGGCGCAGCACCAGGCGTCCGGTCGTCGACTTGCCGCATCCGGACTCGCCGACCAGCGCCAGCGTCTCGCCGCGGCCGATCTCGAAGCTGACGTCCTCGACGGCGCGCACAAGGCCCACTTGTCTGCGCAGGATGATGCCGCGGCTGAGCTGAAAATGCTTCACCAGGCCGTCGACCTGCAGCACCGGGACCGCGCTCATGACGCCACCTCGACCGGGGCCTTCCAGCAGGCGACGAGGTGACCCGGCGCGAGTTCGCGCAGCGGCGGCGGCGCCTCGCGGCAGCGCCGGTCGGCGAACGGGCAGCGCGGCGCGAAGCGGCAGCCCTTTGGCTGGTTGTTGGGGCTCGGCACCGTGCCTTCGATGGTGGCGAGCCTGATACGGTCGACGTCGAGGCGCGGGATCGAACCGAGCAGGCCGATCGTGTAGGGGTGCTGCGGATCGGCAAACAGATCGGCGACATCGGCGCTTTCGACGATCTGTCCGGCGTACATCACCAGCACCTGGTCGGCGACCTCGGCGATCACGCCGAGATCGTGGGTGATGATCAGGATCGCCATGCCGAGCCGGCGCTGCAATTCGCCGAGCAGATCGAGGATCTGGGCCTGGATGGTGACGTCGAGCGCGGTGGTCGGCTCGTCGGCGATCAGCAGCGCCGGCTCGCAGGACAGCGCCATCGCGATCATGACGCGCTGGCGCATGCCGCCCGACAGATTATGCGGAAAGTCGTCGATGCGCTGCTTCGCTGATGGAATCCGCACCAGTTCCAGCATCTCGATGGCGCGCGCTTTCGCGGCCTGCGGCGACAACTGGGTATGGGCGAGTATCGCTTCGACGATCTGCTGGCCGATGGTGTGGACCGGGTTCAGCGAGGTCATCGGCTCCTGGAAGATCATCGACATCTTGCCGCCGCGCAGCCGGCGGCGCTCGTCGGCCGACAGTTTCAGCACGTCGCGATTGCCGAACATGACGGCCTCGGCCTCGACCTTGCCCGGGCTCGCCACCAGGCCCATCACGGAGAGCGACGTCACGCTCTTGCCGCAGCCGGATTCGCCGACCAGACCGACGGTACGGCCGCGCGGTACGTTGAAGCTGATGCCGTCGACGGCGCGAAACAGGCCGCGGTCGGTGGCAAAATGGGTCTTGAGGCCGCGGACCTCGAGCAGGTTTTCCATCAGAACGAGTAATCCAGGCCTTTGTAGAAGGTGTTTTGATAGAGCATGTGCGGACGGACGCCCTTCAGTTTCTTCTGGCTCGTCGTGTACATCGCGATGTTCATCACCGGCATCCACAGATGCTCCTCGGTGACCCGCTGCTGGGCCAACGCGTAGTATTTGGTGCGATCGGCGTCGGTCAGCGACGCGCGGCCCATCTTCAAATACTCGTCGGTCTTGGGGTCGTTCCAGTTCATCCGGTTCGGCGCCGGCATGTTCTTCGAATCGAAGTAGAAGTTCAGGAGGTCGCCCGCCGATATGTAGGGGAACGTCACCGTCCACAATTCGTAGTCCTGCTTGGCCATCTCGGCCGGCGCGATCGTGGAGTCGAAGCCGACGATCTTCCAGTCGATGCCGATCTTGCGCATGTAGCCCTGGATCGCCTCGGAGACCCGGCCGAAATAGGCGACCTGCGTGAACAGCACCTTCGGCGCGAGCTTGACGCCGTCCTTCTCGCGGATGCCGTCGGCGCCGACCTTCCAGCCGGCTTCGTCCAGCAGCCTTTTGGCGCGTTCGACGTCCTCCTTGATGATGCCCTTGGTGGACGAGGCGAAGTCGAGTGCCTTGTCGTCGATGAAGGTGTAGGCCGGTTCGGCATTGCCGAGCATGATGCCCTTGACGATGTCGGCGCGGTTGATCGCGATGTTCATCGCCTCGCGCACGCGCTTGTCTGATACCATCGGCCGCGTGGTCTTGTAGCCGTAATACATCAGCTGGAAGTTAGGCTGCGCCTCCTGCACGTTGAGGGTAGGCGCGGCCTTGACCTGCTGGATGAACTGCAGCGGGATTTGGTGGCTGACATCGAATTGTCCGCCCAGCATGGCGGCGACGCGGCTGGAATCCTCCGGCACGATCTTGATGCTGAGTTTTTCGAATTTCACCGGGCCCTTGTTCTGGTACATCGACGGGCCCCATTTGTAGGCGTCGTGGCGCTTGAGCACGATTTCGGTGCGCGGCTGCCAGTTCTCGAAGCACCAGGGACCGGTGCCGTCGATCGCCTTGATGCCGTAATCCTTGCCGAGCGCCTCCACGCTCTCCTGGTTGTGGATCGCGGTGGTGAACATCGTGAGCTGGAGCAGCAAGTCGGCGAACGGCTCGTTCAATTCGTATTCGACAGTGTAGGGATCGGGCGCGCGCAGTTCCTTGATGTTGCCGGCGCGCCAGGCCAGCGGCGCCTTTAGTTCAGTGCTGGTCAGGCGCTTGAAGGAATAGATCACGTCGGCGGCGGTGAATTTCTTGCCGCTGCAGAATTGCACGTCATCGCGCAGCTTGAACACGTAGGTCTTGCCATCCTCGCTGATCGTCCACGACTTGGCGAGATAAGGGATCGCCGTCTTGCCGTCCCAGTCCATCGCGACAAGCGTGTCCTGAATCATGTTGACGATGTCGGAGGAGGGCGACCAGGTGGTGCGCTGGCCGTCATAATGCGGCGCGTCGAGCGACTTCATCATCTTCAGGGTCTGCGCCTCGAGCGGGGAGGCTCCCACCACTCCGAGCAGCACCGCAGCCGTCGTGAACAATCCGCGCATCGTTTGCTCCTTGTTGTTGCTTGCCTATAGCGACGCGTCCAACCCCTTGTAGAAGGTGTTCTGGTAGATCATGTGCGGCCGCGCGCCCTTGATCTTCTTGTTGGCGACCTGGTCCATGTTGATGTTGAGGACCGGGATCCACAGATGCTCCTGCATGACCTTCTGCTGCACCATCGCGTAATGTTTGGCGCGATCGGCCTCGGTCAGCGCCGAGCGGCCGAGCTTCAGCCACTCGTCGGTCTCGGCGTCCTTCCAGTTCATCCGGTTCGGCGTCGGGATGTTGCGTGAATCGAAGTAGATGTTCATGAGATCGCCGGCCGACAGATACGGCACCGTCACCGACCAGATTTCATAATCCTGCTCGGCCATCTTGGCCGCCGCGATGGTCGAGTCCTGCGGGTTGAGCCGCCAGTCGACGCCGATCTTGCGCAAGTATCCCTGGATCGCGTCGGCGACCTTGGCCGAGTTGGCGTTCGCGGTGTAGTACACTTTCGGCGCCAGCTTGGTGCCGTCCTTTTCGCGCACGCCGTCGGCGCCGACTTTCCACCCCGAATCGTCGAGCAGCTTCCTGGCGCGTTCGAGGTCTTCCTTGACGATTCCGGCCGTCTTCGGATCGTGGTCGAGCGCATCCTTGTCGACGATGGTGAAGGCCGCCGTGGCGTTGCCGAGCAGGATGCCCTTGGCGATCTCGGCGCGGTTGATGGCGATGCTCATGGCCTCGCGCACGCGCTTGTCGGCGACCATCGGCCGCGTGGTCTTGAAACCGAAATAAAGCAGCTGGAAATTCGGCTTCGCCTCGCTCACGTTGAGCATCGGGGCGGCCCTGGCCTGGGTGATGAACTGGTGCGGAAACTGGTGGGTGATGTCGAACTGGCCGGCCATCATCGCCGCAACCCGGCTGGATTCCTCGGGCACGATCTTGACCACCAGTTTTTCGAATTTCACCGGGCCCTTGTTCTGGTACATCGACGGGCCCCATTTGTAGGCGGCGTGGCGCTTCAGCACGATCTCGGTGCGCGGCTGCCATGAATCGAAACACCACGGCCCGGTGCCGTCGGCGCCCTTGATGCCGTAGTCCTTGCCCAGCGCCTCGACGCTTTCCTTGTTGTGGATCACGTTGGTGAACATGGTGAGCTGCAACAGCAGCTCGGAGTAGGGCTCCTCGAGTTCGTATTCGACGGTGTAGGGATCAGGCGCGCGCAACTCCTTGATGCTGCCGGCGCGCCAGGCGTACGGCCCCTTGATCGCGGGATCCTTCAGCCGCTTGAAGCTGTAGATCACGTCCTCGGCGGTGAATTTCTTGCCGCTGCAGAACGAGACGTCGTCGCGCAGCTTGAACGTATAGGTCCGGCCGTCCTCGCTGATGATCCAGGACTTGGCGAGATAGGGGATCGGCGTGCGGCCGTCCCAGTCGAGCGCCACCAGCGTGTCCTGGAACATGTTGACGATGTCGGATGTCGGACCCCAGGTGGTGCGCTGCGCGTCGTAATGCGGCGCGTCGATGCCCTTCATCAAGGTCAGCGTCTGGGCCGATGCGGCCCCCGCGACGCCTATTGCCAATGCTACACCCAGAACGGTTCTGATCATGTCTGCAGCCTCGGATCGAGGACGTCGCGGAACGCGTCGCCCAGAAGGTTGGCCGCCAGCACGATCACGAAGATCGCGCAGCTTGGGATCGTCGCGATGTGCGGCGCCATGAACAGGAAGTCGCGCCCCTGGGCCGCCATCATGCCGAGTTCGGCGGTCGGGGGTTGCGCGCCCATGCCGAGGAAGCCGAGCGCAGAGCCGATCAGGATGATCTGGCCGAAGCGAAGCGTCAGGAACACGAAGATCGTCGAGATGCAGTTGAGCGTCAGATAGCGCCAGATCAGTGCGCCGTCGGTGACGCCGACCGCGCGGCCGGCTTCCATGAATTCCTGGCCCATAACGCCGACCGCCGCCCCGCGCGCCACCCGCGCGACGTCGGGCACGGTGGCGACGACCAGCGCGATGACTACGGCGGTGAGGCCGGCGCCGAAGATCGCGGCGACCGCGAGCCCGATCAGGATGGCGGGGAACGCCAGCATCACGTCGACCAGCCGCATGATCCAGCCGTCGAGCCGCTTGTAGTAGGCGGCGAGAATGCCGAGCACGCCGCCGAACAGGCCGCCGATGATGACGCCGACCAGCCCGAGCATCAACGTGGCGCGGGTGCCGAAGATGACGCGGCTCAGCACGTCGCGGCCGGTGTTGTCGGTGCCGAACCAGTGCTCGGCGCCCGGCGGTTGCATGACCTTGGTGAGGTCGGTGAAGTAGGGGTCGTAGGGCGCGATCCAGGGCGCGAAAACCGCCGCGGCCACGATGGTGGTGAGCGTCAACGCCGCCCCGGCCGCGACCCGGTCGCGCGCGAGGCGCCGCAGCACGCCGGCACGGGCGAACGCGCCGGTTTCGGGCTCGGCGACAAAGACGGGTTCGAGGGCCTGAACGCTCATCGGCGCGCCACCCTGGGATCGAGATAGACGTAGAGCACGTCGACGATCAGGTTGATCGACAGGAAGGCTATGGCGAGGATCATGATCGCGCCCTGCGCGGTCGGGAAATCGCTGGAGACGATGGCGCCGACCGCAAGCCGGCCGACGCCGGGCCAGGAAAACATCGTTTCCGTGACCACCGCGCCGCCAAGCAGGAAGGCCGCCTGCAGCCCGATCAGGGTGACGACCGGGATCATGGCGTTGCGCAGCGCGTGATGGACGATCACCGCCGTCTCGCGCAGCCCCTTGGCGCGCGCCGTGCGCACGAAATCGGCGCCCAGCACTTCCAGCACAGCGGTGCGCGTCAGCCGCGCGATCGGTCCGATCAGCACGAGGCCGAGCGTGGTCGCGGGCAGGATCAGGCTCGGCAATCCGCCGTCCCAGATCGGCCCGGTGCGGCCGGTGAACGGCAGCAACGCCCATTTGAAACCGACATACTGGATCAGGATCAGGCCGATGAAGAACACCGGCATCGAAACACCGGCTACCGAGCAGGCCATGATGATGCGGTCGGCGAGGCGGCCGCGATTGACGGCGGCCAGCGTTCCGAACGCAAGTCCGCTCGGCACCGCGATCAGCATCGCGCCGAGCATCAGTTCGACCGTTGGACCGATCGTCATCGCGAGTTCCTCGCTCACCATCCGGTTGGAGATGATCGAGCGGCCGAGATCGCCGCGCAGAACCCGCATGATGTATTCGAAGAACTGCACCGGGATCGAGCGGTCGAGGCCAAGCTCGAGCCTGATCGCCGCGATGGTCTCGGCCTTGGCGTCGGGACCGGCGATGATCATTGCGGGATCAGCCGGCACCACCTGCAACAGACAAAAACAGAGGAAGAGAACCCCGAGCAAAGCGGGGAACGAAATCAGCAGGCGATGGACAATCTGTTGTCCCATGCGACGCCAACGGACCGTTAGGCCAACAAACGGCGCGTCCGCTTACGCAGACGCTTGCAGCGCGTCCGCTTACGCGAACGCTTTGCAGTCCCCTCCCTGGCAGCGGCGCTTCGTCCGACGTGCGCGCGCTTTGATTATTGCCGATACTGGCATGCACCGCGCGCGCCGTCACGCCCATTTTGCCGAACCGTTTCCGCCTGCGCTCCCTTGTCGCGTACGGGCGTAATGCCTTATCGCGGAATATGCGAGCGGCGATCGCTATGCGGAAGTTGCCACAATCAGCGCGCGGTCTCGCCGTCGTCGCGCTGATCGGCGGGTTTTTCATTATTGATCGCGACGAAGGGCAGCTGTCGCGTTGCCTTTGAGGGCCGTCCAATCCGCGCATCGTAGCTTTCGGCGAGCGCAAGCAGTCGTTTTTTCGTGAAGGGATCGGCCTTGTCCGCAATCGCGCGGACGCGCCGGGACTGCTCCTTGAAATACGCGTCGTTCATAAGGCACCAAAAATTAATAAATCCAATAGCCGCAAACATACTACAGGCGCACTCCCGCCGTCGCCCTGAGTTTTAGTATGGTTAAACGCGAAAGCCCGTCAGCCCTTGCAAGTGACGACGGTCTGGAAGGGCCAAGAGAAAGGCTGAGGCCACTTCCGTTCCGGTCCGGCTGTCACCTGGGGAACAGCGCGGCCGTCGCCGATCCGTCATGGTCCCGGTCATACCGAGGCAATGTTGCACCGGGACAGCAGCGGGAGACGCACCATGGAACGCAGGACTGACAAGCCGGTCGAACTGACGACGCACCAGCTGGATATCGTGACCGGCGGCAGGCTGGGCACCGGCCCCACGCACCTTCCGCCCCGTAACCCCTTTGGTCCGCCGAAGCCACCGGCCCGTTAAGCGAGCGAATAGCCCCGGCATGACTTGCCGGGGTTTTTTCGTGCAAAAATTCAAGCATTTTGGATC
The DNA here is from genome assembly GCF_018130185.1 of Bradyrhizobium sp. AUGA SZCCT0182. Classification (NCBI taxonomy): domain Bacteria; kingdom Pseudomonadati; phylum Pseudomonadota; class Alphaproteobacteria; order Hyphomicrobiales; family Nitrobacteraceae; genus Bradyrhizobium; species Bradyrhizobium sp. AUGA SZCCT0182. The sequence continues at coordinate 169,278 of NZ_JAFCLY010000006.1, read as the reverse complement.
ACGAGTGGAGGAGCCGCGCCTCCGCCCGTTATGACGCCGCCACGACCCAGCCCACCGATGTCTCAACTGGATTGCCCATCCGGCAACGGTTAGGCTTTACCCGCCGATCGATAATGATAGCCAAAGAGCGGGGTCGGATTTGGGAAACGGAAACGCAAGGGGTCGATGATGAAAGTACGCCCGACAGGCGTGATACCGCCGATGACAACGCCGTTTCGCAAAGACGGCGAGATCGATTTCAAGCAGGTCGCCCCGCAAGTCGACTGGCTGATCGGCGCCGGCAGCCATGGCATGGCGGCGGGCGGTTCGACCGGCGAGGGACATACGCTCGATCATGAAGAGTATCGCGACCTGGTGGCGGCGACGGTGGAGGCCGCCAAGGGCCGCGCGCCCGTGATCGCCGGCATCATCGTCGACTCCACGCGCGACGCGATCCGGCGCGGCAAACTGGTGCGCGACATGGATGTCGCCGCCCTGCAAGTGACGCCGGTGCATTATCTGTTCAAGCCGGACGAGCAGGCGATGGTCGATCATTTCCGCCGGATGGCCGACGAGACTGGCATGCCGATCATCATCTACAATGTGGTGCCGTGGTCGTATCTGTCGCCCGCGCTGCTGACGCGGATCATGAACGAGGTGCCGCTGGTGGTCGGCGTCAAGCAGAGCGCCGGCGATCTGAAACTGTTCGCCGATCTCATGATGATGGCGCCGGACAAATTGATCTACAGCGCGGTCGACGCGCTGATGTATCCGTCCTACGCGCTCGGCGCGCATGGCTCGATCGCCGCGATCCTCTCGGCCGCGCCGCATGCCTCGGTCGAACTGTGGGATGCGGTCAAGGCCGGCGATCACGTCCGCGCGCTCGACCTGCACAAGAAACTGCTGACGCTGTGGAACGCTGTAGTTTCAGACAATCTGCCGGCCTGCACACGCTACGCGCAGTCGCTGCAGGGATTACCAAAGACCTTCTCGCGCGCGCCGATGCCGGAAGCGTCGCCTGCGCAACAGGCCGCGATCAAGAAGGCGCTGGACGGGTTGGGGGCGGCCGGCCAACGCGTCGAGGCGGCGGAGTAGGGCAGATACTCAACGGATCGTCATGCCCCGGGCTTGTCCCGGGCATCCACGTCTTTACAGTCTAACAGCAAGGAAGACGTGGATGGCCGGGGATAGGCGAGCGGAAGTGACGCTGTCCTTGACGGCTACGCCCGGCCATGACGGTACAGGCCCGTAGCCAATGGTTTGCCGATGACGAAGGTGGCGCAGATATATGAGCATCGGTTTCCTAACGCCGATTTGCCTATCATGCGATTTCAAGTGGGAGTTTTTGAAATTGCGCAGCTGCTTGGCTTTCGAGTTGAAAATTGGATGGAAGAAGGATTGGGGCAAGCTCACGGAATGTTTCTCAGGTTACCCTCTGGACGGGTAATCTTGTTCCGTGAGCTCCAGCATCTGATCGAACATCATCACGCAAAGGGTCCGACCGTCTATGTTGACGCCGGTTCGGTCGCAGAATTCGGTGTTGAGCCTTTGATAGGCGAAGTTTTGACGGCTCTCGATGCGTCGCCACAGGCGGTTGATTGGGTCGCGTCAAGTGAGAGTCGGGAAATTGCTATCGATCTAGTAAAGCGGGTGGCGGCATACAATAGACAGAATGAATGACGGGCGTCGCGGTTTTTCCGCGTCGCGGACATCGTCGCTGATCGCACCATCACGGCACGAGCTTTACCGGCGAAGCGCAGCTGCTACACTTCGCGAAAGGCCCCGTGCGGTGTTCATGAAGGCCAGCAAAAGAAAATAGAGGAACGCTCTCCATGAAGGAATTCGCCGGAAAGATCGCCGTCATCACCGGAGGCGGCACGGGCATGGGCCGCGAGCTGGCGCGCCAGCTCGTCGCCGAGGGCTGCAATGTCGCGATGTGCGACGTCTCCGCCGAGGCGATGGCCGAGACCAGGCAGCTGTGCGAAGCCGAGAAGCTCCCGCAGGGCCTGCGCGTCACCACGCACATCGCCGACGTCGCGATCGAGGACCAGCTCAAGCGGTTTCGCGATGAGCTGATCGAGCAGCAGGCGACCGACAAGATCCATCTATTGTTCAACAATGCCGGTATCGGCGGTGGCGGCAGCCTGTTCACCAACACGCGCGAGCAGTGGGAGCGCACCTTCAACATCTGTTGGGGCGGCGTCTATCTCGGCGTTCGCACTTTCATGCCGCTGCTGCTGAAGGCCGACGAGGGCCACATCATCAATACGTCCAGCGTCAACGGGTTCTGGGCGTCGGTCGGCCCCGGCGTGTCGCACACCGCCTACGCCGCCGCCAAGTTCGCGGTGAAGGGATTTTCCGAGGCGCTGATGACGGATCTGCGGCTCAACGCGCCGCATATCAAATGCTCGGTCGTGATGCCCGGCCACATCGGCACCTCGATCGTGTCGAACTCGCGCAAGATCCAGAGCGGAAGCGAGACCGAGCGCCTGACCGATGTTGAAATCGGTGTGACCCGGGAACGGCTGAAGGGGATGGGTACCGACACCTCTGCCATGTCGGATGAGGACATCCAGCAACTCGCGCTCGACCGCGCGCGATCGTTTCGCGACGACGCGCCGACCACGGCGGCGGCGGCCGCGAAAATCATCCTCGACGGCGTCAAGGCTGATCGCTGGCGCATCCTGGTCGGCGACGACGCCCACAAGCTCGACGAGCGCGTGCGCAAGACGCCGGAGGAGGCCTATACGCTCGATTTCTACCAGAGCTATCGGGACGAGGTCGGCTGGAAGCTGGCCTGAAGGGCTGATCAGAATAGCGACCAGAGCCGGAACTCAACAAGAGTTGTTGGCTCACCCAAGCGTGCCACGCTGACGGAAAACGCCGCGTGGCGGTACGGTCTACAGGGTCTCGCCGGTTCAGCGGGTAGTCCGACCTGTACCTTGGGATAGTATTCTGCAGGTTCAAAGCGGAACTAAGCTGCTACGACAACGGAGCATCAACCATGAAGATCGTCGTGATCGGTGGCACCGGCCTGATCGGCTCGAAGACCGTCGCCATTCTGCGCCAGGGCGGCCATGAAGTCGTCGCCGCTTCGCCCAAGAGCGGCGTTAACGCGATGACTGGTGAGGGACTCAAGGAGGTCATGGCGGGCACACAGGTGGTGATCGACCTGGCCAATTCGCCCTCATTTGACGACAAGGCGGTGCTCGAATTCTTCGAGACCTCCGGCCGCAACCTGCTCGCCGCCGAGGCCGCAGCGAACGTCCGGCATCATGTCGCACTGTCGATCGTCGCGATCGACCGGACCGACAATGGCTATTTCCGCGCCAAGGTCGCCCAGGAGAAACTGATCGAAGCCTCCGGCATTCCATACACCATCGTTCGCGCGACCCAGTTCCTGGAATTCGTTCGCGGTATCGCCGATTCAAGTGCGGACGGAAACACAGTGAGGCTCCCGCCTATCCTGTTCCAGCCCATCGCGTCGGACGACGTTGCTGCCATCGTTGCCGATCTGGCACTGGCGGCGCCGCGAAGCGGTATCGTGGAGATCGCCGGACCGGAACGAGCGCCGCTCAATGACATCATTGCCCGCTATCTGAAGGCGGTTGGCGACCCGCGCGAAGTCGTGAGCGATCCCGAGGCCCGATACTGGGGCGGTCGGGTTGACGAGCACTCGCTGGTGCCGTTGGGCGAGGCGCGCCTCGGCCGCATCGGTCTCGACGAATGGCTTCGCCGCGCAAAGGCCTGATCCCGCATCAGCTCCTGGGCCATGAACGAAAGAGGCGATTATGACAAACAAACTCGTTGCGCTGGTTCTTCTGTGCTTGATGACCGGAACGGCGGCAGCTCAGGCCCCCAAGGTGACGCCGCTCATGTCCAAGGATCTTCCGGATAGTCCCGGCAAGGAAGCTTTGATGATCATGGTCGAGCATGCGCCCGGCGGGTCGAGTGCTGTCCACCGACACAACGCACATGCGTTTGTTTATGTGCTGGAGGGCTCCGTCGTGATGCAGCTGAAGGGTGGACAACCCGTGACACTGACAGCTGGACAAAGTTTCTATGAAGGCCCCGATGATATTCATGTCGTTGATCGGAACGCGAGTAGCACCCAGCCGGCGAAATTCCTCGTGCTCTTGATCAAGGACAAGGGAGCGCAGGCGCTCGTACCCGCGCAGTGACTGCGGCGCTTTAAGCAGAGAGTGCGTCGGACAATGTCAGGCGCGGGCCACGCGCTGGCGCGAGCCGGGCTTGTAGGCGAGGCGAGTGTGGCCGACGCAGTAAGGCATACCCTTGAGCGGTGTGTTGCCGCAAAAGCAGAAATCCTCCGCGCCGGGCGTGCTGATCGGCCAGCGGCAGCGCTCATGGCTGAGTTCGAGCAGTGAGCAGGGCCGCTCGCTGGCGATTGGAGCGTCGGGGGCCGGTTGCCCGTTCTGGTAGACCACTTGCAGCATCCGGTACTGCGTGCGGGGAACGGATTTCGGGCTGCGTTCCCTGGCGGTCCCTTGCAAATGCTGTTCGATATTGGTCGGCCCGCGGGTCAGACCGAGCCGTGTCAATTTGCCGATCACGGCGTTGCGGCTGACGCCGATGTGAGCGGCGATCTCGCGGCAGGACAGGCCGGATTCGAAATGTTGTTTGAGGAGTTCGACGCGCTCGGTGGTCCAGGTCGGTATGTTTGCGAACATGCTTGCGGTCCCAAATTCTTTGAGGAACCGCCGCGTTCCTGTCTCCCGTCAGCGAATTTTCCGCTGGCGTGCCATCAAGGCCTGCCATTGTCGCGGATCGACAGCAGCCCGTCCTTGATGGCGAGCCGGATGCCTTCCTCGATCAGGGTCTTCGCAACGCCGGGAACGCTAGTGCCGTGGGTGCCCTGTCTCACCAGTTTTTCGAGATAACTGATGGTCGAGATCGCCAACGTCACGGGAATGCGGTCGGTTTCGGCTTTTTCTGTAGCCATGCAAGAACGCTAACTTTTAAACGCTGTACTGAAAAGTATCTATTTAGACTCTATTAAGTTTCATGGGGATAAGTCAATTGCCGCCACGGTCGCAGCCTATCTCCTTGTAACGACGTCGAAAAATTCGACTGGCGCCACACAGGCTCCGATGTTGGACAGCGCTGCGCGACCAACTACCGGCCTGACGGCGCCCAAGCAGCCGCGGCGAAACGATCCAGTTCCTCAACCCATTTCCCGATTGCCTCAGGTGGTCTGCACGGTCGATGCTGCTTCGACGAGGGGCAATCCTGTGATGACGATGACCAACGGTCTCTACTCAATCCTGACCGAAATGATTGAGGGCGGGCATGGCCATGCCAGCGGCGTCATCGTGCTGCTGGACGGCAAGATCGCCGGCGGCGACTCGCATTTCTATTATACGGGCTCCTACACCGCCGATCGCGGCAAATGGCGCGGCGAACTGACCACCAACCAGCACACCAAATCGGCCGGCGTGCTGCCGCTGTTTGGCGGGCGCGAGGTCACCACCGGCTTCAGCGGCACCTATACCGCCGATCGCGCTGATGTGCAGGGGGCGGCGCTGGTTGGAAAGACCAGCGTCAGGATTCGCTCCACGTTGGAGCTGCTTTCGCCGCTGTGACGGCGCACTGCGCTCAAATCAGCCGTGCACCACACTCTTTGCGATCATGCAATGAATTCCCTTGGAGCCGTTGACCGTCTGCGTCACCCGCAAATCGGCGGCGAGGCTGCAGAGCGTGTAGGCGTCCTCGCGCGACAGATTGCGCTTCTCGCCAAGCAGCACGATCATGTCGCGCAGCGCGCGCACCACGCATTGGTCGAGGTCGGGGTCCATCGCCATCGTCATGTAATGATCAGGCGTTTCCGCGCGCGGATATTCCAGCCGCAAATCCTTGCGCAGCGTCAGGCGGAAGCGGCCCTGCAGCGCAGTTTCGATCGCGGTGACGCAGACTTCGCCGTCGCCTTGCACGCCGTGGCCGTCGCCGCAGGAAAACAGCGCGCCGGGCACGAACACCGGCAGATAGAGTTTGGCGCCGGCCCCTAACTCCTTGTTGTCGAGATTGCCGCCCATCGCGCGCGGGATCAGCGAGGTGATGCGGCCCCAGGCCGGCGGCGGCGCCACGCCCATCACGCCGAAGAACGGTTTGAGCGGCAGGTCTAATCCCCACGGCATCCGGCCGACCATCCGCTCGCGGTCGAGCGGAATGTTGAGCAGCCGCGTCTCGTGGAAATCGTCGGGCAGGGTGCCGGACAGCGGCTTGATCAGATTGTAGCCCCAGTCCTGCCGGAGCTGGACGTCGAGAATGTCGACCTCGAGCACGTCGCCGGGCGCGGCGCCTTCAACCGCGATCGGGCCGGTCAGAATATGGCCCGGCACCATCCGCTCGTTCTGGGCGTGCACGTCGGCAAGCTCGGGCGGCACATGAAACTTGCTGCGGTCCGGCACCACGTCGGGGCCGCCGGTGATGGTATCGACCGTGACCTCATCGCCGCTGGCAATGGTCAGGACCGGCTTCAATTTCGCTTCGAAAAAGCCCCAGTGGCAGGTTTTGGGGCTGGAATGCAGGTGATGATGGGTCATGGGGACCTTCTTGTCGGTGTTGTCTTGTTCTATTTGTCATTGCCGGGCTTGACCCGGCAATCCATCATTTTCGCATAACGCTTTTTGCGAAGAAGATGGATACGCGGGTCAAGCCCGCGTATGACGAACTGGAAATTCCAAGAGGCCTGCCTTGTTCTTCGTTCTCTCCAAAACGCTCGGCTACATGCTGATGCCGACGAATTTCCTGATCGGCGTCGGTTTCATTGGCGCCATCCTGCTGCTGACGCGCTTTGCATCGCTCGGCCGCAAGCTTGTGATGGCAGCGGTGATATTGCTGGTGATCTGCGGATTGTCGCCGCTCGGAAACCTGTTGCTCTATCCGCTGGAGCAGCGCTTTCCGCCATGGAAGGACGGAGCCGGCGCGCCGCCGGACGGCATCGTCGTGCTCGGCGCGTCGATCGAGGCTGACATATCGGCCGCGCATGGCACGCCGGTGGTGCGCAGCGCGCCTGACCGCATCATCGCGGCTGCGGCGTTGGCGCACCGCTATCCGAATGCACGCATTCTGTTCACCGGCGGCAGTGCCAATCTGATTTCGAACGACGCGCGCGAGGCCGATTTCGCCGGCGCGATTTTCGAGAGCCTCGGCATCGCAAAATCGCGGCTGATCATGGAGCGGGCATCACGGAACACGCTGGAGAACGCGCAGTTCTCGAAAGCGCTGGTGGCGCCGAAGGACGGCGAGCGCTGGCTGCTGGTGACCTCGGCCTTTCATATGCCGCGATCGGTCGGCCTGTTTCGCAAGGCCGGTTTTGCGGTCGAAGCCTATCCGGTCGATTGGCGGGTCGGCGACCGCGGCGATTTCACGAAGTTTTCGAACTCCATTCTTGATGGCCTGGGACGGACCGAAACCGCGGCGCGCGAATGGATGGGGCTGGTTGCGTACCGGGTCACCGGCAAGATCGACGATTTGCTGCCGGGACCCGCGCCGAAGTAGAGGTCGCAACAGCCGAGCGACCGGGCTAGAATTGACGCCAACAACAACATGCGCACCGCGCCGATTTGGGAGTTTACGCCATGCAACAGCAAACGCCGCCGGAAGCGTTCGATTTGAACGGCATGGCTGCCGACCTGATCAGCCTGTTGCGGCTCCGGACCACCGTGATCGGCATCAAGATGTTCGCAACCGTCGAGGAGATGGCGGCGATCCCGAAAATCCGGCGCCCCAGTGCGGTCCACACCACCGACCAGATCGTCAGCATGGCTTCAAGGCTCGGCTGGACCGTCGGCATCACCGGCGAAGACCTCGTCGGCGCGCAATGCCGCGCCGTGATCGGGCTGGCGCAAAGGGACGAAAAATTCCTGGAAGGAAAAAACTATGTCGGCGTCTGGCACGGCACCGAGGAGGACGCGCGCAAGCGCCAGGAAGCGCTCGACGTCGTGCCGTACGGCCAGTACCAGGCGATGGCGGTGAGTCCGCTCACCAGCGGACGGCTCAATCCGCCGGATATCTGCCTGGTCTATGCGACGCCGGGCCAGATGATCATCCTGATCAACGGGCTGCAATATACCGGCTACAAGAAGTTCGAATGGGGCGTGGTCGGCGAGACCGCATGCGCGGATTCCTGGGGGCGGGCGCTCAAGACCGGCGAGCCGAGCCTGTCGCTGCCATGCTTTGCCGAACGGCGCTATGGCGGCGTGCCCGACGAAGAGATGCTGATGGCGCTGCAGCCGGCGCATCTCGCCAAGGCCATTGTCGGCATGAAGCAACTGGCGAAAAACGGCCTGCGCTATCCGATCGCGCCCTATGGCATCCAGGCCGACGTCCGCGCCGGCATGGGCGTTTCGTATGCTAAGAAATAGCCTTGCGAAATGAAGGGGAAACCGTCATTGCGAGCGCAGCGAAGCAATCCATAGCCACCAAGTAAGATAGCCACCAAGTAAGTATGGATTGCTTCGTCGCTTCGCTTCTCGCAATGACGAGTATTAGGGAACTAAAACATGTCTTCGTCGAAATTCGACATCGTAGTCTACGGCGCTACCGGCTTCACCGGCCAGCTCGTCGCTGAATATCTCGCCGCGCATTACAAGGGCGACAGCAGCCTGAAATGGGCGATGGCCGGGCGCAGCAAGGACAAGCTCGCCACGGTGCGCGATGCGATCGGCGCGCCGTCGGATACGCCGCTGATCGTGGCCGACGCGTCAGATGCCGCGTCGCTGAAGGCGATGGTGGGTCAGACGAAATCGGTGATCTCGACGGTCGGCCCGTATCAGTTTTACGGCAATGAGCTGCTTGCGGCCTGTGTGGAGTCGGGTACCGACTATTTCGATCTCTGCGGCGAGCCGCTCTGGATGCGCCAGATGATCGACAAGCATGAAGCCGCGGCGAAGGCGAGCGGCGCGCGCATTGTGTTTTCCTGCGGGTTCGACTCGGTGCCGTTCGAACTCGGTGCCTTCTTCGTGCAGGAGGAAGCCAAGCGGGTGTTCGGTGCGCCGGCTTTGCGCGTCAAGGGTCGCGTGCGCGATATGCGCGGTACCTTGTCCGGCGGCACCGCCGCCAGCGCCAAGGCGACCTTCGACGCCGTTGCCAAGGATCTCAGCCTCGTTGCGATCCTCAAGGATCCGTTCGCGCTGACGCCGGGATTCAAGGGGCCGAAACAGCCGCCGGGCAGCAAGCCGTCCTATGAGGAAGACCTGCAGTCCTGGATCGCGCCCTTCATGATGGCGCTGATCAACACCCGCAACGTCCATCGCTCGAACATGCTGATGGGCTTTCCGTACGGGCAGGAGTTCGTCTACGACGAAATGGTGCTGACGGGGGCTGGCGAGAAGGGCGAAGCCAACGCCAAGCTCGTGATGGCCGCAAACACCGAAAAGACCGGCCCCGGTGCGCCCAAGCCGGGCGAGGGGCCATCGAAGGAAGAGCGCGAGAACGGCCTCTATGACCTGCTTTATGTGGCGATCGCTCCCGATGGCCGCCAGGTCCGTGCGGCGGTGAAGGGTGACCGCGATCCAGGCTACGGCTCGACCTCCAAGATGATTTCGGAATGCGCGATCTGCCTGCTGCGCGACACGCCTGATGTGGCCGCCGGCATCTGGACGCCGGGCGCGGCGATGCAGCACAAGCTGATCAAGCGGCTGGTCGACAACGCTGGCCTGACGTTCACCGTGGAGAAGTAGCCCAGTTTTCGAGCATCATCTTCCCGGAAGTCAGGCAATGCCTTCGTCGGAATTCGACATCGTCGTCTATGGAGCCTCCGGCTTCACCGGCCAGCTCATCGCTGAATATCTCGCCGCGCAGTACAAGGGCGACGGTAATCTGAAATGGGCGATGGCCGGGCGCAGCCTGGACAAGCTCGCTGCCGTGCGCGACGCGATCGGCGCGCCGGCTGATACCCCGCTGATCGTTGCCGATGCCGGCGATCCCGCCTCGCTGAAGGCGATGGTCGGCCGAACCAGATCGGTGATCTCGACCGTCGGTCCGTATCAGCGCTATGGCTCCGAACTGGTCGCAGCCTGCGTCGCGGATGGCACCGATTATTTCGACCTTTGCGGCGAGCCGCTCTGGATGCGGCAGATGATCGACACGCACGAGGCGGCCGCAAAGTCGACCGGCGCACGCATCGTATTTTCCTGCGGCTTCGATTCGCTGCCGTTCGAACTCGGCGTGTTCTCCGTCCAGCAGGAGGCGAACAAGAGTTTTGGCGCCCCGGCCAACCGCGTCAAGGGCCGGATTCGCGACATGAGTGGCACGTTGTCCGGTGGTACCGCCGCGAGCACCTGGGCGACGTTCGCGGCTGCCGCGCAAGACCTCAGTCTGGTCGCCCTGTTGAAGGATCCATTCTTGCTGGCGCCGGGATTTGAAGGCCCGAAGCAGCCGCGCGGGAACAAGCCGCTGTTCGACGATGATCTCGGCTCGTGGACGGCGCCTTTCGTGATGGCGACCATCAACACCCGCAACGTGCACCGTTCCAATTTTCTGATGAACTTTCCGTACGGCAAGGACTTCGTCTATGACGAGATGGTCCTGACCGGTCCGGGAGAGCAGGGCGGAGCCAACGCCAAACAGCTCGTCGCCGCCGTCAACGCCGAGAGGATGGGCGGCGCAAGCGGCCTGAAGCCCGGCGACGGTCCCTCGAAAGAGGTGCGGGAGAGTGGTTTCTTCGATCTGCTGTTCGTCGCACTCGCGCCCGACGGCAAGCAGGTGCGGGCTGCCGTGAAGGGTGACCGCGATCCCGGCTATGGCTCGACGGCGAAGATGATCTCCGAATGCGCGATCTGCCTGCTGCGCGATGCGCCTGATGTGCCCGCCGGCATCTGGACGCCGGGGGCGGCGATGCAGCACAGACTGATCAAGCGGCTGGTCGGCCATGCCGGCTTGACGTTCGGCGTGGAGAAGTAGGCTTTGCGACCGCTACGCCGAACGGGGATCGTACGCGTACATAAAGTCCATCGCCCGTGCGCCGAGCGGAAGCATCAGTTTCATCATCCGGTCACGGATCCAGGCGCCGGTCGGACTGAACTCGCGCTTGCTGTTGCCGTTGCGGCGCGCCAGCGCCACGATCTTTTCGGCGCGCGGGCGGCGCTCGGCCTCGAAATTCTGGAATGTCAACGCGAGCTCCTGGCGGGTCTGCATCAACCGGCCAAGCCGCAGCGCGTCTTCCAGCGCCAGCGAGGCGCCCTGGCCGGCATGCGGACTGGTGGCGTGCGCGGCGTCGCCAATGAGAAGCGTCCGCTGGCGCGACCAGGTCGGCAAGGTTGCGACGTCGAGCGTGTCCGTGACCACGATGTTTTCAGCCGCATCGATGATTTGCAGAATCGGATCGTGCCAGCCGGCGTGGAATTTCCGCAAATGCTGCCGCAACTGGTCCTGGCTCATGGCGCGGAACGTCGCGGCACTGGCGCCGTGCGCGGGCTGCGTGCTCCACCACATCAGGCCGTCGTTGGGATCGGAACTGCAGAAGCCATAGCCGAAGAACCCGCTTTGCCCGAACGTCGTCACCACGCGCTGGCCGATCGGCGAATTCTCGATCACCGCGCGTGGCACAAAACCGCCGAAGCCGATCAATCCTGTATCGAACGGCTTTGGTCCGTCCGGGATGACGTGGCCGCGGACGGCCGAATGCACGCCGTCGGCGCCGATGACAAAATCGCCCTCGGCAAAGCTGCCGTCGGAAAAATGCGCCACGACCGGCTGGTCGGCGCGATCCTCGATTCCCACCAGCCGCTTCTCGAACCTGAGCTCGACATTGGCGCACCAGGCCTTGTTGACCAGCAATTCATTGAGCGTGGCGCGGCACATGTTCACCGCCGGCTGGCCGAACCGCGCCTTCATGTTGCGGTTGAGCGAGCCGAGGCGGGCGCCTTTCTGCGAATAGAAATCGAACGATTCGGCGACCGAACCGCGCCGGATCATCTCGGGGGCCAAGCCGATCTCGGCCAGCACGTGCATGCCGTTCGGCGCGATCTGCAGGCCGCCGCCGATCCCGGCCGAGTAGGGCCAGGCTTCGAACACCTCGGCATCGATGCCGGCCTGCTTCAGGAAGATTCCGGTCACGGGACCTGCGATGCCACCGCCGATGATCAGGGCCTTGGGACGTTTGGTCATGCCTTGCTCCATGCATCCGTGGGGTGGTAGGAAATATCAGCTGCTAATTATCTTAGTAGCTAAGATAATGATGGACTAAGATATGAAATCGACCGTGTCAAGGCCGAAGGCGCGGGCCGCGCTGTTGCAGGAACTGGAAGAGGCCATGCGGCGGTCGTCGGCGCAGGGCGTGATCTTTGGGCAAACCGTTGCCAATGTGGCCGGAATTTCCGGTTCCGACCTCGAATGCCTGGATTTTCTCAATCTCGAGGGCCGCGTCACCGCCGGCCGTCTTGCCGAGGTCACGGGGCTGACCACCGGCGCCATCACCGGCGTGGTGGACCGGCTCGAGAAGGCCGGCTTCGTGCGTCGCGAGCGCGACGCGGCCGACCGGCGCAAGGTCTTTATCGCGACCGTGCCTGACAACGTCGCGCAGATCGGGCGGTTCTATGTGCCAATGCAGCAGGCGATGCACAAACTATGGAGCTCCTATTCGGAAGCGGAACTGCAATTGCTGCTGCGCTTCGCGAGCGAGAGCTACAAGTCGGTGTTGGAGGCGACCGAGGCGCTGAAGGGATTGATCGACTCGCCGACGGAGAAAGCGCCTAAGAAGCTGGGACGGCCGCGCCGTTGAACGTCTGGCCGGCGCGGGCCTTGTAATGCTCGGCGGCGACGAACAGGCCCCACATCAGCCCCAGCATCATCCAGAAATGCCGCCAATGGTCGGTGTCGATGATAAAACTCTCGCCGACGGTGCCGAGATAGGCGGCGAAGATCGCGAGATAGGCGCGCTGCCAGGGCGCGCGGACGAAGATGTATCGAAAGCCGTTCAGCGCCGTGACGAACACCAGCGCCGGGTAGCAGACGCCGGAGAGCCAGCCGCCCGACATGAATGCGTTCAAATAGGAATTGTGGGTGTCCTCGGGAAAGTAGCGGGTGAACTGCAGCGGACCTATTCCGAACGGCAGATCGAGCGCCATGTTGGCGCCGAGGATGTAGCGCCCGAACCGGCCGAAGCGGCCCGAGTCATAGCTTTGATCGAAACTGGCGCGCTGCTTGAACATCTGCGCGATCGAGTCGAACGACAGCAGCACCGCCACCAGCGCCGCCGCGAGGATCGCAGCGACAATCGCGATCATGATGATGCGTGAACGCTGCGCCTGCGACCGGCTGGTCAGCACCATCAGCGCCAGCATGAACATCGAGGTCAGGATCAGCCCGCCCCAGGCCGCGCGCGAAAACGCCAGCAGGATCGCCAGCGACATGATGCCGAAAGCGACGGTGTTGCGCAGCGACTTTCCGAGTTTGTCCGAGACCACGCTTTGCAGGCAAAACAGCGCCGGCAGGATCAGGAACGCGCCGAGCACGTTGGGGTCCTTGAAGGTGCCGCGGGCGCGATCGTACAGCGTCAGGAGGTCGCGTCCGCCCGGGACGAGGTTGAAATACCCGGCGACACCCAGGCTCGCCGCGATCATTGCGCCGACGACGAGCCCGCGCCTGAGCATGTCGAGCCTGGCTGCGGTATCTTCGGCCATCACCATCGCGAACAGCATCACGGTGATGGCCATGTACCAGGAGGTCGCGATCCACATGCTGACATTGGGTCGGTCGATCACGGCAATGGCGCTGATCGTGTAGCCGGTGTTGAGCAGGAACAGCGCCAGCAGCAGCGGAATGAACACCAGCCGCATCCGCAAACCGCCGGTGGCAAAGAAGATCAGCGACGCCAGCAGCGTTGCGATCTCATAAGGGCTGGGCTCGATGAAGACGATGGCCCCGGACGCGCCGACCAGCCATACCATCGCGCGCTGCACCGCGAGCACGCCCGGCGCGGCTGTCAACGATGGAAGAGGACCCCCGGCTGTCGCCGCATACGCCATTCGATACTCACGCACACGCTAAACGCTACAATACGCCCACAACCGCTTATGTCGTCATTGTCTGCAACAAACGCGGAGCGTTTGTGCATGAGAGCGAAGCGAAGCAATCCATCGGGCAACGAAGGAAGTGTGGATTGCTTCGTCGCTTGCGCTCCTCGCAATGACGCTTCAAACGTCTCAGAAACTCAATACGCGTTCTCGTTCTTCGTCATCAGCGCCAATGGCGTCCTGAGCAGAATGAAGAGGTCGAACAGCACCGACCAGTTCTCGATGTAATAGAGGTCGAACTCGACGCGCTTCTGGATCTTCTCGTCGGTGTCGACTTCGCCGCGCCAGCCGTTGATCTGCGCCCAGCCGGTGATCCCGGGCTTGACGCGGTGGCGCGCGAAATAGCCGTCGACGGCCTCGTCGAACAGCCGGCTCTGCAATTTGCCCTGCACGGCGTGCGGGCGCGGGCCGACCAGCGACAGGTTGCTCTTGAACACGACGTTGAACAGCTGCGGCAGTTCATCGAGGCTGGTCTTGCGGATGAAGCGCCCGACGCGGGTGACGCGGCTGTCGTTCTTGGTCACGACCTTGGAGGCGGTGGGATCGGCGAGATGGTGGTACATCGAGCGGAACTTGAAGACGTCGATGCGCTCATTGTTGAAGCCGAACCGCTTCTGGCGGAAGATGACCGGCCCGGGACTGTCGAGTTTGATGGCGAGCGCGACCAGCCCCATGACGGGCAGCGCGAGCATCAGGATCAGGAAGCCGACGACGTGGTCGAACAGCCACTTCATCACCAGATCCCAGTCGGTGATCGGCGCCTCGAATACGTCGAGCGTCGGCACCTCGCCGAGATAGGAATAGGAGCGGGGACGGAAGCGCAGCTTGTTGGTGTGCGCCGACAGGCGGATGTCGACCGGCAGCACCCACAGCTTCTTCAGCATTTCCAGGATGCGCGTCTCGGCCGAGATCGGCAGCGCGAACAGCACGAGGTCGACGCGGGTGCGGCGGGCGAATTCGACGATGTCGTCGACCTTGCCGAGCTTCGGGCTGCCGGCGCAGGTTTCCAGCGCGCGGGCATCGTTGCGGTCGTCGAACACGCCGAGCACGTCAATATCGGAATCATGCTGGGTCTTGAGCGCCTCGACCAGCTGCTCGCCGTTCTGGTCCGAGCCCACCACGATGGTGCGGCGGTCGAGCCGGCCCTGCCGCGCCCAGCTGCGCACCAGCGTGCGCAGGAAGGCGCGTTCGATCAGCAGGGCCACAAGGCCGACGAAGAAGAACGATGCGAGCCAGATCCGCGAGATCTCGCTGCCGAGCTTGACCAGGAATGAGGCGCCGATGAACAGCAGGAACACGAAGGCCCAGGACGAAATCATCCTGGTCATCTGCCGCAGCTGGCCGCGGAACACCTGGACTTCGTAGATGTCGGCGGCCTGGAAGCAGATTACGGCGGTCGCCGTCATGCCGACGATCGCCGCGACATATTCCCAATGGAAACCCTTGAGGCGCACGACATAGGCGAAATAGAGCGCAAGGCCGATCAGGCTGAGCATGACGAAATCGACCAGGCGGACCGCACCCGCGATCACGATCGGCGAATAGGCGCGGCTGACCTTCTGGTTGGTGACGGCAAGGGCTGCCGGCGACAACCGGCGGCGCCGTTCGATCGGCGGGCGTTCACCGGTAGCGGTCGCCGCGGCCGTTGCTGCCGCGGCGTCTAACATCGAGCGAGCGTTAAGCGGTTCCACTGTTCCAAGTCCGATTCTGATTCCGTTCTTAGGCCGGCACATAGGGACGCGCCTGCCGATGCGGAATTCCCTGCCATCCGGCTTAAGGGACAAATCGGAAGAAACAGTTACGTTGGTAAAGAACGGTTAACGATTGGCAAACGCGTCGCGGTAGCCGGTCAATACACCTTCGACCATCGCCTTCTGCGAGAAGTGTTGGAAAATCCGCTCGCGCAGGGATTTGGCCCGCTCCAGCATCGCCGCCGGATTCTCCAGCGCAACCTCGATCGCGTCCGCCATCGCCGCGGCGATGTTGGGGGCGAACAACGCCTCGGTATGAGAGCCGAAAATCTCCGGAATGCCGCCGACATTGGCGGCCACCATCGGAATTCCCGCCGCCGCGGCCTCGATCACGACATAGGGCATGGAATCGCCGCGCGAGGGAACCACCAGCAGCGAGCCCTTGGAAAAGCCGTAGCGCGCCTTGACGTGGCCGATGAAGCGGATGGCCTCGCCGAGACCGAGCCGCTGCACCTGGGCCTTCAAACTCGCGCTTTCCTCGCCGTCGCCGGCGAGCGTCAGCGTCACCGGCCGGCCGTCGGCGCGCAGACGGGCCACCGCGTCGATCAGCAGGTCGGCGCCCTTGATGTGCCGGAACTCGCCGACATAGATCACGTCCGTGGCGTCCTCGGCCTTGACGACCGGGTCGAATTCATTGGCGGTGACGCCGTTGAACACGCAGCGCACCAGCCCCTTCGGGGTGCCGATGGTGCGCTGATAGGTGTTGCGCGCAAACGCGCTTTCGAACAGGAACAGGTCCGTCGAGTCCATCAGCGCGCGCTCGAGGCGGGCATAGAAGTTGCCCTTGAGCGTCGACAGCGGGTAATGCAGCGACCCGCCATGCGGCGTATAGACCCGGATCGTATCCCTGGCGGCGATCTTGGAACGTATGAACACACCGGCCTTGGCGCCATGGCCGTGCAGCACGTCCGGTTTCAGGTTCCGGACCAGGCGCAGGAAGCGCACCCATGCCAAGGTGTCGCTGGGGCGCGGTTCGCGGTGGATGGCGACGCGATGAACGCCGAGCTTGAGACGAGGGGCGATTTCCGCCAGCGCCTGCTCGGCGCGCTCGCCGCCGGTGAGGCTGTCGGCGATGATGCCGACGTGATGGCCTTTATCGGCCTGGCCGTTGGCGAGATCCAGGATATGGCGAAAAATGCCGCCCACCGGGGCGCGCGTCGCGTGCAGGATACGAAGGGGCTGACCGTCGATGATAGGCATAATCAGAACCAGCGTTCGCCAACGAGCACCGTATCGCCCGGGCTGATGGACGTTCCCGGCGGCACCACGTAGCGCGCCGTTCCGGATCCGTCGGTGTGCGTGACCGTCACCCGGTCGCGCAGCGCGCGCGGCGAGAAGCCGCCAGCGATGGCAACGGCGCTTTCAACGGTCATGTTCGGTACATAAGGATATTGTCCGGGCGCCGCCACTTCGCCGAGGATGAAGAACGGCCGATAGGCCTCGACTTCGACGGCGACCGAGGGCTCGCGGATGAAACCGCGGCGCAGCCTGGCGCCGATGTCGGCGGCCAGCCCCGCGGGCGTGCTGCCGCGCGCCGGGACCGAACCGATCAGCGGCATCGTGATCGAGCCGCTGGCATCGATCGCATAGGTGTTGGTGAGGCCTTCCTGGCCGTAGACCACGACGCGGAGCTTGTCGCCAGTATCCAGATGATAGGCCGCGTCAAAGCGCGGCGGCGCCGGTTCGGCATAGGCCACCGCAACAGGGGCAGGGCCAGCATAGGGCGCCACGGCAACCGGCGTGGTCCGGCCCATGCAGCCCGCAAGCGCCAGCGCAGCAACCAGACATGGGATCGGGGCCAGCGCGCCTCGCATGGGGGGAGAATCCTGAAAAAGTATCCGCCCGATTAAGGGCGTTCATGGTTAACAAAACATGACCGCAGCCCTGCGGGGCGGTCATTGCAGCCCGCAATTCGCGCGGATTAACCCAGCAGCAACCTTAATGGAGTGTAATCGCCGGGGTTGAGGTAGGGTCGTGGCGTTTTCGAGCGAAAACGCGTCACGATTTTAAGTAGCGTCCGCGGGAGTGTGCGATGCGTTTTGCGTTTTGGCGTACGGGCAGGGTCAAGGCCGTGTTGGAGCGGGCGCTTCCAAAGCCCGCGCCGGCCGTCACCAGGCCCGTCTCCACAGAGCCCGCCTTCGCTATGCCTGCCGTTGCCAAGCCCGTCGTCGCGAAGCAGGTTGCGTCCGAATCCGGCGATCTCGATCTCCACGCACTTGGTCAGGCCCTGATCCGCAAGCGCGCCTGGATCATCGTCCCGACGGTGCTGGCGCTGGTGCTGTCGATCGCCGCCGTCAACATGGTCACCCCGCGCTACAAATCCGAAGCGCGCATTCTGGTCGATGGCCGCGAGAACGTGTTCCTGCGGCCGAACGGCGAGCGCAATGAAGAGCGCAACACGGTCGACGCCGAGGCGGTGACCAGCCAGGTGCAGCTGCTGTTGTCGCGCGATCTGGCGCGCGAAATCATCAAGAAGAACAAATTGGCCGAGCGCCCGGAATTCGATCCGGTGCTGCAGGGCTTTTCGCCGCTGAAGTCGCTGCTGGCGCTGTTCGGAATCGGACGCGATCCGTTGTCGCTGACGCCGGAAGAGCGCGTGCTGGACGCCTATTTCGAGCGCTTCACGGCGTATGCGGTGGACAAGTCGCGCGTCATCGTCATCGAATTCCAGTCGCGCGATCCGGAGCTGGCCGCGCGCGTCGCCAATTCGATCGCGGAAGGGTATCTGGCGTTGCAGCAGGGCGCGCGCCAGGACCAGGCGAAATCCGCCAGCGGCTGGCTGTCGGGCGGTATAGAGGATCTGCGCAAGAAGGTCTCGGAGGCGGAGTCGCGCGCGGAGGATTTCCGCTCGAAGTCGAGCCTGTTCATCGGCACCAACAACACCTCGCTGTCCAACCAGCAGATGGGCGAGATCAACACCCAGCTCAACAACGCCCGCGCGCTGAAGTCGGATGCCGAGTCCAAGGCGCGCATGATCAAGGACATGCTTCAGAGCGGCAAGCCGATCGAGGCTTCCGAAGTGCTCAATTCCGAATTGATCCGCCGGCTGTCCGAACAGCGGGTGACGCTGCGCGCGCAGCTCGCCGAACAGTCGTCGACGCTGCTCGACGGTCACCCCCGCATCAAGGAATTGAAGGCGCAGCTCGGCGATCTCGATCGCCAGTTGCGTGAGGAGGCGAGCAAGATCTCGCGTTCGCTCGAGAATGACGCGCGCCTCGCCAGCGGCCGGGTCGATAGCCTGAGAAACGAACTTGACCAGGTCAAGAAGCAGGCCTCCGCATCCAACGGCCAGGACGTGCAGCTGCGCGCGCTGGAGCGCGAAGCCAAGGCGCAGCGCGATCTCCTGGAATCCTATCTGGCGAAATACCGCGAGGCCGCCGCCCGCGAAAACATCGAGGCCGCGCCGGCCGATGGCCGCATCATCTCGCGCGCCACCGTTTCGAATACGCCGGCCTATCCGAAGAAACTCCCGATCGTGCTGATCGCGACGCTGGCGACCTTGCTGCTGACGTCAGGCGCGATCGCGACCGGCGAACTGCTGCGCATGACCGCGCCGCGCGCGGCCGCCGCAGCTCCTCCCAGCGCCGTGGCTCCGACCGCGGAATCGGTTCGCGTCTCCGCGCCTCCGACTGCACCGTATTTCGAGCCGCAAGATGATTTCGGGCCGGAACCTGAACATCCCGTGACGGACGACTCAAAGCCTGCCTTCAGCGAACCCCGCGCCGAACTCGCGGCAGGAATCGAAGAAATCGAGCAACTGGCCGATCGGCTCGCCCAGGCGGGCGGGGCGGCGCGCAAGGTAACGGTCCTCGGCACCGCGTCGAGCGAAGGCATCACGCTGACCGCCTTGACGCTGGCGCGCCTGATGGCGCGGCAGGCCAAGATCGTGGTGGTCGATCTGACCGCGTCTTCGCCGACGATGACGGCGGTGTCGGTCGATCCGGCGGCCCCCGGGCTCGCCGAACTGATGCAGGGCGAAGCGTCGTTTGCGCAAGTGATCACCAGGGACAAACTGTCACGCGTCCATCTCGTCAGCGCCGGACGTCCGGGCTTCGATCGCTCGCAGCTGCAGTCGCCGCGGCTGACGCTGGCGATCGACGCGCTGCTGCGGGTCTACGACCATGTGTTGCTCGATGCCGGCTCGGCCTCCGACCTGCCGGCGGAACTACTGACCGCGCATGCCCGCGCGGTCGTGGTCCCCGACGCCTCGATGGATTCGGACGCCCGCAGCATCATGTGCGATCAGCTCCGGGCCGTCGGCTTCTCCGACGTCACCATGCTGCGCAAGCCGTGCCAGCCGTCGGATGCGGTGGAGCGTGCCCCGCGCGTGGTGGCGGCGTAGGGGCGCGGTCAACCACCGTCATTGCGAGGAGCACTTGCGACGAAGCAATCCATCTATCCGTTATGCCGCGATATGGATTGCGTCGCTGCGCTCGCAATGACGACAGGACGGGTTTCGCTGCGCTCTACCCATCCTACGAGCGGGCTGCGTCGCCTCGTGCGCAAGCGTAATCTTGCGGCCAGCGTGCGACAAAACAACCCGACGGGCAAATCAGTTCCGATTTACGGAAGTCATGTCAAGCCCCGGAATTAAAAATATTTCTGTTTACCAGAAGTAAAATCAGGTGCATACCTATCGCCATCCCGTCCCACTCAGAGGGCGTCGGCCGTCGTCACGGACGTTGGACGGGTTGCGATGGACGCTTGTTTACGCTGAGACGACGGCGTGGATGGGCGTACGGCAAAACCGTGTGGTCCTGGCGCCCGTTGCTGGCGTCAAGCCGTCGGCTAAGCGCAAGCTGAACCGGTGGTGACGGAGTCAACCAAGAACTCGTCTCCGGGGAGATCACGGCATAAGCCGTAAAGCCATTGCGCAGGGAAGGCCGGGTGTTCTCCGCTGCCCTGTATGCTCGTGTGCAGCCTACTTAGTGCAAACCGCACACGGGACCGCGGGTGCAGCGCGCACCCGGTCTTCCCTGCGCCCTCTTGATGAGAGGGCGGGAAGTTTCTGGCAAAGCTCGGGCGCAATGCGTCGCGAGAAGGCGAAGGCGTGTTCAGTGCACAGTGCGGCAACAAATTCCGCCGTCGTCCCGGCCTTGAGCCGGGACCCATAACCACAGGAAGCAGTTTTGCGAAAGGTCTCTGTTACCGAGCTTCTATTGAGAGATCACGCGGTATGGGTCCCGGCGTTCGCCGGGACGACGAAAGAGAAGCGCCGACATTCTCGCAACTCGTTCTCTTGCCCCGCCTCAACTAAACGCATTCCGCAGCTTCTGCGCCATCTCGAGCAGGGCCGGATTATGCTTCACCATGCGCTTGGTACGGTTCAGGCCCGACATCACGCCCGCGGCGAGCTTGCCGCGCTGGCTCAGCGCGATGAAACTGTCGAAGATCGGTTCGTCGTCCTTGCAGAACAGCCGCTTGTAATCGTCCGATCCGATGCCGAGATCGAAGGCGCGATAATCTTTGGCGGCGAAGTGATCGATGATGTCGCGCATCAGGATCAGGCCGGGGCTGTATTTCGAATTGGCCGACATCGTGTAGGTGTTGAACATCATCGAGAAACGATGACCGTCGGCGACGCCGGTGAAGATCGCGATCACTTCCTCGTCGCATTCAAGCGCGTGGATATCGATGACGCGGTTGCCGCCTTCCACGTGTGCTGCGCAGGCGCTGCGGATGAAATCCTCGATGCCGGGCTCGGCGAATACGTCGGGCAGTTTCTGCTCGGCCATCCGCAGCGGCTTGATGCGGAAGAACCAGTCGAGCAATCGCGTGATGTCGGCGTCGG
Organism: Bradyrhizobium sp. AUGA SZCCT0182; assembly: GCF_018130185.1. Lineage (NCBI taxonomy): Bacteria > Pseudomonadati > Pseudomonadota > Alphaproteobacteria > Hyphomicrobiales > Nitrobacteraceae > Bradyrhizobium > Bradyrhizobium sp. AUGA SZCCT0182. The sequence goes on along the minus strand of NZ_JAFCLY010000006.1, from coordinate 147,721 downwards.
TGGTGGCGACGTGATAGCGAAAGCCGGGCAGGGCCTGCAGCTTGCGCTCCTTGCCCTTCAACCGCTGCCGGAACGACTTGCTGACCAGCGCCGTCGGCGCCGCACCGGGCTCCATCTTCAGCACCGGGCAGTCGTTGGCGGAGGGTTGATGCGACAGCAGTGCGATCGGGTTCGGCAGATCGCGCCAGCGCAGCGGCTGTTGATGCAGCGCCAGCACGTCGGCCTCGGAACGTTGCGAAATGGCCGCGATCAGGCCCTCGATATCGGCCCGCGTTGCGGTCGCGGCAAAATCCTTGTCCCACAGCGCCATGTTGAAGGTCGAGTGCTTGCCGCCCATGAAGCTGGCGCAGCGCGCGCCATAGACATGCCTGACCGCGAGCGGCAGCAGCATCAGCGGCCGGCGCTCCGCGTCGTAGGCGATCACAATGAAGGGGGTGAGGCCTTCGCGCGCGCCGACATTGCGCTGCCAGGCGCTGACGAAGTCGAAGCGCTGAAAGGGCGTGGAGGATTGCTGCTGCGCGTTTTCCAAGCCGCGCCAGATCGCTTCGGCGCCTGCGAGATCGCGGATGATGTCGATGCCGGCGATGCGCCCCGGTTTCGACCAGGTTTGCGTATCCGCCGTTCCGTTTTCAATCGCGGCAGCCATGGTCATCGCAGAACCCTGTAGGAAATTGTTTACAATTTTCGGCTTTGGCGCGACCTTCGCAGGGAAATGTCAACAAAGAGTAATAACAATGCGGGCGCGGCGGGGCACCGCGCGACCGTGTTTGGGGGCGGGACGTTGGGTCAGGACGTCGGGTTTTTGAAGCGGGCCCAAATGGAGCTCGCTTATTTCAGCGGCTACGCGCGGCTGAAGCAGCGCGGAAGCGGCGGCGCCGGTGTCGTGCTGCGGTTCGAACGCGTGCGCGGGCGGCAGCCGCGACGGTTCCAGCCGCTCAAAGCGAGCGAGATCACCCCGCAATTTCTGGACCGGATGATCCGGGCTGTGAAGCGCTGGAAATATGACATCGTCTCGATGGACGAGGTATGCCGGCGTGGGGTCACGCTGCCGACGGCCAATCGGTTTGTCGCGCTGACATTTGACGGCGGCTACAAGGACGTGATGACGGCGGCCTATCCGGTGCTGGCGAAGCACGCTGTTCCCTTCACCATCTACCTCCCGACGGCGTTTCCGGACGGGCTCGGCGAGGCATGGTGGCTGGCGCTGGAAGAAATGATCGCGCGGGAAAACCGCATCAGCCTCGTGATCGATCGCAAAGAGCGGCATTTCGCGACGCGAAGCGCTTCCGATAAATATCAGGCGTTCGAATTTTTTGCGAGCTGGATGCGGACGCTGTCGCCGCCGGATCTTTCATTCGCCATCAACGATCTCTGCAAGCGCTATTCGGTCGACCTTGCGGGCCTGTCGCGCGGCGCGTCGATGGACTGGGACGACCTGACCAGGCTCGCGGCCGATCCGAACGTGACGATCGGCAGCGCCACGGTGAATTATCCGGTTCTGTCGAATCTGAAAGACGCCGACGCCCAGCGCGAGATGGCGATGGGCAAGGCGGTGGCGGAAGCCGCCTTCCACCGCACCATCAAGCATTTCACCTATCCGTTCGGCGATCGCGACGCCTTTCGCCGGGCGCACGTGGCGATGGCGCAGGAACTGGGTCTCGCCAGCGCGGCAACCGTGTTGCCGGGCGTGGTCGCTTCAAAGGGATATACCAATCTGCACGCGTTGCCGCGCGTCGCCTGGGACGGACGGCTGCGTTCGCTGCGCATGATGCGGGTGATGCTGTCGGGGACGCTTCTTCCGAAGGTAAAGGCGAAACGGACCGATCAGGAGTGAGTGCAGAATTCAGGCGTCGGGCCGCGACATCCAGCTGATGATCGGCATCGCCGGCAGCACCCATCCAAGGCCCGCCACGACGTAGAAAATCGATTGCAACAGCCCGGAATTGGCCAGCCAAGGCGTCTGCGCGATGGTCATGCCGAGCAGAGACCAGACCACGACGAGCACCAGCAAAAAGATGGTTCCGACGAATTTGCGGGTACGGATTGTCATGGCGGATATGTGAAGCCTTTACTGAGCTTAGAGCCTGTTGCGCGCGGGAAGGGGCGGACTATAAGGGGCGCAGCAATTCAATCAAGCATGGGCATCGAACGGGTTCAATGACCGGCATTTCCGCCAACGAGGGGCCTCCAAACCGCGCTGTCAGATGGTGGCTGTTTGCGGTCGCGGCCCTGATCGCGATCATGGTGCTGGTCGGCGGCGCCACGCGGCTGACTGAGTCCGGATTATCGATCGTCGAGTGGAAACCCGTCACCGGAACCTTGCCGCCGTTGACGGATGCGCAATGGGCACAGGCGTTCGAGGGCTACAAGACCATTCCGCAATACCGCGAACTCAACGCCGGCATGACCCTGGCCGAGTTCAAGACCATCTTCTGGTGGGAATGGAGCCACCGGCTGCTCGGGCGCGTGATCGGCGCGGTCTATCTGCTGCCGTTCCTGTTCTTCCTCTGGCGCGGCATGCTCGGCACCGAGCTGAAGCGGCGGTTGTGGGTGATCTTCGGCCTCGGCGCGCTGCAGGGCGCGGTCGGCTGGTGGATGGTGGCCTCGGGCCTGACGCAGCGGGTCGAAGTCTCGCAATATCGGCTGGCGGCGCATCTGATGCTGGCGCTGGTGATTTTTGCGGCGATCGTCTGGACATTGCTGCGGCTGACGGATCGGCAGCAAGCCGCGGCGTCGTCACGACTGAAGGTCACCGGCGTGGCGTTGCTGGCGCTGACCTTCGTGCAGATCTATTTCGGCGCGCTGGTCGCGGGCCTGCGTGCGGGCAGGGTGTACAACACCTGGCCGCAGATCGACGGCGCCTTCATTCCCTCCGCGGCGCGGCTGTTCTTCGAAGATCCATGGTGGCGCAATCTGTTCGACAATACGCTCACGGTGCAGTTCGAGCATCGCATGACCGCCTATGCGCTGCTGGCGCTGGCGGTGCTGCACGCGATCGATGCGGTCGCCTCGCGCGCCGGGACGGCCGTGGTCCGCGGCGCCTGGTGGCTGGTCGCCGCGATCGTCGTGCAGGCGGTCCTCGGCATCCTGACGCTGCTGCATCAGGTGCCGATTGATCTCGCATTGGCCCATCAGGCGGTCGCGATGGTCGTCCTGACGCTGGCGATTTTTCAGACCGAGCGGCTGGTCGCGCGCCGCACCGAGCCCGGCCCGGAGAGATTGGTTCAGCCGGTGGGGCAGCCCGGCTGAGATGGGAGAATTCTAAAGCTATTCTAAGCTGTCGTGAGCGCTTGACGCGCTTGTGTCGGACGTTGCGCTTTACTTGAATCATCCGGACGATAAAACGAGCCGGAAATCAGGGTTTCCATTATGTCTTCAGCATTCATCCAGGCCGCCGTGATCCTGCTCCGCGAGGGGCTTGAAGCCATGCTGGTGATCGCGGCGCTTGCCGGCTATCTGAAAAAGGTCGGCTCCGCGCACCGTGTCGGCGCGCTGTATGGTGGTGCGCTGGCCGCGGTTGGCGCCAGCTTCATCGCCGCCTGGCTGTTTGCGGTGCTCAATTCAGGCGACCACAGCGACGTCCTCGAAGGCGTCATCATCCTGTTCGCCGCCGCGTTGATGCTCTATGTCAGCGGCTGGCTGATGGTGAAGCAGGATCCGCGCGGCTGGCAGGATTATCTGGCGCACAAGGCCGACAGCGCGCTGGCGCAGGACACGGTGTGGGCGGTCGGCGCGCTGGCCTTCCTCGCGGTGTTCCGCGAGGGCGCCGAAACCGTGCTGTTCATCAATGCGCTGGCGAAGACCGAAGGCGGATGGAGTGCCGGGCTGTTCGGAGGCCTTGCGGCGGCGACGGTCGGGCTTGCCGTGCTGTTCTATTTCATCAACATGATCGCGCAAAAGCTTCCGCTGCGGCCGCTGTTCGTCATTACCTCGGCGTTCCTGTTCGCGATGGCGATCAAGTTCATCGGCGAAGCCGTGCAGGAATTCCAGGAGCAGGCGATCATCACGGTCACCGAGGTCAAGGGCAGCGCGTTCTTCACCGCGATCGGGCTCAATCCGAGCGTGGAAGCGCTGTCGATCCAGCTCCTGGTCATTCTATTTACGCTCGCGACCTATTCGGTGTTCCAGCGCAATGCTCGCCTGATGCGCGAGGAAAAAACCTCGGTGCGCGCGGCCGAGTGATCCTCAAGCGGCCTGCCGCTTGAGATCGAGATAGTCGAGCCCGATATCGAGCGCGGCCGAGCTGTGCGTGATCCAGCCGGCCGAAATCAGGTCGACGCCGGTCGCCGCGATCGCCTTGGCGGTGGCGGCGGTGATGCGGCCGGACGCCTCGGTGATCGCCCTGCCGCCGGTCATGGCCACGGCCTGCTTGAGCTCCTCGTTCGACATGTTGTCGAGCAGCACCGCGTCGACGCCGAGTGCCAGCACCTGTTCGAGCTGCGCCAGCGTGTCGACCTCGACCTCGATCTTGACGAGGTGACCGGCATGGGCCTTCGCGCGCTCAATGGCGGTGCGGATGTCGCCGGCCAGCGCGATGTGGTTGTCCTTGATCAGGATGGCGTCGTCGAGGCCAAAACGATGATTGCCGCCGCCGCCGGCGCGCACCGCATATTTTTCCAGCGCGCGCAGCCCCGGCGTCGTCTTGCGGGTGCAGACGATCTGCGCCTTCGTCCCCTTCGCGGCTGAGACCAGCGAGGCGGTGGCCGTTGCAACGCCGCTGAGATGACACAGGAAGTTCAGCGCCGTCCGCTCGCCGGTCAGCAAACCGCGTGCGGGGCCTTCGATGGTCGCGATGATTTCGCCCGGCGCGACGACGCTGCCGTCGGGCCGCTCCGCACGGAGCGTGATGGCTGGCGACGCGAACTGGAAGGCGCAGCGCGCGATGTCGAGGCCAGCCACGACGCCGGGCTGCCGCGCGCGCAGCACCAGCGCCGCCTGCTGGTCGACGGGAACGATCGCGTCAGCCGTGATGTCGCCGGCGCGACCGATATCCTCCAGGAGGGCGGTTCGCACGATCGGCTCGTACATGATGGGCAGGAGGGGATTGAGGGTCATGATTGGGCACTCCCAAGAGACAGGGTGTCGGATTCCACAATCTCGCGCGCGGCGTCCAGCGCCTCGGAAAGCGAGATCGATGACGGCGTGGCCAACGGCAGCGTGTCGGGATAATCGGTACGAAAGTGCCCGCCGCGGCTCTCCTCGCGCCGATAGGCGGCGACGGCGATCATCAATCCCACCAGCGCTGGATCGGATGCCGCGCCGTCTCTGTGGGCGATCGGGAAGAGGCTATGAACCAGCCGTCCGATCGCGTTGCGGTCGCGGAGCACGCCGAGGCCTTGCGACATCATTGGCCGTAGGGGCGATGGATCGGAGGCGGGCAGCGGCGTAAGGGGCGCACGCGCCTTCAATGGCCCGCGGCTTGCTCTGTTGACGCTTCCGGCAACCCACTCGGCGCAGACGATGGCTTCCATCAGCGAATTGCTGGCGAGACGATTGGCGCCGTGCAACCCGGTGCGGGCGACCTCGCCGCAGGCCCAGAGGCCGCCAACCGTGCTGCGGCCCTCAAGATCAACAGCGATGCCGCCCATGTGGTAGTGCACGGCGGGCCGGACCGGAATCGGATCGGTCGCAGGATCGATCCCGGCCATCTTGCAGAAAGCGGAGATGACGGGATAGCGCTTGGCAAAATCCTTCCCCGGATGCTTCCGTGCATCGAGGAATACCCGATGTCCCTCAGCGCGGCGGCGCCACACGGCGCGGGCGACGATGTCTCGGGCTGCGAGCTCGGCGCCGGGCTCGTTCGCCATGAAACGCTCGCCGGTCTCGTCGATCAGGGTTGCGCCGTCGCCTCTGATAGCCTCGGTGAGCAGCGGCATCGGCCGCGACGGTCCATCGAACGCGGTTGGATGAAACTGGACAAACTCCAGGTCCGAAAGCTTCGCGCCCGCGTGCGCCGCCAGCGCCAGCCCCTGGCCGAAGCAGCCGGCCGGATTGGTGCTGTCGAGAAACAGTCCGCCGATCCCGCCGGTCGCGATCACGACGCGGCCGCTATCGATGACCAGCGGGCCTTGCGCGTTGACGGCGAGCACGCCCTTGACGGCGTTGTCCTCGACGATCAGCCGGCGCGCCTCGACACCCTCCAGCAGCGTGATTGTTGGGCAGCGGCGTACCGCCGCGATCAATGCCCGCATGATCTCGCGGCCGGTGCCGTCGCCGGTGGCGTGTACGATCCGGTTGCGGCTGTGGGCGGCTTCGAGGCCAAGCCGCCAGCGTCCATCCGGCCGCCGGTCGAAGGCGACGCCGAGTTGCGCGAGATGTTCGACCGCCGCGGGCGCTGCGTGGACGATCCGGCTTGCGGTGGTCTCATCGCAAAGGCCGGCGCCGACAGCGAGGGTGTCGGCGAGATGCAGCGCAGGATCATCGTCCGCACCCATCGCCGCGGCGAGCCCGCCTTGCGCCCACAGGCTGGAGGCCTCCGCACCCAACGGGGCCTTCGACACCACCAGCACCGGCTCTGGCGCCAGTTGTAACGCCGTCATTAATCCTGCGGCGCCGCCGCCGATGATCACGGGACGGTTGGCCAGCGCTGAAATATCCGTGCTCATATCGCCAGCATCCTCTCGACGGCGCGCCGCGCGGGGGCGGCGATCGCGGGATCGATCGTCACCTGGTGCTGATTGGTCTCCAGCGCATGGCGGATATTTTTCAGCGTGATCCGCTTCATGTGCGGGCACAGATTGCAGGGCCGGATGAACTCGACATCGGGATGCAGCACCGCGACGTTGTCGCTCATCGAGCATTCGGTCAGCAGCACGACGCGGGGCGGGCGCTGCTGCTCGACATAGCCGGACATCGCTGCCGTCGAGCCGGAGAAGTCAGCCTCCGCCACCACCTCGGGCGGGCATTCCGGATGCGCCAGAACAGTGACGCCGGGGTGGTTTTCCCGGATCTGCCTGATGTCGTCAGGCGTGAAGAGTTCATGCACCTCGCAATGACCCTTCCACGCGATGATCTTCACGCCGGTCTGTTTTGCAATGTTCTGTGCCAGATACTCGTCCGGCAGCATAATGACGCGGTCAGTGCCCAGCGACTCCACGACCTTGAGCGCGTTGCCCGAGGTGCAGCAGATGTCGGATTCCGCCTTCACAGCGGCCGATGTGTTGACATAGGTGACGACGGGCGCGCCGGGGTAGCGCTGACGCATCAGCCGCACGTCTGCCGGCGTGATTGAATCCGCGAGCGAACAGCCGGCCGCAAGATCAGGGATCAGGACGGTCTTCTGCGGATTGAGCAGCTTGGCCGTCTCGGCCATGAAGTGCACGCCGGCGAGCACGATGATATCGGCGTCGACCTTGGTGGCTTCGCGCGCCAGCAGCAGGCTGTCGCCGACGATGTCGGCGACGCCGTGGAAAATTTCCGGCGTCTGGTAGTTGTGCGCCAGGATGACCGCGTTGCGCTTGCGCTTGAGGTCGAGAATGGCGTCGACGTCGCCTGCGAAGGTCGCCCATTCGGGCGGCGGGACCACGCGTTTCACCCTCTCGTAAAGCGGCGCGGTGCGGGCGAGGGCGTCGGCATTGAGGCTGGCCATTTATACTCTCCATGAGCATATCATGGCTTATACTTATCCTGAGCATAACCTAAGTCAAGTGCGCGAGAGCGGGAGTTTGGTTCCGGCGACGGCCCGTTCGGCCAGGACGGCGTGGCGGAAGCGGAACAGCTTGGCGGGGCGGCCGACCGTGTCGGCGGCGATTGCGCCAGTTTCCTCAACGAGTTGCTGTTGTTCCATCAAGCGGCGGAAGTTCTGCTTGTGCACCAGCCGTCCTGCAAGCGCTTCAACACTGCGTTGCAGTTGCAGCAGGGTGAATTCCGCCGGCATCAGCTCGAATACCACGGGGCGGTATTTGATCTTGGCCCGCAGCCTGGCGATTCCGGTCGCGAGAATACGGCGGTGATCGGCCGTCATCGGCCGGCCGGGCATCAGCGTGGCCGCGTTGCCGCCTTCGCGAACCGCTTCGGGAATTAGCGCGGCCTCAAAGAGCAATTCGTAACGTTGCAGCACGAGTTCTTCATTCCACTCGCGGTCTTCGAACCCGAAGGTGATCGCGGCACGCTGCCAGCGCTCCCGCTGCAGCGCTGTGGAGGGGGCGGATTTCGCCCATGCGCGCAGTCGCGGCGTCAGCAGTTTCGCCAGCAGAGAAGGCGGCCCTTCCCGATGATCTTCCCAGGGGAAATAATCATACCAGCCGGACCAATGGGCCTCCGCCCCCTCGCCAATCTCATCCTCGCGGGTCAATCCCAAATAGCTGATCGAGATGCTATGCGGCGACCGGGCATCGCCGGTCCGTCCGCGATCGGCGAAAGTGTACAACTGCTCGACATAGCCGAGCGGATGGCCGGTTTGCGCTTCGACCCACGCCCGCAAACCCGATTGCAGCGAGCGGTGCTTGAATTCGAAAGGCCCGCTCGGCAGCGCACCCGCATTGGCGATCGTCATGATCTTGGGTTGGCCGTCGGTCACCGCGACCAGCACGGCGACGAGGTCGGCGGTGATCGCGCGCGCGGAATTCGGTGTCTTAGTTTTTCGCGGTGGCCCTGCCACGTCCAAAAGTCCGTTTCTGTTGCGGTCGCGCTAGCGATACCCGTAGACGCCGCCGGCATAAGGCAGGCGATTCCAGTAGGGCGTGTAGGGGCCGCCGTAATAGGGGCCATCATAGCTGTAGGAGTGGCTGGTCCCGTAGTAACCGGGCAGGGTGTTGGAGCCCGGCAGCAGCGGCACGCCGTAGACACGCGGTGCATAGGGGACGACCCCGACCGGCGTGAACAACACGTCGGGATCGGCTTCCTCGACGACCACCAATTGCCGGCCGCGCCGCACGTAGAGCGGCGCTGCAGCAGGAGCGATCGTGGTCCGGTAATTGTAGTGCGCGCGGGGCAGGCCCGGCGGCAACTGCCTGGCAGCGCGAGCCGCGGCGCGCTTGGCGGCGGCCGGGTTATCGGCGCGCTTCGCTACGGCTGGGCTTTTTGGGGATGTGGTAGCGGCCGGGCTGTCGGCAGGCTTTGCTGCTGCGGTGCCATCGGTGGCCTTGGCGGTGCCGGGGCCCTCGTCCGCGGCAGCAGTTCCGATCGCGAAAATAGCGACCAGAAATGGCGTCATCCAGCGCGGCATCGTTTGCTCCGAATCATCAAGGGCGGCTTAGCGCCACTTTATGCCGGAATGACCGTTAATGAGAGGCTTGTGATTCAGGCCAAATGGCCGGCTGGGAGGCGGCGGTCACCAACTGTCGCCACCGCCCGAGTGCGCAATTGCGCACGGGGGGCGGGTAAACCGTTAGGCCGCGGCGTACTGGGTACCCCGCTTTCGCGGGGTACCACGAGTCGTGGTGATGCGACGTGCGATGGCCCTCAGGCCGTCAGCGCCTGCTCCAGATCCGCGATCAGGTCTTCCTTGTCCTCGATGCCGATCGACAGCCGGACCACGTCGGGGGCGGCGCCCGATTTCACCTTGGCGGCGTCGTCGAGCTGGCTGTGCGTGGTCGAGGCCGGGTGGATCACCAGCGAGCGGGTGTCCCCGACATTGGCCAGATGCGAGAACAGTTTCAGGTTCGACACCAGGTTGACGCCGGCGTCATAACCGTCCTTGAGGCTGAAGGTGAACACCGCGCCGGCACCCTTCGGTGCGTATTTGCGCGCGAGGTTGTTGTACCTGTCGCTGGCGAGACCCGCATAGTTCACCGCGGCGACCTTGGGATGGCCGGCGAGAAATTCCGCGACGGCCTTGGCGTTCTCGCAATGCTTCTGCATGCGCAGCGGCAGCGTCTCGATGCCGGTGAGGATCATGAAGGCGTTGAACGGCGACAGCGCCGGGCCGAGGTCGCGCAGGCCGAGCACCCGGCAGGCGATCGCAAAGGCGAAATTGCCAAAAGTTTCCTGCAGCTTGATGCCGTGATACTCGGGGCGCGGCTCGCTCAGCATCGGATACTTGTTGTCCTTCGACCAGTCGAAGGTGCCGGCATCGACGATGATGCCGCCGAGCGAATTGCCGTGGCCGCCCAGAAATTTCGTCAGCGAATGGACGACGATGTCGGCGCCGTGGTCGATCGGGCGGATCAGGTAGGGGGTGGCAAGCGTGTTGTCGACGATCAATGGCACGCCGGCCTTGCGGGCGACGGCGGCGATCGCCTCGATATCGGTGATGCTGCCGGAGGGATTGGCGATCGACTCGATGAATATCGCCTTGGTGTGCGGCGTCACCGCGCGTTCGAAGCTTGCAATATCATCGGAATCCGCCCATGCGACGTTCCAGCCAAAGCTCTTGAATGCATGCGTGAACTGGTTGATCGATCCACCATAGAGTTTGCGCGCGGCAATGATCTCGTCGCCGGGCATCAGCAATTGCTGGAACACGACCACCTGGGCGGCGTGTCCGGACGCGACCGCAAGCGCGGCGGTGCCGCCTTCGAGCGCGGCGACGCGTTCTTCCAGCACGGCGTTGGTCGGATTGCCGATGCGGGTATAGATGTTGCCGAAGGCCTGCAGGCCGAACAGCGACGCAGCGTGATCGGCGTCGTTGAAAACAAAGGACGTGGTTTGATAGATCGGCGTCGCCCGCGCGCCGGTGGTCGGATCAGGCTGCGCGCCCGCATGCACGGCAAGGGTCGAAAATCCCGGGTGGCGATCGGTCATTCTATGCATCCTGTTTTTGGTTCGTCGAAAATGCGCGGCATGCTGATCGCAAGCCGCGTCCGCCGTCAAGGCGACCGTTTCACATATCGTGGATTAGGAACGGACGTGCTTCACGGGAGCCTGTAGCTAGGCGGCGCTCCGCGCCGTTGGCCACGTTTTCGAAACAATCGTTTCGCATCTGCGTTACGACAGAGCCTGGTCGGCTCTGTTTTTTGTTTTGACGCGTTTCCTGGCGCGAACCGGTGCCCATTTCGCTTGAAACGCTATGGCTCGCTCTTGTTTTTCGCGGCGCGGTCGGATGCAGCGGTTTCACCGCCGCCGACGCTCATCCGGTTCAGCGACAGACGCATGCCCTGCGTCGGGATCGGCGCGCGCTTGGAGCTGAGCGTTCGCGAATTGACGCCCATCCAGGAAATCTCTGATGACAGCCGCCCATATTCGATCTTCGGGCAGCGGTTCATCACGACCTGGATGCCGGCGGCTTCGGCTTTTTCCGCAGCGGCGTCGTCGCGCGCGCCGAGCTGCATCCAGATCACCTTCGGCAGCGGCGACAATTTCAGGGCTTCATCGACCACAGGCATGATGTGGCTGGAATTGCGGAAGATGTCGATCATGTCGATCGGGCGGTCGATATCCCCGAGCGAAGCGACGAAGGGTTTGCCGAGCAGGCTCTTGCCGACATGGCCGGGATTGACCGGGATCATGTCGTAGCCGCGCTGTGCCAGATATTTGAACGCGAAGTAACTCGGCCGCACGTTGACCGGCGAGGCGCCGACCATCGCGATCGATTTCACGCTGTTGAGGATCGCGCGGATGTAATTGTCGTCGTAGGCGTCGTGGTTCATTTATGATTCCCTGCGTCATTGCGAGAAGCGAAGCGACGAAGCAATCCATTCTTTCTTTGCTTGGTATCGATGGATTGCTTCGCTGCGCTCGCAATGACGGAAAAGCTATCTATCCTGCCATTTCGGCTCGCGTTTCTCGATGAAGGCGCCGATGCCTTCCTCGGCGTCGCGCGCCATCATGTTTTCGGTCATCACCTCTGCCGCGTAGCGATAGGCGTCGGCGAGGCTCATTTCGGCCTGGCGATAGAAGGCCTCCTTGCCGAGCTTGACGGTGTAGGCGGATTTCAGCGCAACCTTTTGCGCCAGTGCAATCGCCGCATCGCGTTCGGTGCCGGGTGGAACCACGCGATTGACGAGGCCGAGGTTTTGCGCCGTCGTGGCGTCCACCGGCTCGCCGGTGAGCAGCATTTCCATCGCCTGCTTGCGCGGCACGTTGCGCGACAGCGCCACCATCGGCGTCGAACAGAACAGCCCGATGTCGACGCCGGGCGTGGCGAAGCTTGCGGCTTCGGAGGCGACCGCCAGATCGCAGCTCGCGACCAGCTGGCAACCGGCGGCGGTGGCGACGCCCTGAACCGCGGCGACCACCGGCTTCGGCAATTGCACGATCGCCTGCATCATCGCGCTGCAGGCATTCATGATCTCTGCGAAATAGGCGCGGCCGCTATCGGCGTCGCTTCGGCGCGCGGTCAGTTCCTTCATGTCGTGGCCGGCCGAAAACGCCGGGCCGTTGGCGGCGATGACGAGTGCGCGCACATTCTTGTCGCCGTGAATGTCCTTCAGCGCCGCATGCAGTTCGGCGATCAAGCCCTCCGACAGGCTGTTGCGCGCCGCGGGCCGGTTCAAGGTAAGCACGGCGACGCTGCCGACCCGCTCGCGCAGCAGGATCGGCGATTGAGGGGCGGGCGCGCGGGCGGTCTGGGGCGACATCTCAAAAATTTCCGCTCAATGGTTTTCTTGGGTTTTGTTTGGGCTTTGATGACAACTTAATGTAACAGGCGATCTGAAGCGAGGGCAGGGGTCAGCATGGCGGCAGCGAAAATGAGCGTGGCTGAACTGGAGAAGTTCCTCCACGAGGAATTCCCGCAGGCGTTCAAAGGCGGCGATATCACCATCGAAAGCGCGGATGGCGAAACCTGCCTGCTGCGCCAGCGCTACAACGAGAACATGCTCCGCCCGGGCGGCACGGTGTCGGGCCCGACGCTGATGGCGATGGCCGATTTCGCAATGTATGTGGTGCTGCTGTCGGCGATCGGACCGGTTGGGCTCGCGGTGACCACCAATCTCAACATCAATTTCCTGCGCAAGGGCCAGCCTGGACAGGACGTGCTGGCCGCAGCGCGGCTGTTGAAGCTCGGCAAGCGGCTGGCGGTGGGGGAGGTCAATCTGCTGTCGGGCACGTCACCCGATCCGATCGCGCACGTGACGTCGACCTATTCCATTCCAAACAAATAGTCTTTTATACGGTAATATAACACCATATTTATAAGTGATTGTTTTTGCTATTATAATTCTTATCGTTTGGCATTGACGCACCGCGCGCGGTTCTCTAGAAACCGCGCAGTTCGGCGCAGCCTGCGCCGCAGTCCCCTTTCACGGATTTCCTCACATGAAAACCTTTTCGGCTAAGCCCGCCGAGGTGACGAAGAAGTGGGTGCTGATCGACGCCAAAGGTCTGGTGGTCGGACGGCTCGCTACCCTGGTCGCCATGCGTCTGCGCGGCAAACACCTGCCTACCTACACGCCCCACGTCGATTGCGGCGATCACGTCGTCATCATCAATGCGGCGCATGTCGTTCTGACCGGTCGCAAGCGCGACCAGAAGGTCTACTACAAGCACACCGGCTTCATCGGTGGCATCAAGGAACGCACCGCGAAGTCGATCCTCGAGGGTCGCTTCCCCGAGCGCGTCGTCGAGAAGGCCATCGAGCGCATGATCCCCCGCGGACCGCTCGGCCGCGTGCAGATGGGCAATCTGCGCGTTTACGCCGGCGCCGAACATCCGCATGAAGCCCAGCAGCCCGAGACGGTTGATATCGCTTCGATGAACCGCAAGAACATGAGGGCCGCATAAGATGTCCGATACCATGCAGTCGCTCGACCAGTTGTCGTCCCTGAAGACGGCTTCGCCCGACGCGCCGAAATACGTCAAGAAGGTCGACAAGTTCGGCCGAGCCTACGCCACCGGCAAGCGCAAGGACGCGGTCGCCCGCGTCTGGATCAAGCCGGGCGCCGGCAAGATCGTGGTCAATACCCGCGAAGTCGAAGTCTATTTCGCGCGTCCCGTTCTGCGCATGCTGATCCAGCAGCCGCTGGTCGCAGCTGCCCGTGCCGGCCAGTACGATGTCATCTGCACGGTCGCCGGCGGCGGTCTGTCGGGCCAGGCGGGTGCCGTGCGTCACGGCATCTCCAAGGCGCTGACCTGCTTCGAGCCGGATCTGCGCGGCGTGTTGAAGAAGGGCGGCTTCCTGACCCGCGACTCCCGTACCGTGGAGCGCAAGAAGTACGGCCGCGCCAAGGCGCGCAAGTCGTTCCAGTTCTCGAAGCGCTAATTGCTTCGCTAAAATTTGCAGCGATTGCTGCATTCAAAAACGAAGAAAAAGGGCGCTTTTCAGCGCCCTTTTTGTTGTGAGTTTAGAGATGAATTAACGCAGATTTTCACGAAAACTTTCGTGCGCGTACACACGAAATTGGAACCCGAGCGGCCTAGCGTGCCAGGACTGCGGGGGCGCAGCATCACATTTCCAAATACGCTCCCAGCATTGCATCACACTTTTACGGTGGGGCTCATGTCGTTCGATACGTCCACGCTATATCTGTTCGCAACCATGGTTGCGGGCATGCTCGGGGCCATGCTCATTTTCTTCGGCAAGCAGGAAAATGTCCCGGCGTTGAAGTGGTGGGGCACGGCCTATCTGCTCGGCGCGGCCTCGGTCGCGATCTGGACCGTCGGCGGCGCCGCACTTGGCGGACCGCTGACGCTGGCGTTGAACGCGGTCGGCTTCATCGCCTGCGGCATGGTCTGGAATGCCGCCCGTGTATTCCTCGGCCGCAAGCCCAATCTGCCGGGACTGGTGTTCGGCGCGATCGCCTGGGTCGGTGTATCCGTGGGCTTGCCGTGGCTGGATCCGGCGATGCGCCTGACCGCCGGTGCGGCCATCGTTGCGATCTACGCGGCGCTGACGGCCTCCGAATTGTGGAGCGAGCGGCGGCGCAGCATGCAGAAGCGCTGGCCGACCATTGCGGTGCCTGTCATGCACGGCTGCGTGCTGATGCTGCCGATCCTGCTCGGCGATCTGCTGCGTCCACACGACGAAACCTTCTACAGCAGCATCTGGGTGACGGCGTTTTCGATCGAGCTCGTGCTTTATGCGATCGGCACCGTGTTCGTCATCTTCATGCTGGTGTCGGATCGTGCCGTGACCGTGCACAAGACGGCAGCGTCGATCGATCCCTTGAGCGGCATGTTCAACCGCCGCGGCTTTGCCGAGGCCTGTGCGCGGGTGATCGAACGCGAGGCCAACGCCGGCCGGCCGGTGACGGTGATGATCTTCGACATCGACCATTTCAAGGGCATCAACGACCGTTTCGGTCATCCGGCGGGTGATGAAATCCTCAAACTGTTTGCCACCGTCGTGGTCAATAATCTGCGCATCAGCGATCTGTCAGGCCGCATTGGCGGCGAGGAGTTCGCCGCGCTGTTGCCGTGTGCGCTGGAAGAGGGTGTGCTGGTGGCCGAGCGCGTGCGTGAAGCGTTCGAGGCGTCCGGAATCGTGTGCGAGGAAGGGCCGGTCGATACCACCGTCAGCATCGGCGTGGCCGGCGGGCCGGCGGGCACCGAACTCGAGGTGCTGCTGGCGGCGGCCGACACCGCGCTCTATCAGGCCAAACGCAGCGGCCGCAATCGCGTCGAGGCCGCGGAAGAGCTGCCGCTGTCGCTGGAACACTGGCGGCGCAAGACCGCAGGCCTTCCGGCGCCGGCCCGTGCGCAGGTTGCCGCGACCTAGAGCTGATCGGTTTTGATTTGAGCAGAACCGAAGCTCCAGACTCTTGTTTGACGCGTTTTCTTGACGCGAACCGGTAGCCATCCCGCATCAAGTGCGGGACAGGCTTTCGCTTGAAAACGCGCTGCAGGAAAACGCGGCGGTAACCTCGCGTTTACCATTCTGTCCATATTATTTACTTATGGAGTCGATACGCTCGCGAAACCCCCAGGCTGCCCTGATGTCGCTCGAAGCGGCCGCAGTCTCCGCCCGTGGCGGCTTCGCCTGCATGTTCTCCAGCTCGGAAGAATTCGAGACGGCGCTCATAACCGAGCGCCGGGCGCAGGGCCGTTACGATCAGCGCAGAACGCGCTGGCCCGCCATCCTGTTCATCGGTTGCGCGATGATGGTTGTGGGCGCAGTGTTGCTGTTCAACTGAGGCTGACCTTCGGGATGCTGATGCCGGGCGCCGCGAGGCGCCTTTTTCTTTGCGCCGGGCTGGGTTAGAGCGTTTTCCAGCGAAGTGGATACCGGTTCGCGGCAAGAAAACGCGTCAAAACAAGAATCTAGAGCCCGTTCCGATTCCATCGGAACGGAAAAGGCTCTAGAGACGATTGTTCCCAGCAGAAGGCCTTCATCAATGATCACCGAAATCGCACAGATCGACGTCAAACCCGGCACCGAGAAGGATTTTGAGGCCGCGGTGGCCAAGGCGCGTCCGCTGTTCCTGCGCGCCAAGGGCGGCAAGGGGTTTGAGCTGCACAAGTCGATTGAGAAGCCGCAGCGCTATCGCCTGATGGCGCAATGGGAAACGCTGGAAAATCACACCGTCGACTTCCGCGGCTCGGAAGATTTTACGGCATGGCGCGGCCTGGTCGGGCAGTACTTTGCGGCGCCGCCCGAGGTCGAGCACACCGAGACGGTGCTGACCTCGGCGGGCTAGGCTTACGCCATCGTCCTTTCGGCCTTGAAATGGTCGATCATGACCTTGGCGATCGCCATCAGGGGGAGCGCCAGCGCCAGCCCCCAGATGCCGAACACGACGCCGAGCAGGATCTGGAACGCGAACAGCGTGGCGGGCGGAATATCCAGCGCCTGACGCTGGATGATCGGCGTCAGCACGTAGCTTTCCAGCGCGTGCACGCCGAGGAACAGGATGAACGCGCTCAACGCCGCGACCCATCCCGAAGCGAGGCTCGCGAGCACCACGATCAGTCCACCGAGGATCGCACCCACGGTTGGAATGAAGGCGAGCAGGCCGGCCTGGATGCCCAGGATGAACGAGCTGGGGATGCCGATGATGGCAAGTCCGACCCAGGTGACAAAGAACACCGCGGCCATGGTGATGATCTGCGCGATCAGCCAGCGCTCCAGCGTCCAGCCGATGCGGTCGATAATGATGGTGGCGCGGGCGCGGTGCTTGGCCGGCGCCATGAACAGCAGCCCGTTGCGGTAGACGCTCGGCTGCACGGCAAAGGCGAGGCCCAGAAACAGCACGATAAAGAAGTTTCCGACCGCGCTCACGGTGCCCAGGATCAGCTTCAGGCTCTGGCTGAAAATGGCGCCGCCGCTGGACGCGATGGTGCTGGCGCTGGGAAGGCTATGCGGCGTTGTTGGCGCCGCCGGCGCAGACGCATCCGAAGCCGCATTGAGGCTGCCGAAGTCGAAAAAGCTGGTATCGACCCCATTCCTGTCCAGGAAGGCTTTGAGGTCAACCAACTGCGACTTGATCGTGTCGCTCAACACCTTGGTCTGTTGCGCGATGGTGGCGCCGCCGAGAAAAAGAATACCCGACAGGAGCCCGGCCAACACCAGGCCCACGACGGTTAGCCGCAGCGAATGGGGAAGTTTGACCACACGGCCGAGCATATTGGCCATCGCGGTGAGGGCGACGCCGAGCAGCACGCCGGCAAAGATCAGGAACAGGGTCGCGGCGAAATACCAGGTGAACAGCAAGAGTGCCGTGAACAGCACGACGCCGATGCCTCCGACCGAGATCGCCCACGCCAGATCGTTGCGGGCCAAAAGACGATCGTCAGCCGGACCTGTCACGTTGATTCCTTCCTGCAGAATATCCTGCGCCAGTCTTTCGCGAAAATTCGCCCGGGATCAAGCGGCGAGGCACGCGCCGGTTTGACGCTGCCACGCCCGGTGTGCCAAGCGGTGCAGGCTAACTAAAGCGTTTTCCAGCGAAGTGGACGCCGGTTCGCGTCAAGAAAACGCGTCAAATCAAGAATCTGGAGCTCCGTTCCGATTCCATCGGAACGGAAAAGGCTCCAGCGACGTCGGCGAGGATGAGATGAATTTCAAATGGTTGGGGCCGGTTGCGCTGCTGGCGGCGATCTATATCGGCGACCAGATCAGGATCAACCGTCCCAGCCACAAATATCGCTTGACCGTCGAAGTCGAGACCCCCGATGGACGCAAATCGGCGAGCGGAGTTTTGGCGGTCCATCCGTATCGCGGCTACAGCGGCATCGGCCCAACCCGCACCGTGGGCGATGCCGTCTACGTCGACCTCGGCGGCGGCAAAAATCTGGTCGCGCTGCTGGCGCATATCGACAAGAAACTCGAACTCGAGGGCATCAATTACGTAGCCTTGCGCGCTTATACGGCCGCCGCCGGCGACGGCAAGCGCGTGTCGTTCAACGACATGAACCGCCAGACCGGCGTCGTGCCGGTAACGGGCGCGCTGATCCCGGTGCTTGTGACATTTGCCGATCCGGCCAACCCTGGGACCGCGCGCAACGTACAGCCTGACCAAGCGGAGGCGACGCTGGGGAAGGGATATCGCCTCCACGGGATATCAGCCGAGGCAGTGCCGAACGGGTTCTGGCCGCTCGATTTCGGCGGCGCGCTGGGCGAGCCGGTGACCCGCGCCATCCAGGCGAAACTGCCGTGGCTGAATGGCGCCGACAATTCCGCCGCGACCGCGCTTCGGGCGGCCGGTCTGCCCGGCGTCGAGGCTGTTGATGCCAGGGAAGCCTTTACCCGGAAGTAGCTGCCTTTGCCGCGCGTCAGGCCGCCCCCCACGAGCCAAAACGTGTGCCTTGCGCCTATTCTGACGCCGGCTTGCCGGCACGGCCTGGGATTCGCGCGGAGCTGCAAAGCAGAAGTGGGCAGCATATCATGTTGATCCGGCACGTTCTCGCAGGCATGATCGGCCAACATCATGGCTCAACCTAGAAGATCCTTGCGCAGGACGATGAAAGCAGAAATTTGGCGATGAGACGGCCCGTGGTCGGTGTGATCGGGAACGCCCATCGCATCGAAAATCGTTTCACAACCCAGATGGTCGGAGAGCGCAATCTCCGCGCTGTAGCCGACGTGTCGGGCGCACTGCCGCTGATGTTTGCGGGATCGCCGGAGATTACCGATATCGGCGCCTTGCTTGACGCCGTCGACGGGGTGGTGCTGACCGGCGCCCGTGCCAATGTCCATCCGACCCGTTTCAAGACCGAGCCGCATGAGAGGCACGAGCCCTACGATATTCACCGCGACGACGTCGCCCTTGCGCTGGCGGAGGCCTGCGTCGCCCGCGGCGTGCCGATCTTCGGTATCTGCCGCGGCTTGCAGGAAATGAACGTCGCCTTTGGCGGCTCGCTGCACCCGGAGATTCGCGAAATCCCCGGCCGGATGAATCACCGCATGCCGCGGCTGGAGAACGGCGAAATCCACCCCGATCCGTTGGTGATCTTTGCCGACCGGCATGACGTCCATCTCACCCCGGACGGCGCTTTTGCAAAGCTGCTCGGCTGCGAAACCATTCGCGTGAACTCGCTGCATGGGCAAGGCATTCTCGATCCCGGCGAGCGCGTCGTCATCGAGGGCGTGGCGGAAGACGGCACCATCGAAGCGATCCGGATTGCTGACGCACCGAGCTTTGCGCTCGGCGTGCAATGGCATGCGGAGTACGATCCGCAGCGCAATCCGATCAACCGTGCGCTGTTTGAGGCGTTCGGCGAGGCGCTGAAGGCGCATCAGCGGGCGAGCTAGCAGGCGGTTTCGAACGAACAGGCGGCCGAACAACGGTCGGGCGACAAAGGGGGAGGGTGCGATGCGGGACCGCCGATGGTCGAGACGTGACCTGCTCAAGGCGTCGACGGCTTCCGTTGCCGGCCTTTTATTCGCCGAGCCGGTCAAAGCCGCGGCGCCGCCGCCTTCCGAAGTGACGCCCGCGCTGATCGAGGCTGCCAAGAAAGAGGGCAAGGTGTCGTTCTATACGGCGCTTGAGCTCAACACCGCCGAGCGGATGGCGCGGACGTTCGAAGCCAAATATCCGGGCATCAGCGTCCGGGTGGAGCGTTCCGGCGCGGAGCGGATCTTCCAGCGCATCGCGCAGGAGCAGGGCAGCGGCATCAACGCCGTTGACGTCGCCAACTCGACGGACCCGGCGCATTATCTCGACTGGAAGAAGAACAACTGGCTCGCGGCCTACCTGCCGGCGGAGGTCGCCAAACATTTCCCGGCCGACCAGATCGACCCCGATGGCATGCACGCGACGTCCTGCGCCTGGCTGGAGGCGATCGGCTACAACACCAATCTCGTCAAGCGCGAGGAAGCGCCAAAGAGCTATGCCGATTTGCTCGACCCGAAATGGCAAGGCAAGATCGTCAAGGGCCATCCCGGCTACAGCGGCGCCATCTTGACGGCGACCTTCGTGCTGACGCGCGATCTCGGCTGGGTCTATCTGGAGAGACTCGCGCAGCAGAAGGTCATGCAGGTGCAGTCGGCCGCCGATCCACCGAAGAAGATCCTGCTCGGCGAGCGTGCCATCATGGCCGACGGCAACGACTACAATCTGGTGCTGGCCAAGGACCAGGGCAAACCGGTCGAGGTGGTCTACCCGACCGAGGGGGCGCCGTTAATCATCGTTCCCTCCGGAATCTTCCGCGGCGCGCCCAATCCCAACGCGGCAAGATTATTTCAGAACTTCTTTTTCAGCGCCGAAACCCAGCAGATGCTGGTCGACGTGTTCGCACACCGCTCGTTTCATGCGCAGGTGAAGGAGAAGGGCGAGCACATCCCGCTGGCGAATCTGAAATTGCTCAAGGCCGATCCCGCCGCCGTGCAAGCGCAAAGCGAGGAGATCAAGGCGCGTTACACCAGGATATTCGGGGTATAATTTGATTCGAAATATGCATTTCTCCGGGGTGCTGTCCGTAATTCTACGGAACCGAAAACGCGGGAGCGCGGCGCAGAACTCGGCTATGCATTGGGGTAGCTGAGGGCGCCGAACAACCGGCGCAAGGCGCCGGACCCGCATTCATACTCACACCATTGTCGTTATCATTTCCTGGGCGGTTTCTCTGGCGGTTTTCTTAGCGATTTTATTGGGCAGTTGGTCGTCATGACTTTGAGGAGCCGCCTTGCGTTCGCGATGGTGTTCCTGGTCGTGGGCACCATTTGCGCCCTTGCTGTGTTCGGTGATGGTTTCGGCCGCGCGACGCTGGTCGTCGGGGCGATCGCGATTTTGCTCGCGCTGGTGCTTGCGGCCGCCATCGCGGGCTCGCTGTCCCGACAGCTGACCCAAATGACCCGGGCGGTCGAAGGGCTGTCGCGCGGCAAGCCGGTTGCGATGCCTTCCGAAGGTAGCCGGGAGATGGCCCCGCTATCAGCGGCTTTCGCCGAATTGTCGGGCCAGCTCGGCGCCAGGCCAAACCTGGTGGAAAACACGGTCGAAAGCATCCGCGATTGCGTTGTCGTGGCCGACGAGAATGCGGTGGTCGTCGTTGCCAACGGCGCAGCCCGCCAGCTGCTGGGTGTGGACCGCGGCTTCGACAGCCTGACGGGGGTAAGAAAATTCGCCTGTTTCCTTTCGGACGGTACCACGCCGCTGCCGATCCCGGATTCGCCGCTGGCGCGGGCGCTGCGCGGGGAACATGTCGATGATTTCGAACTCATAGTGCAGTCCGAAGGATCCAGCGCAAAAGCCTACATCGTCGCCAACGCCCGGCCGTTGCGCGACGAACGCGGCAGGCTTTCCGGGGCGGTGACCGTGCTCCGCGACGTCACCGAACAAAGGCGCGCCCTGCAGGCTCTGGTCGACAGCGAACAGATGGCGCAGACCATCGTGAGCACCGCGCTCGACGCCTTCGTCCAGACCGACGAGAACGGATTCGTTCTCGAATGGAGTCCGCAGGCCGAAGCTTTGACCGGATGGACGCGGGCAGAAACCGTTGGTGCGAAGCTGGTCGAGCTGGTGTTTCCCGAACCGCTTCGTGCGGGGCACCGGCAGCGGATCGCCCAATTCCTGCGCGAGACCGCCGGTGGCGCCATGGGCATGCGCTATGAGGCGCCGGCGCTGCACCGGGACGGTCACGAATTTTTCGTCGAAGTGTCGCTCACGGCGCTGCGCCGCGGCGACGGTTACATCATCAACTCCTTTGTCAGGGACGTCACCCAGCGGCGCCTTGCCGAGGAGCGACTGATTCAGGCGCAAAAGATGGATACGGTCGGGCAACTGACCGGTGGCATTGCCCATGACTTCAACAACATGCTTACGGTGATCACAGGCACGATCGAAATTCTGGCCGATGGCGTCAAGGACGTTCCGCACCTGGCTTCGATCACCAAACTGATCAGCGACGCCGCCGACCGCGGTGCAAACCTCACCGCCAGCCTGCTGGCGTTCGCGCGCAAGCAGCCGTTGCAGCCGGCCGAGATCGACGTCAATGATCTC
This sequence comes from Bradyrhizobium sp. AUGA SZCCT0182, assembly GCF_018130185.1. Classification (NCBI taxonomy): domain Bacteria; kingdom Pseudomonadati; phylum Pseudomonadota; class Alphaproteobacteria; order Hyphomicrobiales; family Nitrobacteraceae; genus Bradyrhizobium; species Bradyrhizobium sp. AUGA SZCCT0182. The sequence continues at coordinate 125,528 of NZ_JAFCLY010000006.1, read as the reverse complement.
ATTCGCGAGGCCGTTCGATTGCTCGCGCCAACCGTCGGCAAGAATATCGAAATCGAGGCCGCCTTGAACGACGACGCGTGGCCGGCATTCGTCGATCGTAGCCAACTCTCCTCCGCGGTCGTCAATCTCGCGATCAATGCCCGGGACGCGATGGCAGATGGCGGAAAGCTGACCATTGCGACCGGCAATATCACCCTGGGCGTGCCGGAGGCCGTGGCCCGCGGCGTCGAACGCGCCGGCGATTACGTCGTGGTCGAAGTGAGTGACACCGGCACCGGAATTCCGCAGCCCATTCTCGACAAGATATTTGAACCGTTCTTTTCCACCAAGGAGGTTGGCCAGGGAACAGGGCTCGGGCTCAGCATGGTGTTTGGCTTCGCCAAGCAGTCGGGCGGAAGCGTCGACGTGCGCAGCGAGGAGGGAAGCGGCACGACGTTCACGATCTATCTGCCCAAAGCCGACACCAGCGCGCTTCAACCGTCGACACAAGACGAGGATTCGCCGGTGCAGGGCGGCAGCGAAACGCTCCTGTGCGTCGAGGACGACCGCAAGATCCGCGACTATGTGACGATGCAGCTCGAGAGCCTCGGCTACAAGGTGATCGTGGCCTCGAATGCCGACGAGGCCCTCGCCATCGTCAATCGGGGCGCCGCGTTCGATCTGCTGTTCACCGACGTCGTGATGCCCGGCAGCATGAACGGCAGGCAACTGGCTGAAACGCTGATGGCCGGGCGTCCGTCGCTCCGGGTGCTCTTCACCTCCGGCTACAGCGACGGCGCGCTGCCGCTGAAAAACCGCGCGGGCCACGGGATTCCGCTTTTGACCAAGCCGTATCGGCGCGCGGAGCTGGCGCGAACGTTGCGCCGTTGTCTTGATATTGCGGTCGATCCGGCCGGCGATCCGATACCAACGCCTTATTCCGTGCAGCCGGAGCTGGAGCGTTTCCTGCGCAAGTATCCGCCGAAGGAAAGATAGAATTTATTCGAGGTGTCGCGGAGAGGCGTCGCGCAAACAAGTTTCACTTCGGACAACGAAGGCTTTCACATCAAACTGTGAGTTAGATCACACAAGATGTGCAATTTCTAGTTTTCCTGTTGTCGGGGTACCCGGATGATAGCTTCGAATTTAATGCTGGATAGGACCGTACCGATGCGCACCGTTAGAGCAGCCACCTTCGTCGTCACTTCAATTTGGCTTCTCATTCAGCCGGCACTTGCTGAGAATCGGATCGCGCTCGTCATCGGGAACGGCTCCTACGAAAAGGTACCGGAGCTACCTAACCCGCCTCGTGACGCAGCCGACATTGCGCGTGCCCTTGAGCGATTGAATTTCAAGGTCACGCAAACAAAAAACGCGACCGCGCACGAAATGCGTAAAGCCATCGTCGATTTCGGCCGCGCTGCCGAAGGGGCGGAAATGGCCGTCGTATTCTATGCCGGACACGGCATGGAGGTGGGTGGCGAAAATTGGCTGATTCCGGTCAATGCCGAACTGCGTAGCGACGCCGACATCGAGAGCGAGGCCGTCAGTCTGCGCTCGATTAGTCTCCAGGTTTCAAAGGCGCGGCAGCTGGGTCTCGTCATTCTTGATGCATGTCGAAATAATCCCTTTGCTGCAAAGATGAAGCGCTCGCTCAGCACCCGGGCGGTGGCTCGCGGGTTGGCTCCGACAGAACCCTCCGACAACGTGCTGATTGCATATGCCGCTCGGGATGGCACCACAGCCAGCGACGGCGAAGGCCGTAACAGCCCATTCACGGCGGCCCTGCTTCGCAATATCGAAACTCCGGGTCTTGAAATATCGTTCTTGTTCCGGAACGTGCGTGACGAGGTCATGGCGGCAACTAAGAGAGAGCAGCAGCCCTTCGTGTATGGTTCGCTTTCGAAGGAAGCGATCTATCTCAAGCCGATGGCTACGTTGCAGGCACCCATGGTGGCTCCGACGACGGTCGCCAAGCTTGCTACAAAACCAGAAGAAGCGAAGGAAAAAGCCAATTCGCGTGAAAATGGAACAGGCAGCTTGTCATCAGGACTGCGCAATGTGTTTTCAACAGAAGACGCGCAGCGGGTTGCTGCGACAGGAGCAGACCAAAAACTGAAGATGCCACCCTTTGCTATGGGGCAAACCAAGAGCGACGTTCCAGATCGTTATCTGCAGTTCGTAGGTATATGGTCAAACAAAGATGGCTTCGGCAAAGGGACTGGCCGTCATGTGATGTTGATTGTGACGGAAGTTACTTCGGACGGCATTGCTCTTGGGTACTATCTTTGGGGGCCACCCAAAAAGCTTTCCTGGCAGAAGGAGACGCCCGCTGGCTACGTTGACTTTGCCTCGAAGATCAACAACGGCAAACTAGAGTTCAAGAGTGGCGACGTGCCAATGGATGCCAAGGTTTCGGGCTCGACGATGACTTTTCATTCGCTCAACCCAAGTCCGCAGCAAGGCCAATCGAAAACGGCCACTATCAAGCTCAGCCCGCTGTGGCGACTGTCTTCGCAAAATGGTCCAGTGCCCAAACAGAAGTCGCCAGAGCGGCGATCTACGATATCAGAGCCCACGATCAAGCCGAAAACCCTGGGCCCGAAGGTTGCGCTAGAGAGCGATACGCGACAGGGCAAGGTCGCCGCCCAGTCTATGGAAGATCGCTATCGGGCATGTCGAAAGCTGGTTAAGGGGTTTGCCCAGCGGGAAGCGTGCGCGCGCAATGGGGGCATATAAGTTTCAGCCCGTAAGGCGAATGAACTAACCCATCCTGCATAACAAAAGGCGCCCCGTTGGGAGCGCCTTTCGCATTTCTCGAGCCGTGAGGTCGGTGGAAAATCCCACCAACCTTACAGCGAATAGTACATGTCGAATTCGACCGGATGCGGGGTCATCTCGAAGCGCTCGACTTCGGTCATCTTCAGCTCGATGTAGCTGTCGATGAAGTCGTCGTCGAACACGCCGCCGTTCTTGAGGAACGCGCGGTCCTTGTCGAGGTTTTCCAGGGCCTCGCGCAAGCTGCCGCACACCGTCGGGATCTGCTTCAGTTCTTCCTTCGGCAGATCGTAGAGGTCCTTGTCCATCGCCGGACCCGGATCGATCTTGTTCTTGATGCCGTCGAGGCCGGCCATCAGCATCGCAGCGAAGCCGAGATACGGGTTGGCCATCGGGTCGGGGAAGCGGACCTCGACGCGCTTGGCCTTCGGGTTGGCGGTGTAGGGGATACGGCAGGAGGCCGAACGGTTGCGCGCGGAATAGGCGAGCAGCACGGGGGCTTCATAGCCCGGGACCAGACGCTTGTAGGAGTTGGTCGACGGGTTGGTGAAGGCGTTGATCGCCTTGGCGTGCTTGATGATGCCGCCGATGTAGTGAAGGCAGGTCTCGGAGAGGTCGGCGTATTTGTTGCCGGCGAACACCGGCTTGCCGTCCTTCCAGATCGACTGGTGGACATGCATGCCCGAGCCGTTGTCGCCATAGATAGGCTTCGGCATGAAGGTGGCGGTCTTGCCGTAGATGTGCGCGACCTGATGGATGCAATATTTGTAGATCTGCATGTGGTCGGCCATCAGCGTCAGCGTGTCGAACTTCATGCCGAGCTCGTGCTGGGCGGAAGCGACTTCATGGTGATGCTTTTCGACCTTGACGCCCATCTTGGCCATCGCGCCGAGCATTTCCGAGCGCATGTCCTGCACCGAGTCCTGCGGCGGCACCGGGAAGTAGCCGCCCTTGGTGCGGATGCGGTGACCGAGATTGCCGCCTTCATATTCGGTGTCCGAATTGGTCGGAAATTCCGAGGAGTCGAGCTTGAAGCCGGTGTTGTAGGGCAGGGACGAAAAGCGCACGTCGTCGAATACGAAGAACTCGGCTTCCGGTCCGACGAACACGGTGTCGCCGATGCCCATCGACTTGACCATCGCCTCGGCCTTCTTGGCCATGCCGCGCGGGTCGCGGTTGTAGGGCTCGCCGGTGGTCGGCTCGAGCACGTCGCAGGTGATGACCATGGTGGTTTCGGCGAAGAACGGGTCGATCGTCGCGGTGACCGGATCGGGCATCAGGCACATGTCGGATTCGTTGATCGCCTTCCAGCCGGCAATCGACGAGCCGTCGAACATGGTGCCTTCGGCAAAGATTTCCTCGTCGATCATGCCGATGTCGAAAGTCACGTGCTGCCACTTGCCGCGCGGGTCGGTGAAGCGCAGGTCGACGTATTTTACGTCGTTGTCCTTGATCGATTTCAGGACGTCTTTGGCGGTCTTCATGAATACCCCTTTTGGTTTCCAGGACTCTGCGACAACGACATTTTCGCAAACAACACGCACACACAGACAGAGTGGTGAGATATCGCAAACGAAATCAGGCCGCCGAAGCAGCCCTTTTCTTGTTTTTCAGTCGCAAAATGCGGGATAGCACCCGGCTTAGATAGCGTCCAGCCCGGATTCTCCGGTTCTGATCCGGATCGCTTCTTCGATGTTGGAGACGAAGATTTTGCCGTCGCCGATGCGGCCGGTCTGGGCGGCGCGGCGGATCGCGTCGATGGCTTTCTCGACCAGTTCGTCTGATATCACGATCTCGATTTTGACCTTGGGCAGGAAGTCCACGATGTATTCCGCACCGCGATACAGTTCGGCGTGGCCCTTTTGCCGGCCGAAACCCTTGGCCTCGGTCACGGTGATGCCCTGCAGTCCGACCTCCTGAAGCGCCTCCTTCACCTCGTCGAGCTTGAACGGCTTGATGATGGCTTCGATTTTTTTCACTGAGCGCCTCCCGGGCATTACAAATTGCAGAGCAGATAGTTTCGATGTCGCGCGTGGCGCCGTCTGGTCGTTGATCCCTGATCAGGCCTCTAAACGCTCGCAATTGCCGCGAACGACGAAGGTCCTGAACCGGCTTCCTTACCGGCTTCCCCAAAAGCAGGGTCTATGCCAAGTTGTTAACGGGCCTGATTTTGGAATGTTATCAGACTTTTAACAGGCAATCGGCAGAGGTCGAACCGGACGCTGCATGATACCCAAGCCTAGCAAATAGGCAAACCGATCAATTGGTATGCAGCTATTGGAAAATTGGCTACGGCCGATATCGGAAATGCCTCCGGAAAAGGCTGATAGATCGAGGATTCGGCATGGAAGTTCTGACCACCACTGAGATGGAGCGCGCCGACCGAATGACCATTGCCGCCGGCACGCCCGGCTTCGCGCTGATGATGAGCGCGGGCCAGGCCGTTGCCGAAGCCGCGATGGAACTGGTCGAGGAGGGCGCGATCGTGGTGGTTGCCGGCCGTGGCAACAATGGCGGCGACGGGTTTGTCGCTGCGGCCGAACTGGCCGCGCGCGGCCGCGAGGTTTCGGTGATCCTGCTCTGCGAGCGGGACAGTCTGACGGGCGACGCGGCAATCGCGGCGAAGGGCTGGAAATACCCGGTGCTGCCGTTCAATCCGCAGGCGATCGGAAAGCCGGCGCTGATCATCGACGCGCTGCTCGGCGCCGGTCTCAATCGTCCCGTGAAGGGCGATCCGCTTGACATGATCGAGGCGATCAACGCCAACGGCGCGCCGGTCCTCGCCGTCGATCTGCCGAGCGGCATCAACGGCACCACCGGCGCCGTGATGGATGTCGCGATCAACGCCGTCGAGACCGTGACGTTCTTCCGCAAGAAGCCGGCGCATCTGTTGCTGCCGGGACGGATGCATTGCGGCCGCGTCCGCGTCGCCGACATCGGCATCGATGCGCAAGTGCTGGACGAGATCCGCCCGCAGACAACGGAAAACGTTCCGCAGGCCTGGCGGAGATGCTTTCCGGTGCCGCGTATCGATGGCCACAAATATGCGCGCGGTCACGCTGTCGTCGTGTCCGGCGACATGGCCTCAACCGGCGCGGCGCGGCTGGCGGCGCGCGCCGCGCTGCGGGCCGGCGCCGGACTGGTCACGCTGGCCTCGCCGCGCGAGGCGCTCGCGGTCAATGCTTCGGCCCTGACCGCGGTGATGATCCGCGCGGTCGATAGTGCGATCGAATTCGCTGACATGCTGAACGACAAGCGGCTCAATGCCTGCGTGATCGGACCGGGCGCCGGAATCAGCGCGCGCACGCGCGATCTCGTCCACACCGCATTGTCGGCGAAACGTCACCTCGTGCTCGATGCCGACGCGCTGACGAGCTTTGCGCAAGAACCGGAGCGCCTGTTTGAATCGATCAAGGCGTCCAGCGATCCGCAGGTGGTGCTGACCCCGCACGAGGGCGAGTTTCCGCGGTTGTTCAGCGACATCAGCAACAAGCATCCGGGCCGCTCCAAACTCGAACGGGTGCGTGACGCCGCCTTGCGCTCTGGCGCCGTGGTGCTGCTGAAGGGGCCGGATACGGTGGTGGCGTCACCCGACGGGCGCGCCAGCATCGCCGCCAACGCGCCGCCCTGGCTCGCCACCGCCGGCGCCGGCGACGTGCTGGCGGGGATCATCGCAGGGTTATTGGCCCAGGGCGTGCCGGCCTTCGAGGCTGCCTGTATCGGCGCCTGGATGCACGGCGAGGGCGCCCGCGAGGCGGGGCCGGGCCTGATCGCGGAAGATTTGACCGAAGTGCTGCCCGCGGTGTTCCGGCGGCTGTATGACGAGTTCGGGATTGAGTATTAGCAAAGAGCCAGATCATGACGCTCGATCTACGCCTACGCTCGATCAGTCCAAATCTGCGCGGCACGCGCGCGACGGATGGCGATATACATTTCTTGAGATCTCGATTGCCCGCCAGTTTGACACCTGATTGGCTCATGGCCCTTTTGGGAGGGCACGCGCTGGCGGGCGTTGGCTTCAGCTTGAACACGGATCACGACGAGTCTGGGATCGGAGCAGAAGTTATCTGGCTAACGCCGGAACAGATTGTGTCCGAGAGCGTCGAATGTGAGCCCGGGAAATCAGTGCTGTCCTATGGATTTCTCGCAGTAGGGGCGTGTGCGGAGGGATCAGGAGATCCATATTTTGTGGATCTCAGGAATTCTTCTAACGATCCGCCCCTTGTAAGGATTCCACATGACTACGCAGTTTCGGTCCCATATCCACGCGATAAAATTGAAATTGTGACTTCGAGCATGTCCGAGTTCTTTCGGAATTCCCATCTATGGGACGCCTAATCCGCCGACTGCCGAACTGTCCACTACGTCACCTGATATTTCGCCACCGCTGTCTCGTTCCATTCCAGCCCAAGGCCCGGACCTCGCGCGGTAACCGTGCCGTCGATGATCTCGGCAGGGTGGGCGAGGATGACGCGGGCGAAATCGAGGAATTCGAGCCAGTGCGCGGATGGCGTCACCGCCAGCATGTGGGCGCTGGCCTCAGCGAACAGATGGCTCGACACCGGAATGTTGGCGGCTTCGGCTTGCGCTGCGACTTGCAGCCAGCCGGTGACGCCGCCGCATTTCATCAGGTCGGGCATGATGAAGTCGCTGGCGCCGGCTGCGATCGCCTCGGCAAAGCCGCGCGGGAACCACCAGTTCTCGCCGGCCTGGATCGGCGTCGGCGAGGTCTCGCGCACCTTGGCGTGGCCTAGCAGGTTCTCCTGTGGCACCGGCTCTTCGATCCAGTGCAGATCATAGGGCTCAAGGCGAGCGATGCGCCGGCTGGCTTCCGCGGGATCGAGCGACTGGTTGAAGTCGATCATCAGCGCGATATCGGGGCCGAGCAAAGCGCGCACGGCCTTGACCACCCGCTCGTCATTGGCAGCGTCGCCGTCGCCGCCCTTGATCTTGATGCCGCGAAAACCCTGCTCCAGCGAGCGGCGCAGCGCCTGCTCGTCGGCGATCGGATCGACCACGCCATAACTGTCATAGGCCTTGATCGGCCGCGGCGCGCCACCGAGCAGCTCGGCCAATGGCCGACCGGCAATCTGGCCGAGCGCGTCCCAATAGGCCATGTCGAGGCCGGACACTGCCATGCCAACCAGGCCCTGCCAGCCGAGCAGGCGGAATTTTGCATCCATCGCCTGCATCAGATCAAACGGTGCAACCGGCTTGCCGACGAGTTCGCGCCCGATCTCCTCGATCAGGTGCACCAGCGGCTTCAGCGTCAGCTTGGCGTAGGCAAAGATGTAAGCGCGTCCGGTAACGCCTTGATCGGTCGCGACATCGATCAACACCATCGGTGCGGCATCGATCGTTGAGAAGGCTGTCTTCACCGGCCGTGCGATCGGCACCACGAGGCCTCGGGCGGTTACGCTACGAATGGTGGGAACGGATGTGCTCATGCCGGTCTCCTCATTCCACACTGTACCATCGCACCAGCCGGGGGGAGGCCCAATCGGTCGCGACGGATTCGATCAGCCAGCGTCCGGCATATTCGGCGGCAAAGGCGATGCGTTGCGTTTGGCCGGGTTCGATGGCCAGCGTATCCAGCCAGAACGGCTTCCAGCCGTCATCGAGCCGGTCGAGCAGCCGGAAATGATGGCCGTGAAGGTGAAACACCGTTGGGGTGGCGCCGCGGTTGTTCAGGGCCAGCACAACGGTGCGTCCCGCTTTGGTGCGGACCGCGGGCGCGGCGGTCGCAGTGAAGTTTGCCGGCGGCACCCAGTCGCCTTGCGGCCCGCCAAGGGTCAAGTCGGCCCGGGTTGCGCCCTTGAGGTCGAGTCGCTCCGGCAGACCGTTGGAAGGTAACGGCGGCGCCGGGGAAAGCGGGGCGGCGCGAACCGGCGGTTCACCCGAGACGATCAGCCTGCCGATAGGGCGGGCCTCCTTGCCGTCGTGGACCAGAATCGCTGCGGTGGTCCCGGCCGGCGCCGTCACATCGACAAAGGCATCGACGCGGCCGCCGGGGGGCAGCACCAGCGCGCCGTTGCGGGCCTGGAACGGCTCGGAGGGCTGGCCGTCGATGGCCATGACGCGGACGTCGAAATTCTCGATTTTCGCGGCGATAACAGACCGCTGGCAGCCATTGATGAAGCGAATCCTGATCCGTTCATTGGTTCGCGCTGCAATATCGAGCGAAAGCCGGCCGTTGGCCGTCAAAACCGTTGCGGCGTCCTTGGGGTCGATTCCGGGCGCGATCGCTGACCCGTCCGGGCGCAGCCGCCAGTCCTCGACCAGAAACACCTCGTCGCGATCGACGGCGACAGTCTCGCTTTCCCGGACCACCAATGCGCGAGCCCGCGATGGCCGTGCCTGGCCGTCGCCGAGAAGGGTCAGATCGCACAGCAGCGTCCCGGCATGTCGCAGCGGCAGTTGCAGAGTTTCCTTCACTCCGGCCGCGAGCGGCGCGCGGGCCGTCAGCGATTCGGCGCTCGCGACCCCGTCGAGCCCCCGCCAATTGAGGGCAACGGGCTGCGGCAGCTCATTGGCGAGCGTGACTTCAACGGTATCGCCGCGTTTGAATCTCATTTCCGAACCGGCGAGTGACCAAACCGGCGTCTGCGGCGCCCCTGGCCGAAGCGCAACGACATCGGCTTTGGCTTGCAGCGCCAGCGCGGCGCGGCCTTGAGCGGAGCCAATGGCGGGCCATATCGGGAGCAGGGCGGCAGCGCCCAGTCCGGCCATCAGCTCGCGTCGGTGCAGCAGGGATTTGGGGCTTGCCATGAGACTGATGCGGACCATTTTCTGGCGGCCGTGTCCAGCTGTGACGCCTTGCCTCGGGCGGCGTGCAAAAAGGGCCATTTTTTTGCTGCGGACCGGTGGGCGCATGTTATAAGCCCGCCGCTCGCGGCATCGCGGCCGGACTGGATGCTTTTTACGCGGGCGTGGCGGAACTGGTAGACGCGCTGGATTTAGGTTCCAGTGACGAAAGTTGTGGGGGTTCGAGTCCCTCCGCCCGCACCAAGCGCTCTATTCAAGCGTTTGCATGATGAATACTGGAGGGCCTGTTTCCCCGGTTGGGGAGTTGGGTCAGCCGAACCACCGGCGCAGGCTTTAAGGGCCCCGCGTCGACCCAATTGACAATGTCGGGGCCATCAGGCCCTGCCGAAACGGAAGAAGATTGACGCCATGCAGGTCACCGAAACCCTCGTCGAGGGATTGAAGCACGAGTTCAAGATCAGCGTTCCCGCATCGGATCTCGATGCCAAGGCCGGCGCCAAGCTGATCGACCTCAAGGACAAGGTGAAGCTCAACGGCTTCCGTCCCGGCAAGGTGCCGGTGAGCCATCTGAAGAAAGTCTATGGCCGCTCTGTCATGGCCGAGACCATCGACCAGACCATCCGCGACACCAACACGCAGATCTTCACCGATCGCGGCTTCCGCCTTGCGACCGAACCGAAGATCACGATGCCGACCGAGGAAAAAGAGGTCGAGGAACTCCTCGCCGGCAAGAGCGATCTCACCTACACGGTGGCGATCGAGGTGGTGCCGACGATCCAGCTCGCCGACTTCAAGAGCTTTACCGTCGAGAAGCCGGTCGTCGACGTGTCCGACAGCGATGTCGATGACGCCATCAAGCGGATCGCGGACCAGAGCCGCCCCTATAACGCCAAGAGCGAAGGCGCGAAGGCCGAGAACGGCGATCGCGTCACCATCAACTTCACCGGCCGTATCGACGGTACGCCGTTCGAGGGTGGTACCGGCGAGGGCATCCTTGTCGTGATCGGCACCGGCCAGTTCATTCCGGGCTTTGAAGAGCAGTTGATCGGCATCGGCGCGGGCGAGACCCGCACGCTGAAGGTTGCCTTCCCGAAGAACTACGCGAGCGAAAAGCTCGCCGGCCAGCCCGCTGAGTTCGAAACCACCGCCACCGCCATTGAAGCCCCGGGCGAGACCACCGTCGATGACGAGTTCGCCAAGACGCTCGGCCTCGAATCGCTCGACAAGCTGAAGGAAGCCGCGCGCGAGCGCCTGGTCTCTGAATTTGCCGGTGCGACGCGCCAGCGCGTCAAGCGCGCGCTGCTCGACCGTCTCGACGAAAGCCACAAATTCGAGGCGCCGCCGTCACTGATCGCTGAAGAGTTCAATCTGATGTGGAACTCGATCAAGGCCGAAATGGAATCCAGCGGCAAAACCTTTGCCGACGAGAACACCACCGAGGACGCCGCCAAGGAAGAGTACCAGAAGATCGCCGACCGCCGGGTCCGGCTCGGCCTCGTGCTGTCGGAGATCGGCGAGAAGAACAAGATCACCGTCACCGACGACGAAGTCAGCCGCGCCGTGATCGAGCGAGCGCGGTCGATGCCGGGCCGCGAGAAGGAAGTCTGGGACTACTATCGCAACAATGCCAATGCGCTGGCCCAGCTTCGTGCGCCGATTTATGAAGACAAGGTGGTCGATTTCATCCTCGAACTCGCCAACGTGACCGAAAAGAAGGTTTCGCGCGAAGACCTGTTCAAGGACGAGGACGCTGAGAAAACTGCCGCTTAATCCCGGCACCTGATGTTAATGATGAACGGCGAAAGCGGCGGGGCTTCGGCATCCGTCGCTATGAGTTCGCCTGCGAATCAGTTTGAACTCGTCTAATCCAGCTCGCAATTGCTCGGCCTTGTGGCCGGGAAATTGGCTCATATCTGTGAGTTGTCTTTGAAGTTCTGCATCACGGGACGTTCGTCCACTTTTGGCAAATCAGCCGGCTTGCCGATGGATGTTCGCCCCAGCCAACCTTTGGGTGACTAATGCGCGATCCCGTTGAAACCTACATGAACCTTGTGCCGATGGTGGTCGAACAGACCAACCGCGGTGAACGCGCCTACGACATTTTCTCGCGCCTTCTGAAGGAACGCATCATCTTCCTGACCGGTCCGGTCGAAGACGGCATGTCGACGCTGATCGTCGCTCAGCTGCTGTTCCTGGAAGCCGAGAATCCGAAAAAGGAAATCTCGATGTACATCAACTCGCCGGGCGGCGTGGTGACATCGGGCCTGGCGATCTACGACACCATGCAGTTCATCCGCCCGCCGGTGACGACGTTGTGCACCGGGCAGGCAGCGTCGATGGGATCGCTGTTGCTGGCGGCGGGCCACAAGGACATGCGTTTCTCGCTGCCGAATTCGCGCATCATGGTGCATCAACCGTCCGGCGGCTTCCAGGGCCAGGCCACCGACATCATGCTGCACGCGCAGGAGATCCTGAATCTCAAGAAGCGGCTCAACGAAATCTACGTGAAGCACACCGGCCAGACCTACAAGGCGATCGAGGAAGCGCTGGAGCGCGACAAGTTCCTGACCGCCGACATGGCCAGGGACTTCGGTATTGTCGACAAGGTGATGGATAAGCGTCCGGAAGAGCCGGCGATGACCAAGACCCCGTAAGGTAACGGGTGGAGGTACCCACGCGTTGACCTTGACAGGTGGGCCCAATCGGCAAATTACGCTCTAAGCGGCTGCTTATGCCCGAACGTAGGCAGAAAGTTCCGCTTTCGTGCTGGTTTGGCGGCGTGGTAATCGCGCAACGCTTGGGTGATTTCGGTAGCTTCTCCCCGTGCGAAGGCCGAAAATCACGGTATTGTCACGGTGTCCGCGCCGAGCCCGGTTAGCGAATTCTTGATAGTCGGGTGTCAGCATGGTTGGCTGTGAGGGATCGGGTAGGATCGCGGGGATTCGAGTAAACCGTGATTCGAACGGCGCGTACTGAGTTAAGGTCTTTTTTGGTACGGAATTTGCTCTATCTACTTTCAGGTCCGGTTTGGTACCGGAATGGGTCGATCGAGTGACGGGATCGAACGGCGGACGGAGAATAGAATGAGTAAGGTCGGCACGAGCGACTCCAAGAACACGCTGTATTGCTCGTTCTGTGGCAAGAGCCAGCATGAGGTCCGCAAACTGATCGCGGGACCCACCGTCTTCATCTGCGACGAATGCGTTGAGCTCTGCATGGACATCATCCGTGAGGAGAACAAATCCTCGCTGGTGAAGTCGCGCGACGGCATTCCGACGCCGAAGGAAATCTGCAAGGTGCTGGACGACTACGTGATCGGCCAGAGCCACGCCAAGAAGGTGCTGTCGGTCGCCGTCCACAATCACTACAAGCGGCTCAATCACCAGACCAAGCACAACGACGTCGAACTCGCGAAGTCGAACATACTGCTGATCGGTCCGACCGGTTCGGGCAAGACGTTGCTGGCCCAGACGCTGGCGCGGATTCTCGACGTGCCGTTCACGATGGCGGATGCGACCACGCTGACCGAAGCCGGCTATGTCGGTGAGGACGTCGAGAACATCATCCTGAAGCTGCTGCAGTCGGCCGACTACAATGTCGAGCGCGCGCAGCGCGGCATCGTCTATATCGACGAAATCGACAAGATCAGCCGCAAGTCCGACAATCCGTCGATCACCCGCGATGTCTCGGGCGAGGGCGTGCAGCAGGCGCTGTTGAAGATCATGGAAGGTACCGTTGCCTCCGTGCCTCCGCAGGGCGGCCGCAAGCATCCGCAGCAGGAATTCCTGCAGGTCGACACCACAAACATCCTGTTCATCTGCGGCGGCGCCTTCTCGGGCCTCGAGAAGATCATCTCCGCACGCGGCCGTTCGACGTCGATCGGTTTCGCGGCGCAGGTCCTGGCGCCGGAAGACCGCCGCACCGGCGAAATCTTCCGCCATGTCGAGCCGGAAGACCTCTTGAAGTACGGCCTGATCCCGGAATTCGTCGGCCGCTTGCCGGTCGTCGCGACGCTGGAAGATCTGGATGAGGCTTCGCTGAAGAAGATCCTGACCGATCCGAAGAACGCGCTGGTCAAGCAGTACCAGCGGCTGTTCGAAATGGAGAATATCGAACTCACCTTCGCCGACGAGGCGCTTGGCGCTGTCGCCCGCAAGGCGATCGAGCGCAAGACCGGCGCGCGGGGCTTGCGTTCGATCCTCGAAAGCATCCTGCTCGAGACCATGTTCGATCTTCCGGGTCTGGAAGGCGTCGAAGAGGTGGTGATCTCGCGCGAAGTGGTCGAGGGAACTGCCCGTCCGCTCTACATCTACGCGGACCGTTCCGACCGCGCCGTCGAGAGCAGCGCCAGCGCCTGATAGGCCCTGGTCCGGGATGGATTTCTGTCCCAAACAGGACGGCTGCCGGGACATTCCGGCGGCCACAGCGGCGTAGTTATTTCGCAGCAATCCTTTTGCGTTTAGCCCCATTTGGCGGGCATTTTTCGTGACTTGACACCCCCGTACCCGATAGCCACCTAATGCTGTCGGTGGCGAAGCTCATGCTTGAGATTCGTCGCCAAACGATCCGGAAAAACAGGCTGCGAAGGTGGCTTGCAGCCCCGGAACCTCCCGGCACCTTGTGGCGGTTGCGCACAACAGGCGGACTGCGTGCAAGGGGGCACAACAAAAGGAATTAGGCCATGACGACCGCCAAACCCCGGCCATCTATCGTCCACGGCGAAAGCCACTCTTATCCGGTGCTGCCGCTCCGCGACATCGTCGTATTCCCGCACATGATCGTGCCTCTGTTCGTCGGCCGCGAGAAGTCGATCCGCGCGCTCGAAGAGGTGATGAAGAACGATGCGTTGATCCTGCTCGCGACGCAGAAGAACGCGTCCGACGATGATCCGAGCCCGGATTCGATCTACGAAGTCGGCACGCTCGCCAGCGTCCTGCAGCTGCTCAAATTGCCCGACGGCACCGTGAAGGTGCTGGTCGAAGGCTTGGAGCGCGCACGCGTCCAGAAATATTCCGACCGCAGCGAATATTACGAAGCCACCGCGGTTGCGCTCGCCGATACCGATGCGACCTCCGTCGAGGCCGAGGCGCTCTCGCGTTCGGTGGTGTCCGACTTCGAAAGCTATGTGAAGCTGAACAAGAAAATCTCCGCCGAAGTCGTCGGCGTGGTTCAGGCGATCACTGATTTCGCCAAGCTGAGCGATCAGGTCGCCCAGCATCTCGCCGTCAAGATCGCCGATCGCCAGGGCATCCTGGAGACGTTGTCCGTGACGCAGCGCCTGGAGAAGGTGCTGGGCCTGATGGAGAGCGAGATCTCGGTGCTGCAGGTGGAGAAGCGCATCCGCTCGCGCGTCAAGCGCCAGATGGAGAAGACCCAGCGCGAGTATTACCTGAACGAGCAGATGAAGGCGATCCAGAAGGAACTCGGCGACGACGAAGGTCGCGACGAGCTCGCCGATCTGGAAGAGAAGATTGCCAAGACCAAGCTCTCCAAGGAAGCGCGGGAGAAGGCGCAGCACGAGCTGAAGAAGCTGCGCCAGATGTCGCCGATGTCCGCGGAAGCCACCGTCGTGCGCAACTATCTCGACTGGCTGCTGTCGATCCCGTGGAACAAGAAGTCCAAGGTCAAGAAGGACCTGGTGGCCGCGCAGGAGGTCCTGGACAGCGACCATTACGGGCTTGAGAAGGTCAAGGACCGGATCGTCGAGTATCTGGCGGTGCAGTCGCGCGCCAACAAGCTGACCGGACCGATCCTGTGTCTGGTCGGACCTCCCGGCGTCGGCAAGACCTCGCTGGGCAAGTCGATCGCGAAGGCGACGGGCCGCGAGTTCGTGCGCGTGTCGCTTGGCGGCGTGCGCGACGAGGCCGAGATCCGCGGTCATCGCCGCACCTATATCGGCTCGATGCCCGGCAAGATCATTCAGTCGATGCGGAAGGCGAAGACCTCGAATCCGCTGTTCCTGCTCGACGAGATCGACAAGATGGGCGCCGATTTCCGCGGTGATCCGTCGTCGGCGCTGCTTGAGGTGCTGGATCCGGAGCAGAACGGCACGTTCGCCGACCACTATCTGGAGGTCGATTACGATCTGTCGAACGTCATGTTCATCACGACCGCGAATACGTTGAATATTCCGGGGCCGCTGATGGACCGCATGGAGATCATCCGGATCGCCGGCTATACCGAGAACGAGAAGGTCGAGATCGCGCGCAAGCATCTGATCCCGAACGCCATCTCCAAGCATGGCCTCGATTCCAAGGAATGGTCGATCGACGACGATGCGCTGCTCTTGATGATCCGCCGCTACACCCGCGAAGCGGGCGTGCGTAACCTGGAGCGTGAGCTCTCCACACTCGCCCGCAAGGCGGTGAAGGAGCTGATGATCTCCAAGAAGAAGTCGGTCAAGGTCACCGAGAAGTCCCTCGAGGAATTCCTCGGTGTGCCGAAGTACCGCTACGGCGAGATCGAGAGCGAGCCTCAGGTCGGCATCGTAACGGGCCTGGCCTGGACCGATGTCGGTGGCGAGCTGCTCACGATCGAAGGCGTCATGATGCCCGGCAAGGGCAAGATGACGGTGACGGGCAATCTGCGCGACGTCATGAAGGAGTCGATCTCGGCGGCGGCGTCGTATGTCCGCTCGCGGGCGATCAACTACGGCATCGAGCCGCCATTGTTCGACCGGCGTGACATCCACGTCCACGTTCCCGAGGGCGCAACCCCGAAGGATGGACCGTCGGCGGGTGTCGCGATGGCGACCGCCATCATCTCGGTCATGACCGGCATTCCGGTCCGGCACGATGTCGCCATGACCGGCGAGATCACGCTGCGCGGCAGGGTGCTGCCGATCGGCGGCCTGAAGGAGAAGCTGCTGGCGGCGGCCCGTGGCGGCATCAAGACGGTGTTTATCCCCGAGGACAACGCCAAGGATCTCACGGAGATTTCCGATGCGATCAAGGGCGGCATGGACATCATCCCGGTTGCCCGGCTTGATGACGTCGTCGCCAAGGCGCTGGTGCGCCCGCCGGTGGCGATCGTCTGGGAAGAGGACAGCAAGGTGCCGGTCAAATCCGACGCTGCGGATGACGCCGGTGGCGGCCTGACGGCCCACTGAGACCAGACAATGTGACAAAGCGGCGTCCCGTCCCCGGGGCGCCGCTTTTTTGTTAGGGCATCCCCGCTTGCGCCAAGGGGCAGGGCGGCGCTAAACAGGCGACTTAAGGGCGATTAGCTCAGTTGGTAGAGCGCTTCCTTTACACGGAAGATGTCGGCGGTTCGAGTCCGTCATCGCCTACCAGCCTTCGCGCTTCGCGCTACGGCTGGGCAAGCCAGCCAGGGTGCGAAGCGCGAAGGCTGTCTCGCCGTAGCTCGAAGAGCGAAGGCGGACTGTTCGTTGGACCACGCCTTTCATACGCGCGAGACACCACATGGACGCCCCCACAGGCCACGAGCAGAACGCCGATCAGATAGCCTACTGGAACGGCCCGGCCGGGCAACGCTGGGCTGATCGGCAGGCGGAGCAGGACGTCGTGCTCGGGCCGGTCGCCGACCTTCTGATCGATCGCGCGAAGCCCAAACCGGGCGAGCGGGTCATCGATATCGGCTGCGGCAGCGGCGTCACCACGATTGCGTTTGCGAAAAAGGTTGCGCCGTCAGGACACGCGTTCGGCGTCGACATATCAGGCCCGATGCTGGAACGGGCGCGGGCGAGCGCGCCGAAGGATTTGCCTGTCGACTTCGCGCTGGCCGATGCCACCGTCTATCCGTTCGACCCCGCGAGCTTTGATCTATTGGCGTCGCGGTTCGGCGTGATGTTCTTTGCCGACCCGGTGGCGTCGTTTGCCAACATGCGCAAGGCGCTGCGACCCACGGGCCGGCTGGCATTCGCCTGCTGGCGCGAGCCGCGCGAAAACCCGTTCTTCATGGCGCCATTGCAGGCTGCCTATAAACACGTGCCAAAGCTGCCACAGCAGGGGCCGGAAGATCCCGGGCCGTTTGCGTTTGCCTCGGAAGCGCGCGTGCGCCGCATCCTGAGCGAAGCCGGCTTTGCCGCGGTGGAAATGGAAGCCTGTCCGCTGTTGCTGGACGCCGCGATCGGCCGCGGCGTCGATGGGGCGGTGCAGGGTTCGCTCGAAATCGGCCCGGTGAGCCGCGCGCTGGACGGCCAGCCGGAGGAGCTTCGCGTTGCCGCGGCCAATTCGATCCGTGACGCGCTCACGCCGTACGCCAAGGGCGACGCCGTGCTGCTCCCGGCCTCGGTCTGGATCGTGACCGCGCGCGCTACCTAATTACCGGTTGCTCAACCCTGGCTATCTTTGCATGGGGTTGTTTTCGCGATTTTGAGTCCGGGCCCCGCGGTTCGCCCGGCTACTCGACCGAGCGAAGGCTACGGCGACCGAGCGCCCAACATCGCGTGCTCGCCTGCGAGGATGCGCTCCAGCAGAGAAACAAGGGCTCCACCAAGCTCGTCGGGCGCATCGACTATGCTTGTGACGGGGTACTCACTGGCGTCGTGGCCCAGTCCGAGGGCTGCCAAATTGATCCTGCCCGCCTCCTTGATTTGACCCACCACCTCATGGAGGTGGTCAGAGAGATAGGAGAGGCCGTTTTCCTGTAGGGTTGAATCATCAACTGGCGCGCCATCTGACAGGACAATCAGATGCTTTTTTTCTTGAGGTAACGCCAGCAGGCGCCGTGCAGCCCACAGCACGGCCTCGCCATCTATATTTTCCTTCGGCAGGTCCGGACGTAGCATCTGCCGGAAGTCGGCCCTTCCGGTGCTTGCGCGCAGGTCATCCGCGCTCTTGTAGACTATGTGTAGAATATCGTTCAGTCGGCCCGGGTTATTTCGGCTGAAACGCCACTTCCATCGGTTGCGAGAACGTCCGCCAGTCCACTCCGAGGTAGTAAAGCCCAAAACCTCACAGGCAAAACCAAGGCTGACCAGTAGCTCTTGGGCTACATCGAGTGTTGCCGCCGCGAACAGCATTTTTTGTCCGCGCATGGAGCCCGACTGATCCACCAAGAGCGTCACAGCGGTATTGCTACGATCTGAATTGGTCAAATTTGCTCTGATGCGCGCGCTCACGTCCGCCGCCACGACAAGCAATCGGGTTCTCCAGGGGAGCAGGTCGGATTGGAAGGCATGCCACGCTTCATCGAGTGCCATCCTGTCCCGGGGTAAAGGACGGCCAAGAACCGAGTCAATTTGGTTGGCGTGAATCTCCCTGTCATACTTGGTTGTATAGACTCGGTAGTTTCGTCGCATTGCTGAACTTTCGGCTAGCGGAAAAGCCCATGGCGCGTCGTCAGCTCCCCCAGGTCACCGCCAAATACAGGATGGTTCGCCCGGCTACTCGACCGGCTTGCAATACTCGGTCGAAACCGTTGCCGATTGCCGGGTCTCGGAAACGAAGCAGAAATAGAGTTTTGGACCCTTGCGCAGAAACAGTCCGGCGCCGCCGCTCGCCGGCGCCGAGGTCCCGGCGATTGCGTAGTCCTGCGCGAGCAGGGAGCTCACGGTGACTTTCTCGGCTGAGGTTTGCGCCAGGGAAGGCGCCGTTCCAAATGCCAACAACCACACGAGACAAATCGAATTTCTGATTTTCACACTATCGCTCCCGCTCGTCAGCTAGGCCTTTTCTTCCCAGATCATCGCCAGATGCACGATGGTCTGCACGGCTTTTTCCATGTCCTGTACGCTGACCCATTCCAGCCGCGAGTGGAATGCGTGTTCGCCGGCAAAGATGTTGGGGCAGGGCAGCCCCATGAACGACAGCCGTGAGCCGTCGGTGCCGCCGCGGATCGATGAGCGCACCGGCGTCAAGCCGGCGCGGCGGATCGCCTCGATCGCGTAGTCGACGATTTCGGGGTGGCGGTCGATCACCTGCTTCATGTTGCGGTACTGGTGCTTGACCTCCATCCGGTAGGTCGAGCGCGGATAGTCCTTCATCACGTCCTTGACGATGCCCTCCAGCAGCGCCTCTTTTTCCTTCAGGCCCTCGTCGGTGAAATCGCGCACGATGAAGCCGATCGTCGCTTTTTCCAGTGCACCGGAAATGCCGATCGGATGCAGGAACCCTTGCTTGCCTTCGGTGGTCTCCGGCGAGCAGGTGTCTTTCGGCAGGCGGTCGACGATGGCGGCGGCGATCTTGATCGCGTGCTCCATCTTGCCCTTGGCAAAACCCGGATGGGTGCTGACGCCCTCGATGGTGATGGTGGCGCCATCGGCCGAAAACGTCTCGTCCTCGATATTCCCCGCGGTCTCGCCATCCATTGTGTAGGCGAAATCGGCGCCGAGTTTTTTCAGATCGACCTTGTCGACGCCGCGGCCGATCTCTTCGTCCGGCGTGAACAGGATCTTGATGGCGCCGTGCTTCACTTGCGGATTGTCGATCAGGAACTGCGCGGCATCCATGATCTCGGCAAGACCGGCTTTGTTGTCGGCGCCCAATAGCGTGGTGCCGTCTGTCGTGACGATGTCGTTGCCGATCTGGTCGGCAAGCGCCGGATGATCGGCGAATCGAATCACCTGCGTCGTATCAGCCGGCAGCACGATGTCGCCGCCACGATAATTGCGCACGATCTGCGGCTTGACGTCCTTGCCGCTGCAATCCGGCGAGGTGTCCATGTGCGAACAGAAGCAGATCACCGGCACCTTCTTGTCTGAATTGGCCGGGATCGTCGCGTAGACATAGCCGTGCTCGTCGAGATGGGCATCGGAGAGGCCCATCGCCTTGAGTTCGGCCGCCAGCACGCGGCCGAGGTCTTTTTGCTTCTCGGTGGAAGGGCAGGTCGGCGACGCCGGATCCGACTGGGTATCGATCACGACATAGCGCAGGAAGCGCTCGGTAACACCGTGGGTAAAGGCGAGGGGCGAAGCCAGCATGACAACCGCAACAGGTTTTGAGAAACGACGGCGCTCTATAACAGAAAAGCGCCATTCCGGGCCCCCGGAACGGCGCTTGAATGTCGGACCGTAAAGCTTGTCGCTTAAACGGCTTCCTTGAGTTCCTTGGCCGCACGGAAGGCGACCTTCTTGCTGGCCTTGATCTGGATGGCTTCACCGGTGGCGGGGTTGCGGCCCATGCGGGCGGCGCGCTTGCGGACCTGGAGGATGCCGAGACCGACGATGCGGATGCGCTCGCCCTTCTTCAGGTGCTTGGTGATCAGGCTGACCGTGTCGGTCAGGATCGACTCAGCCTGCTTTTTGGACAATTCCTGATCCTCGGCGATTGCCGCTGCCAGATGCTTCAGCGTGATCGTCGCCGGAGTCGCTGCTTTCTTCGCCATATTCGGCCCTCCTTGGTGATGAATGGCTTTACGGAAACTTAGGCGTATCAGGCCTTAAACGATTCGGGTGGCGGGTGCCTACGCTGTTTTGCCTGCAAATAGGCCGTTATTTGCATCGGCATCGCAAAAAGGCCCATTTGACAAGGGGATTCGCAACGTCCTTGACTAAAACAAGGAGGCCCTTTAAGTCCTCGCTTCTGCGCGGATCAAGACGTGATTACGCATCCGCGGGAGTAGCTCAGTTGGTTAGAGCGCCGCCCTGTCACGGCGGAGGCCGCGGGTTCGAGTCCCGTCTCTCGCGCCATTTTTCAATGGCTTAAAGAAAAATCCCCCGATCGTCGGACTGGAACTCGGTTGCGCTCAAACGCGGCCCGATGGTTCCAGCGTGCGGCAGAAGTGGCTGCGCAGCCAACAAAAAAGCCGCCCGAAGGCGGCCGTCTTGCCGGTGCTGAGAACGAAACCCCTTAGCGGACCGCCGAGGTCTGCGAGCTGGTGATGACAACCGGCTTGCCTGCCTTCACGACCTGGGTCTGGGCTGTCTGGGTGTATTCCGAATTGGTGCGCGCCGAGATGCCGAAAGCTGCCACCGCGATACCAGCCACGAGCGCGACAACCACGATCTTCAGGTGGGTCGAACGGTCTGCCGAGTGAATTGAGTGGTTCATGTGATGCCTCCGAGGCGTCTATGCGCCATCTGATGGCAAGAGATGTACGCCCCGTCTGTTTCGGGACGGTTTCGTGGATTCCGTGAAATGGTTTCGTCCGGTGGGCTTTCGGGGCGATTTTGCGCCTTTTCGGCGTCGTTAGGTGGTTCGCCCGTTGTCGCGGCGAAGGCATAGGCCGGCGACATGGCTTGAAATATAAGCAATAACAATGGGATATGCCGAGATCGGTTCTGTCACCCGTTCGTTTGGTGTCCACAGCAGTGCGCCGAGTCGTGACCTCGGCCGACAGAAGGGAATGGCGCTGCGCCTGCGCCAAGTCGTTCTTCAGTTCGTCCCGTTGATCGTGCCGACCGCGAGCGCGCCGACGCCCCTGGCCAAAGCAGGTTGCGGTCATCAGGATGATCGCGGACGCCAGCGCTCGCATGCTCGGCTTCGACGGTGTGTGCGATCGCAAAAGTCGCCCGAGGCGGAAGCCGCCACCATGGTTTTGCAATCCTGCGTCAGCATGCACATCGCGAAAACCGGAGCGGCGGGCCCGGACATTCTGTTGGCTGATCGGTACACCAATTACGCGCCGCGCGAGCAGGGTTCGCATGAATGGATTGCGCGAGAAGCACGGCGCGAAACGCTGGCCAGGGTGGCGACGGGAACGCCCTTGCTTTCCTGAGTTGTCCACGGCGTGGTAGCCCCGGTTAGACCACAAAATAGCTTGTCTTGCGCCCTCTGTTGCGCTGCGCTAAGCCTCAAGAATAATTCCAATCAGCGAATCTGCGGCTGTCCGAAACCGCAGGAAAAGGTCCCGCCGATGAACGGCATCCTGCAGAATTACCTTCCACTTATGGTGTTTATCGGGGTGGCAAGCCTGATCGGTCTGGCGCTGTTGATTGCCCCGTTCCTCGTCGCGTTCCAGCAGCCCGATCCGGAAAAGCTTTCCGCCTATGAATGCGGATTCAACGCTTTCGATGACGCCCGCATGAAATTCGACGTCCGCTTCTATCTGGTGGCGATCCTTTTCATCATCTTCGACCTCGAAGTGGCGTTCCTGTTTCCGTGGGCGGTGGCTTTCGGCAAGCTCGGCGCCACCGGCTTCTGGTCGATGATGGTGTTCCTCGCCGTCCTCACGGTCGGCTTTGCCTACGAATGGAAGAAAGGCGCGCTCGAATGGGATTGAGCCCCACCGCCGTATCGCATGGGTCTTCGCCGGTGATCGCACCGGCCGCGACCGGCATTATCGATCCCTCGACCGGCAAGCCGGTCGGCGCCAATGACCCGTACTTCCTCGAGGTCAATCACGAGCTTTCCGACAAGGGCTTCTTCGTCGCCGCGACCGACGATCTCATCACCTGGGCGCGCACCGGCTCGCTGATGTGGATGACGTTCGGTCTGGCCTGCTGCGCCGTCGAGATGATGCAGGTGTCGATGCCGCGTTACGACGTCGAGCGCTTCGGCTTTGCGCCGCGCGCTTCGCCGCGGCAGTCCGACGTCATGATCGTTGCGGGGACGCTGACCAACAAAATGGCGCCGGCGTTGCGCAAGGTCTACGACCAGATGCCGGAGCCGCGCTACGTGATCTCGATGGGGTCGTGCGCCAATGGCGGCGGCTATTATCACTATTCCTATTCGGTCGTGCGCGGCTGCGACCGGATCGTGCCGATCGACATCTACGTGCCCGGCTGCCCTCCGACGGCGGAAGCGCTGCTCTACGGCGTGTTGCTGTTGCAGAAGAAGATCCGGCGCATCGGCACCATCGAACGCTAAGGTTTCAGGTCAATGGACGACGGCAAGCTCGACGCCTTGGGGCAGACGATTGTTAGCGCGCTTCCGGGTGCGGCCAGCGCCCACGCGGTCGCGTACAACGAGCTCACGATCACGGTCGACGCGACCAAAATCGTCGAGGTCGTTAAATTCCTGCGCGACGATCCCTCCTGCCGTTTCGTCAGCATCATCGACGTCACGGCGGTGGATTATCCCGGCCGCGAAAAACGCTTCGACGTGATCTATCACTTCCTGTCCCCGACGCTGAACGGTCGCCTCCGCGTGCGCGCCGAGGCCGACGAGACCACGCAGGTGCCCTCGATCATCGACGTGTTTCCCGGCGCCGACTGGTTCGAACGCGAATGCTACGACCTCTATGGCGTGATCTTCACCGGCCATCCCGACATGCGCCGCCTGCTGACCGATTACGGCTTCGACGGCCATCCGCTGCGCAAGGATTTCCCGCTCACCGGCTTCGTCGAGGTGCGTTACGACGACCAGGAGAAGCGGGTGTTGTACGAACCCGTCCGTCTCAACCAGGAATTCCGCAAGTTCGATTTCCTCTCGCCATGGGAAGGCGCTGACTATCCGCTGCCCGGCGATGAGAAGGCGGAGCCGAAGGCCTGACCATGAACGAACAGAATCTTCGAAATTTCACGATCAACTTTGGACCGCAGCATCCGGCAGCCCATGGCGTTCTGCGTCTCGTGCTCGAACTGGACGGCGAGGTCGTCGCGCGCGTCGATCCGCACATCGGCCTCTTGCATCGCGGCACCGAAAAGCTGATCGAGCAGAAAACTTATCTGCAGGCGATCCCGTATTTCGACCGGCTCGATTACGTCGCGCCGATGAACCAGGAACATGCGTTCTGCCTCGCGGCGGAAAAGTTGCTGGGCATCACGGTGCCGCGCCGCGGGCAATTGATCCGGGTGCTCTATAGCGAGATCGGCCGCATCCTGTCGCATCTGCTCAACGTCACCACGCAGGCGATGGACGTCGGCGCGCTGACCCCGCCGCTGTGGGGTTTTGAAGAACGCGAAAAGCTGATGGTGTTCTATGAGCGCGCTTCCGGCTCGCGCATGCATGCGGCGTACTTCCGCCTCGGCGGCGTGCATCAGGATTTGCCGCCAAAACTGATCGACGACATCGACGCCTGGTGCGATCCGTTCCTGCAGGTCGTCGCCGACCTCGAAACGCTGCTCACCGGCAACCGCATCTTCAAGCAGCGCAACGTCGATATCGGCGTGGTGCCGCTGAAAGAAGCCTGGGAGTGGGGTTTCTCCGGCGTGATGGTGCGCGGCTCCGGTGCTGCCTGGGATCTGCGCAAGTCGCAGCCTTATGAATGCTATGCCGAGATGGATTTCGACATTCCGATCGGCAAGAACGGCGACTGCTACGACCGCTACTGCATCCGCATGGAAGAGATGCGCCAGTCGGTGCGCATCATGAAGCAGTGCATCGCCAAGCTGCGGGCGCCGGACGGGCAGGGGCCTGTCGTCGTCGAGGACAACAAGATCGCGCCGCCGCGGCGCGGCGAGATGAAGCGCTCGATGGAAGCGCTGATCCATCACTTCAAGCTCTATACCGAGGGCGTCCGCGTGCCGGCCGGCGAAGTCTACGCCGCGGTCGAGGCGCCGAAGGGCGAGTTCGGCGTCTACCTGGTCGCCGACGGCAGCAACAAGCCCTACAAGTGCAAGATCCGCGCGCCGGGCTTTGCCCATCTGCAGGCGATGGACCACATCTGCAAGGGCCATCTGCTCGCCGACGTCTCGGCCATCCTCGGCTCGCTCGACATCGTGTTCGGAGAGGTCGATCGGTGATGGCGCAGCCGCCAATCCAGTTTGACCGGGCTTCGGGTGCGCTTGAAGGCGCCAACCCTTGGGAGCGGCTGGCTGCGGTGGCGCTGACGCTGGGATCGAAAATATCGTCGAACTTTTCGCATCGCGGCTACAACATGTGCGCCAACCTGCTGCGCAGGACGTTGCCCGAGCGCGACATCGACGTCAGGCTGAATGCGGACGCGACATTCGCATTCCCCTATGGCGACGGCTACTGGAGCAAGCTGCTCAACCGCTCGTTCGCCTATGAGAACGAACTCGAATTGCTGTTCCGGGAATCAGTCGACGTCGACTACACGCTGCTCGATTGCGGCGCCAATTACGGCTACTGGTCGGTGCTGGTCTCAAGCAAGCCGTTCGGCTCGCACAAGGCGATCGCGATCGAGCCGTCGGGGCAGAATTTCCCGAAGCTGGCCAATAACGCGAGACTCAACGGCAACCGCTTCGAAGCGATGAAATGCGCGATCGGCGCCGCGCGCGGCACCGCGCGATTGAGCGGCACCAAGCATGAAGCCTTCAGCATCGCCGGCGACCAGACCGCTGGCGAGGAAGTGCCTGTGATCGCGCTCGACAATCTGATCGACGACGGCAAGGTCGCGGCCGGCGGAAAATTCCTGATCAAGCTCGACGTCGAAGGCGTCGAGATCGAGGCCATGAAGGGCGGCAAGCGGCTGCTGGAGGCCGACAGCGTGATCCTGTGCGAGGAGCACGGCAACGATCCCCAGCATACCGTGTCGCGCTACATCCTCGACCAGACCCCGCTGAAGCTGATCGTCTACGATCCGCGCAGCAATCGCCTTGAAACCGTGACCGACCTTTCCATCCTCGATCGCATCAAGGTTTCAACCCACGTCGGCTACAACGTGTTCGGCACCGCAAGCGCATTCTGGCTCGACCGGATCAATGCGCTCAATGCGAAAGCCGCAGCCCCGCGCGCAATGAGAGACTGAACGATGTCCGTCCGCCGCCTTGCACCAAAGGAACTGCAGCCCGCGAGCTTTGCGTTCTCCGACGAGAACCTCGCCTGGGCGAAGAAGCAGATCGAGAAGTATCCGCCCGGACGCCAGGCGTCGGCGGTGATTGCGATCCTGTGGCGCGTGCAGGAGCAGCATGAGGGATGGGTTTCGGAAGCCGCGATCCGCGCGGTCGCGGATCTCCTGGATATGCCCTACATCCGCGTGCTCGAGGTCGCGACCTTCTACACCATGTTCCAGCTGCAGCCGGTCGGCAAGAAAGCCCATGTCCAGGTCTGCGGCACCACGCCGTGCCGCCTGCGCGGCGCGGAAGACATCATCAAGGTGTGCCAGAGCCGCATCCATCACGACCCCTTCCATCTGTCGAAGGACGGCAATTTCAGCTGGGAAGAGGTCGAGTGCCTGGGTGCCTGCGTCAACGCGCCGATGGTGCTGATCTGGAAGGACACCTACGAGGACCTGAACAAGGAAAACTTCGGCAAGGTGCTGGACGGCTTTGCCTCCGGCAATCCGCCAAAGCCTGGACCGCAGATCGACCGTCAGTTCTCGGCGCCGGTGGGCGGCCCGACAACGCTGAAGGAAACCACATGACGCGCGATCGCTTGTTGCGAGCGGGCGGGCCGGGGAGGGCCGCTGCGATGAAGACCTGGCAGTTGATGACCCTTCACGCCCTGGCCGCGGCGACGTTCATTTTTCTGCTGCAGCGCTACGCGCTGAGCGCCTCGCTTGATTCCGCTTTGTTGTGGGCGCTGACCTTCGGCGGATGCGCCGCGGGGCTCGCTTACTCTCAGTCCAAACGTTGATCCCGGGAAGTTCTGGTCATGCTCGACGACAAGGATCGCATCTTCAAGAATCTCTACGGCCTGCACGATTGGGGCCTTGAGGGTGCACGCCGCCGCGGCGCCTGGGACGGCACCAAATCGATCATCGACAAGGGCCGCGACTGGATCATCAACGAGATGAAGGCCTCCGGCCTGCGCGGGCGCGGCGGCGCGGGTTTTCCGACCGGGCTGAAATGGTCGTTCATGCCGAAGGAATCCACCGACGGCCGGCCGAGCTATCTCGTGGTCAATGCCGACGAGTCCGAGCCCGGCACCTGCAAGGACCGCGAGATCATGCGGCACGATCCGCATCTTCTGGTCGAGGGCTGTTTGCTCGCGAGCTTCGCGATGAACGCGCATGCCTGCTACATCTATGTGCGCGGCGAATTCATCAGGGAGCGCGAACATCTGCAGGCCGCGATCGACCAGGCCTATGATGCCAAGCTGGTCGGCAAGGACAATCTCAATGGCTGGCCGTTCGACATTTATGTCGCGCACGGCGCCGGCGCCTATATCTGCGGCGAAGAGACCGCGCTCTTGGAAAGCCTCGAAGGCAAGAAGGGCCAGCCGCGGCTGAAGCCGCCATTCCCGGCCAATGTCGGTCTCTATGGCTGCCCGACCACCGTCAACAACGTCGAGTCGATTGCGGTGGCTCCCGATATCCTGCGGCGTGGCGCGGCATGGTTCGCCGCGATCGGCCGGCCCAACAATGTCGGCACAAAACTGTTTTGCATTTCCGGCCATGTCGAGCGGCCCTGCAACGTCGAAGAGGCGATGGGGATTCCGTTCCGCGAATTGATCGAGCGCCATTGCGGCGGCATTCGCGGCGGCTGGGACAATCTCAAGGCTGTGATCCCCGGCGGCTCGTCGGTGCGCATGGTGCCGGCCGAACAGATCATCGATACGCCGATGGATTTCGACAGCCTCGGCAAGCTGCGCTCCGGCCTCGGCACCGCCGCTGTCATCGTGATGGACAAATCGACAGATCTGATCCGGGCGATCGCGCGGATCTCCTACTTCTACAAGCACGAGAGCTGCGGCCAGTGCACGCCGTGCCGCGAGGGTACTGGCTGGATGTGGCGGGTGCTCACCCGCATGGCCGACGGCCGCGCCCACAAGCGCGAGATCGATATGCTGCTGGAGGTGACCAAACAGGTCGAAGGCCACACCATCTGCGCGCTGGGCGATGCCGCGGCGTGGCCGATCCAGGGCCTGATCGCGCATTTTCGCCACGAGATCGAAGAGCGTATCGATCAGTATTCGCATAAGGCCGATATCGACGATATCGGCGTGCGCGACCCCGTAAACATGGTCGCGGCGGAGTAATGTCCATGTCGCAACCGAGCTTTTGGTGGCAGAAATACGGAACGCTGGCGCAGATGGCGCAGGCGACCGTGGCGCTGCTCGGCTTTGTTGCGATCCTGCTCCAGATCAACGAGATCCGCACAGGCAACCGCGCGACCAGCGCGCGGCAGGCGTTTCTGGGCTACACCGACCTGGCGTTCAAGAATCCGAAGTTCGCGCAGCCGGACTACGACAAGATCAAGGCTTCCGGCCGCGACGAGCAGGTTCAGTACGAGAGCTTCGTCACCTACTTCCTCTACGCCTGCGAGGAAGCGATCGGCGCGTTCGCGGGAAAGCGCGAATGGCAGGCCTCCTGCGATTACGATTTGAAGCCGCATCTGCCGTTCCTGTGCGAGAAGAACGCGGCGCAGCCGGCCTATCTGGCCACCTATGGCGCCGAGACCCAGCAATGGATCAAGGCGTCGCTGAAGACATCAAGCGTTACACCACCCGACTGCAAGCTCGGAAAGACTTGAGAGCGCAATGACCAAACTCATCGTCGATGGCAAAGAGATCGATGTCCCCCCGGAGTACACGCTGCTGCAGGCATGTGAGGCCGCGGGCGCCGAAATTCCGCGCTTCTGCTACCACGAGCGGCTGTCGATCGCCGGCAATTGCCGGATGTGCCTCGTCGAGGTGAAGGGCGGCCCGAAGCCGGTCGCAAGCTGCGCCTGGGGCGTGCGCGATTGCCGTCCGGGTCCCAAGGGCGAGCCGCCGGAAATCTCGACGCGTTCGCCGATGGTGAAGAAGGCGCGCGAAGGCGTGATGGAATTCCTGCTGATCAACCATCCGCTGGATTGCCCGATCTGCGACCAGGGCGGCGAGTGCGACCTGCAGGACCAGGCGATGGGCTACGGCGTCGATACCTCGCGCTTTGCCGAAAACAAGCGCGCGGTCGAGGACAAATATCTGGGCGCGCTGGTCAAGACTTCGATGAACCGCTGCATCCAGTGCACGCGCTGCGTCCGTTTCTCCGCCGAAGTCTGCGGCGCGCCGGAAATGGGCGCGACCGGCCGCGGCGAGGACATGGAAATCACGACCTACCTGGAATCGGCGCTGACTTCGGAACTGCAGGGCAATCTCGTCGACATTTGCCCGGTCGGCGCGCTGACCTCGAAGCCCTATGCCTTTGCGGCGCGGCCCTGGGAGCTCGGCAAGACCCAGTCGGTCGACGTGATGGACGGCGTAGGCTCCGCGATCCGGGTCGATACCCGCGGCCGCGAGGTGATGCGGATCCTGCCGCGCATCAACGAGGCCGTGAACGAAGAATGGATTTCCGACAAGAGCCGTCACATCGTCGACGGCCTGCGGACCCAGCGGCTCGACCGGCCCTATATCCGCCAGAACGGCCAGCTCCGCGCCGCATCGTGGTCGGAGGCGTTTGCGGCGATTGCTGCCAAGACCGGCCGTATCGACGGCAAGCGGATCGGTGCGATCGCCGGCGACCTTGCCGCGGTCGAAGAAATGTTCGCGCTGAAGGAGCTGCTGGCGAAGTGCGGCTCGGCCAACCTGGCGGTGCAGGGCGGCGACGCCTTCGACCCCAAGGCCGGCCGCGCGTCCTATATCTTCAATCCGACCATTGCCGGGATCGAGCAGGCCGACGCGCTGCTGATCGTGGGCTCCAACCCGCGCAAGGAAGCCGCCGTCCTCAACGCCCGTATCCGCAAGCGCTGGCGCACGGGCAGGCTCAAGGTCGGTGTGATCGGCGCCAAGGCCGACTTGACCTATGATTACGATTATCTCGGCGCCGGCACGGATTCGCTCGGCGATCTCGCGGCCGGCAAGCATTCCTTCGCCGAGGTGCTTAAGGGCGCCAAGAACCCGATCGTGCTGGTCGGCGCCGGATCATTGGCACGCCATGACGGCGCGGCGGTGCTGGCGCTCGCTGCCAAACTCGCGGTCGATGTCGGCGCACTCAAGGACGGCTGGAATGGTTTTGGCGTGTTGCAGGATACGGCGTCGCGCGCGGGCGCGCTCGATATCGGCTTTGCGGCTGACAAGGGCAGCCTGAATCTCGCGCAAATGACCACCTTCGGCACGCTCGACGTGCTGTTCCTGCTCGGCGCCGATGACGTCAAGGTGCCGGACGGGACCTTCGTGGTCTATATTGGCACCCATGGCGACCGCGGCGCGCATCGCGCTGACGTCATTTTGCCGGGCGCGGCCTATACCGAAAAATCCGGCATCTACGTCAACACGGAGGGCAGGGCGCAGATTGCCAACCGTGCCGCGTTCCCGCCGGGCGAGGCGCGCGAGGACTGGGCGATCGTCCGTGCGCTGTCGGATGTGCTGGGCAAGAAGCTGCCCTACGACTCGCTACAGGCGTTGCGCCAGGCGCTGGTCAAGGCGGCGCCGCATCTGATCCGGATCGACCAGATCGAGCCCGGCAAGGCGGATGATATCAAGGCGCTAGCCGGCAAGGGCGGCAGCGTCGACAAGACGCCGTTCAAGACGCCCGTCGAGGATTTCTACCTCACCAACCCGATCGCGCGTGCGTCGGCGGTGATGGCGGAATGTTCCCGCCTGGCGTCCGGGCAAATGCTGACGGCAGCGGAGTGAGCGTGACCTGATGGCTGAATTCTTCGCAAGCTCGTTCTGGACCGGTTTCCTCTGGCCGCTGATCGTCATGGTCGCGCAGAGCCTGCTGCTGCTGGTCGTGCTGCTGATCGCGATCGCCTACATCCTGCTTGCCGACCGCAAGATCTGGGCGGCGGTGCAGATCCGCAGGGGTCCCAACGTCGTCGGCCCTTGGGGCCTGCTGCAATCCTTCGCCGACCTTTTGAAGTTCGTGCTGAAGGAGCCGGTTATTCCCTCCGGCTCCAACAAGGGCGTGTTCCTGCTCGCGCCGCTGGTCTCTTGCGTGCTGGCGCTGGCGGCCTGGGCCGTGATCCCGATGGATTTCGGCTGGGTGATCGCCAACATCAATGTTGGCGTGCTCTACATCTTCGCGATCTCGTCGCTGTCGATCTACGGCATCATCATGGCCGGCTGGTCGTCGAACTCGAAATATCCGTTCCTCGCCGCGCTGCGTTCGGCGGCGCAGATGGTGTCGTACGAAGTCTCGATCGGCTTCGTGATCATCACGGTGCTCTTGTGCGTGGGCTCGCTGAACCTGACCGACGTGGTGCAGGCCCAGAACACCAGATTCGGGTTGCTCGGCTGGTACTGGCTGCCGCTGTTTCCGATGTTCGTGATCTTCTACGTCTCGGCGCTGGCCGAAACCAACCGGCCGCCGTTCGACCTGGTTGAAGCGGAATCCGAACTGGTCGCGGGCTTCATGACCGAGTACGGCTCGACGCCGTATCTGCTGTTCATGCTCGGCGAATACGTCGCGATCACCACGATGTGCGCGTTGGCGACGATCCTGTTCCTGGGCGGCTGGCTGCCGCCGGTTCCCTACGCCCCGTTCACCTGGGTGCCCGGGATCATCTGGTTCGCGCTGAAAGTGTTCTTCATGTTCTTCATGTTCGCGATGGCGAAGGCGATCGTGCCGCGCTACCGCTACGATCAACTGATGCGGCTCGGCTGGAAGGTGTTCCTGCCGCTGTCGCTGGCGATGGTGGTGATCGTCGCCGGGGTCCTGCAATTCGCGGGGCTCGCGCCGAAATGAGGTCGCTATGAGCATCAATATCAACGCAACAGCCCGCTCGCTTCTCCTGACCGAGTTTGTATCGGCGTTCTTCCTCGCCATGCGCTACTTCTTCAAGCCGAAGCCGACGCTGAACTATCCGTTCGAGAAGGGCCCGATCTCGCCGCGCTTCCGCGGCGAGCATGCGCTGCGCCGCTATCCGAACGGCGAAGAGCGCTGCATCGCCTGCAAGCTGTGCGAGGCGATCTGCCCGGCGCAGGCCATCACCATCGAGGCCGGCCCGCGCCGCAACGACGGCACCCGCCGCACCGTGCGCTACGACATCGACATGGTGAAATGCATCTATTGCGGCCTGTGCCAGGAAGCCTGCCCGGTCGATGCCATCGTCGAGGGACCGAATTTCGAATTCGCGACCGAGACCCGCGAGGAACTCTATTATGACAAGGCGAAATTGCTCGCCAATGGCGACCGTTGGGAGCGTGAGATTGCGAAATCGATCGAACTCGACGCGCCGTACCGGTGAGGTGAGGGCATGATCCTTCCCGCGCTGTTCTTTTATCTGTTTGCCGGCATCTGCGTGGCGTCGGCTGTGATGGTGATTGTCTCGCGCAATCCCGTGCACTCCGTGCTGTATCTGATCCTGGCCTTCGTCAACGCCTCGGGCCTGTTCATCCTGATGGGCGCCGAATTCCTCGGCATGATGCTGATCGTGGTCTATGTCGGCGCGGTCGCGGTGCTGTTCCTGTTCGTGATCATGATGCTCGACGTCGACTTCGTCGAACTGCGCGAGGGCTTCATGCAGTATCTGCCGATCGGGCTCGTGATCGGCGGCATCTTCGTGTTCGAGCTTCTGCTGGTCGTCGGCGGCTGGGCGATCAATCCGTCCGTGACCAAGAACATCACGGCGGCGATCCCGGCCAATATCAGCAACACCGAGGCGCTCGGCCTCGTGCTCTATACGAAGTACATCCACTACTTCCAGCTCGCCGGCATGGTGCTGCTGGTCGCGATGATCGGCGCCATCGTGCTGACGCTGCGCCACAAGGTCAACGTCAAGCGGCAGGACATCAACGTGCAGAACGCGCGGACGCCGGAGCTCGCGATGAGCGTGCGCAAGGTGGCCGCGGGCCAGGGCCTGCAGGACGCGGACGCGGCGGAGTGGGTGAAATGACGATCGGGCTCGGACATTACCTCTCGGTCGGCGCCATCCTGTTCACGCTCGGGATCCTCGGCATCTTCCTGAACCGCAAGAACATCATCGTCATCCTGATGTCGATCGAGCTGATCCTGCTTTCGGTCAACATCAACCTGGTGGCGTTCTCCACCTTCCTCGGCGACATCGTCGGCCAGGTGTTTGCGCTGCTGGTGCTGACGGTCGCCGCAGCCGAGGCGGCGATCGGCTTGGCGGTGCTGGTGGTGTACTTCCGCAACCGCGGTTCGATCGCGGTTGAAGACGTTAATTTGATGAAGGGCTGACGGCGCATGATCCGGAAAAGTGGACGCCGGTTTTCCGGCAAGATCATGCGCAAGGGAAAACGTTGATGGTTCAGGCAATCGTCTTTCTGCCGCTGCTGGGCGCCATTCTGGCCGGCCTGATCGCCATTTTTGGCGCGCATGCGCGCAACCCGAGCGGCGACACCGTCGAGCATCATGATGACGGGCATCATGGGCACGATGCGCACGCGCAGGCGTCAGCCGCCCACGACGACCGTGGCCACGATGACCACGGGCACGACGACCACCACGTGTCCGAGCCGCCGGCGGCAGGCTCGCGCGCGGCGGAACTGATCACGACCTGCCTGCTGATGATTTCGGCTGGGCTGTCCTGGGTCACGCTGGTCGATGTCGGCTTCATGCATCATGACGCCCGCATTGCCCTGTTCCCCTGGATCAATTCTGGCGATCTGCAGGTCGCGTGGTCGCTGCGCGTCGATACGCTGACCGCGGTCATGCTGGTCGTGGTCAACACGGTCTCGGCGCTCGTGCATCTTTATTCCATCGGCTACATGGACGAGGATCCGCACCGGCCGCGCTTCTTTGCCTATCTGTCGCTGTTCACCTTCGCGATGCTGATGCTGGTGACCTCGGACAACCTGGTGCAGATGTTCTTCGGCTGGGAGGGCGTCGGTCTCGCCAGCTATCTCCTGATCGGTTTCTGGTACCAGAAGCCGTCGGCCAATGCGGCGGCGATCAAGGCCTTCGTGGTCAACCGCGTCGGCGATTTCGGCTTCGCGCTCGGCATCTTCGCCGTGTTCATGCTGCTCAAGTCCACCGATTTCGAGACCATCTTCGCGGGTGCGCCGGGGCTCGCAGGCAAGACCATCGACGTGTTCGGCTGGCATGCCGACGCGCTGACGCTGACCTGCCTGCTGCTGTTCATGGGCGCGATGGGCAAGTCCGCCCAGTTCCTGCTGCACACCTGGTTGCCGGACGCCATGGAAGGCCCGACGCCGGTCTCGGCGCTGATCCATGCCGCGACCATGGTCACCGCCGGCGTGTTCATGGTGGCGCGCCTGTCGCCGCTGTTCGAGCTGGCGCCGAATGCGCAGGCCGTCGTGATGTTCTTCGGCGCCACCACCGCGTTCTTTGCGGCGACGATTGGCCTCGTGCAGAACGACATCAAGCGCATCGTCGCCTACTCGACCTGTTCGCAGCTCGGCTACATGTTCGTGGCGATGGGGGCAGGGGCCTATTCGGTCGGCATCTTCCATCTGTTCACGCACGCCTTCTTCAAGGCACTGCTGTTCCTGGGCTCCGGCTCGGTGATCTACGCGATGCATCATGAGCAGGACATCCGCAACATGGGCGGGCTGAAGGACCGGATTCCCTTCACCTATATCGTGATGGTGATCGGCACGCTGGCATTGACTGGATTCCCGCTCACCGCCGGCTATTTCTCCAAGGATGCGATCATCGAATCTGCGTTCGTCTCGCATAATCCGTTCGCGATGTACGGCTTCCTGATGACGGTGGTCGCAGCCGGCCTGACCTCGTTCTATTCCTGGCGTCTGATCTTCAAGACCTTCCACGGCGAACCGCACGATCAGGAGCACTATGAAGCCGCTCACGAGGCTCCGCTGTGGATGCTGGTCCCGATCGGCGTCCTCGCCGCAGGCTCGATCCTGGCCGGCTTCCCGTTCAAGGAATTGTTCGCAGGCCACGGCGTGGCCGAGTTCTTCCGTGAATCCCTGAAGATGCACCCGAACATCATCGAAGAGATGCACCACATCCCGGCGTGGATCGCGTACCTGCCGACCGTGATGATGGTGGTGGGCGCCTACATCTCCTACGTCTTCTATATTCGCCGGCCCTATCTGCCGGTCGAACTCGCCAATCAGCACCCGATGCTGTACCAGTTCCTGCTCAACAAATGGTATTTCGACGAGCTGTATGACCTGATCTTCGTTCGTCCGGCCAAATGGATCGGCCACTTCCTGTGGAAGAAGGGCGATGGCTATGTCATCGACGGCTTCGGCCCCGACGGCATTTCCGCGCGGGTGCTCGATGTCACCCGCAACGTCGTGAAGATCCAAACCGGCTATCTCTATCACTACGCGTTTGCGATGCTGATCGGGGTCGCCGGACTAATCACCTGGTTCATGTTCGGCTTGGGAGGCCAGTGATGACAACCTGGCCCATTCTCTCGGTCGTCACCTTCCTGCCGCTGTTCGGCGCGCTGGTGATCTACATCAGCCGCGGCGACGACGACGCGGCGAGAAGCAACTCGCGCTGGATCGCGCTGTGGACCACGCTGGTGACCTTTGCGGTCTCGCTGATCCTGGTCTGGCGCTTCGATGCGACCAATCCGGACTTCCAGTTCATTGAAAAGGCGTCGTGGCTGGCGAGCGGCATCACCTACCACATGGGTGTCGACGGCATTTCACTGCCGTTCGTGATCCTGACCACCGCCCTGATGCCGTTCTGCATCATCGCGAGCTGGAAATCGGTGACGATGCGGGTGCGCGAATACATGATGGCGTTCCTGCTGTTGGAAACGCTGATGATCGGCACCTTCTCGGCGCTCGACCTCGTGCTGTTCTACCTGTTCTTCGAGGGCGGCCTGATCCCGATGTTCCTGATCATCGGCGTCTGGGGCGGCCCGCGCCGGGTCTACGCGTCCTTCAAGTTCTTCCTCTATACGCTGCTCGGCTCGGTCTTGATGCTGCTGGCGATCATGGCGCTGTACTGGAACGCCGGAACCACCGATATCCCGACGCTGATGCACACCGCCGTGCCGCGTTCCCTGCAGACTTGGGCATGGCTGGCGTTCTTTGCATCGTTCGCGGTGAAGATGCCGATGTGGCCGGTGCACACCTGGTTGCCGGACGCCCACGTCGAGGCGCCGACCGCGGGCTCGGTGATCCTGGCGGCGATCCTGTTGAAGATGGGCGGCTACGGCTTCCTGCGCTTCTCGCTGCCGATGTTCCCGCTGGCGTCGCATGATTTCGCTTGGATCATCTTCTCGCTGTCAGCGATCGCGATCATCTACACCTCGCTGGTGGCCTTGATGCAGGAAGAC
Organism: Bradyrhizobium sp. AUGA SZCCT0182; assembly: GCF_018130185.1. Lineage (NCBI taxonomy): Bacteria > Pseudomonadati > Pseudomonadota > Alphaproteobacteria > Hyphomicrobiales > Nitrobacteraceae > Bradyrhizobium > Bradyrhizobium sp. AUGA SZCCT0182. Next base: position 89,215 of record NZ_JAFCLY010000006.1, on the reverse strand, counting down.
ATCAAGAAGCTGATCGCCTATTCGTCGGTGGCGCATATGGGTTTCGTCACCATGGGCATTTTCGCCGGCACCACGCAGGGCGTGGCCGGCGGCGTGTTCCAGATGATCTCGCACGGCATCGTCTCGGGCGCGCTGTTCCTTTGCGTCGGCATCGTCTACGACCGCATGCACACCCGCGAGATCGCCGCTTACGGCGGCCTCGTGAACCGGATGCCGCTCTACGCGCTGGTGTTCATGGTGTTCACCATGGCCAATGTCGGGTTGCCCGGCACTAGCGGCTTCGTCGGCGAATTCATGACGCTGATCGGCACCTTCAAGGTCTCGATCCCGACCGCGACCTTCGCCACGTTCGGCGTGATCCTCTCGGCGGGCTATGCGCTCTGGCTCTATCGCAAGGTGGTGTTCGGCACCCTGACCAAGCCGGCGCTCGCCAGCATCAAGGACCTCACGTTCCGCGAAGGCCTGATGCTGTTCCCGCTGGTGTTCCTCACCATCCTGTTCGGCGTCTATCCGAAACCGGTGCTCGACATGTCGGCGGCCTCGGTTCAGCAACTCGTCAACAATTACAACACCGCCGTGACTGCCGTGAAGGCAGCCGCGTTGATCCAGTAAGGCCGCCTCCATGAGCTTCCAAAGTGCAGGTTATCAGTTGCTGCCGGTGTTGCCGGAGCTGGTGCTGGCCGCGGGTGCCATGGCACTGCTGATGCTCGGCGCCTATCGCGGCGGCGAGGGGACGACGAAACTCGTTACAAGCCTTGCGGTATGCCTGCTGATCCTGACCGGCTTGCTGGAGCTGATGCTGCCGGCCGGCAAGCTCACGACCTTCGGCGGCAGCTTCATCGTCGACGATTTTGCGCGTTTCCTAAAGATCCTGGCGCTGATCGGCTCTGGCGCGACACTGATCCTGTCGGCGGAATTCCTGTCCGATCCGTCGCGGCGGATCTTTGAGTATTCGATCCTGGTGCTGCTCTCGACGCTCGGCATGATGGTGCTGATCTCGGCCGGCGACCTGATCATGCTCTATCTCGGGCTGGAACTGATGAGTCTGGCGCTCTACGTGGTCGCCGCCAGCAACCGCGACAACGCCAAATCCACCGAAGCCGGCCTGAAGTATTTTGTGCTCGGCGCGCTGTCTTCGGGCATGCTGCTCTACGGCGCCTCGCTGATCTACGGCTTTACCGGCACCGTCAGCTTCGCCGGGATCGCGGCGGCTGCGAAAACCGGCAATATCGGGCTCGTGTTTGGCCTGGTGTTCCTGCTCGCGGGCCTCTGCTTCAAGGTCTCCGCGGTGCCGTTCCACATGTGGACGCCCGACGTCTATGAGGGCGCGCCGACGCCGGTGACCGCGTTCTTTGCCTCCGCGCCGAAGGTCGCAGCGTTGGCGGTGTTTACGCGCGTGGCGCTGACGGCATTCCCGGGCATCGTCTCGCAGTGGCAGCAGATCATCGTGTTCGTGGCGATCGCCTCGATGGTGCTGGGCTCGTTTGCCGCCATCGGGCAGAAGAACATCAAGCGCCTGATGGCCTATTCGTCGATCGGCCATATGGGTTTTGCGCTGGTCGGGCTCGCGTCCGGCACCGTCGAAGGCGCGCAGGGAGTGCTGGTCTATATCGCGATCTATGTCGCGATGACGCTCGGCACTTTCTCGGTCATCCTGACCATGAAGCGCAACGGCCAGCCGATGGAGCAGATCAGCGACTTTGCCGGTCTGTCGCGCACCAATCCGCTGCTCGCCTTCGTCTTTGCGATGCTGCTGTTCTCGCTGGCCGGCATTCCGCCGCTCGCGGGTTTCTTCGCCAAATGGTACGTCTTCGTCGCCGCCATCAAGGCAGGCCTGTTCACGCTCGCCGTGGTCGGCGTGCTCGCCAGTGTCGTGGGCGCGTTCTACTATCTCAGCATCATCAAGGTGATGTATTTCGACGAGCCGGCGGGCGAACTCGATCCGATGCGCACCGAATTGCGCGTGGTGCTGGCGATCACGGGCATCTTCACGATCTTCTTCTTCGTCTATCCGGGGCTGCTGGTCAGTGTGGCCGCGGCCGCGGCGAAGTCGCTTTTCTAGATGGCCTTCGCGCTCGGTTCCCGGGCCTTATCGGCGGGTTACCGTCTCGCCGCCTTTGACCAGGTCGGTTCGACCAATACCGAGGCCATGGCGCACGCCCGCAGTGGTGAGCCCGGATCGACTTGGTTCGTCACGACAGAGCAGACGGCAGGAAAGGGACGGCGCCAGCGCGCCTGGATCGCGCCGCGCGGCAACCTTGCCAGCAGCGTTCTCGAGATCATCGACGTCCCGCCCGCGACCGCCGCGACATTGGGCTTTGCCGCCGGGCTCGCGATCGCGACCGCCCTGCAGCAGGTGAGCATCGAAGCCAATCTGCGAAGCGCCGGCTCTGACCCGTTGAAATTCCTGCTGAAATGGCCGAACGACGTGCTGGTCGAGAAGCAGAAGCTGGTCGGTATTTCACTCGAAGCCGAAGCTGTCGCCGGCAACCGGCTGGCTGTCGTGGTCGGGATCGGTACCAATGTGGTCGCAGCCCCCACCGGCACGCCGACGCCAGCCATTTCGCTGGCGGCGCTAGGTGTCCATGTCGGCGCCGAGGAGCTGTTCGCCGTGCTATCGGACGCCTGGGTCGAGTTCCGCGGCATCTGGGACAACGGTCGCGGCTTTGCCGAAATCCGCCGGCTGTGGCTGGCGCGCGCCGCCGGCCTCGGTGAGCCGGTCGCAATCCAAACCGGAACTGCGACTATCGCAGGCACGTTCGACACGATAGATGAAAGCGGCTGCCTGATCGTGCGGACCGCAGAAGGCAAACACCTCCCGATCGCCGCGGGCGAGGTTTATTTTGGCTCGGCGGCCTCCGTGGGAGCTGCCTGATGGCTAGACCAGATGAACTGACCTTTGCGCCGCTCGGCGGCGTCGGCGAGATCGGCATGAACCTGTCGATCTACGGGCTCGGCAACCGCCACGAGCGATCCTGGCTTGCGGTCGATCTCGGCGTCTCCTTTGGCGACGAGGAGCATTTGCCGGGCATCGACCTGATCATGCCCGACATCCGCTTCCTGGAGAAGGAACGTAAGAACCTGATGGGCCTGGTGCTGACGCACGCCCATGAGGACCATTTCGGGGCCATCATCGATCTCTGGCCGAAGCTGCAATGCAAGATCTACGCGACCAAGTTCAGCGCGGCTCTGTTCGAGGCCAAACTGGCGGCCGAGCGCAATCCGCCGAAAATTCCGGTCACGGTGGTGCCTTCAGGGGGGCGTGTCCATCTCGGCCCGTTCAACGTCGAGTTCATCCCGGTTGCGCATTCGATTCCGGAATCGCACGCGCTGGCGATCCACACCTCGGTCGGCACCGTGCTGCACACCGGCGACTGGAAGATCGATCCGACGCCCATCATAGGCCTGCCGACCGACGAGCGCCGTCTGCGCGAACTGGGCGACGAGGGCGTGCTGGCGCTGGTCGGCGATTCCACCAATGCGGTGCGGGACGGGCGCTCGCCCTCGGAGACCGAGGTCGCCGCGACAATTACGAAATTGGTAAAGGCCGCCAAGGGCCGGGTCGCCGTCACCACCTTCGCCTCCAACGTCGCGCGCCTGAAGGCGGTCGCGGACGCCGCCAAGGCCGCCGACCGCGAAGTGGTCGTGGTCGGCCGCGCCATGGAACGGGTGGTGCAGGTCGCGCGCGAAACCGGCTATCTCGACGGTGTGCAGAATTTCCGCGGCGCCGATCTTTACGGCCATTTCCCGCCGGACAAGGTGCTGGCGCTGTGCACGGGAAGCCAAGGCGAGCCGCGCGCGGCACTGGCGCGCATTGCCAATGACGACCATCCGCAGGTGACGCTGAACAAGGGCGACTGCGTAATCTTCTCCTCGCGCACCATTCCCGGCAACGAGAAGGCGGTCGGCAGCATCATCAACGGCCTGGTTACGCAGGGCATCGAGGTCATCACCGACCGCACCGATCTGGTCCATGTCTCCGGCCATCCTCGCCGCGACGAACTGCGCGACATGATCTCCTGGGTGCGTCCGCAGCTGCTGATCCCCGTGCATGGCGAAGCCCTGCATCTGTCCGAGCACGCCAAGCTGGCGCGCACCGCGGGTGTGCCGAAGGTCCTGATTTGCAAAAACGGCGACCTGGTCAAGCTCGGCCCCGGCGACCCCGGCATCATCGACCAACTACCTTCGGGCCGGATTTACAAGGATGGCACGATCCTGGAGGATTCCAAGTCGCGCGCCGTGGTGGAGCGGCGCCGGATGGGATTTGCCGGCTGTGCCTTCGTGGCGATCGCGATGACCGACAAGGGCGAGCTGGCCGACGATCCCGAGGTCGATCTGGTCGGCATCCCCGAGAAGAATACGGCCGGCGAACCCCTCGACGACATCGTGTTCGATGTGGTGGTATCGACCGTGGAAGGCCTGCCGCGGGCGCGGCGGCGCGATGCCGATGCCACTGCGGAATCGGTACGTCGCGCGGTACGCGCGGTGCTGAACGAACATTGGGGCAAGAAGCCGATCTGCCTCGTGCATGTGCTGACGATCTAGCGCGTGTTCCGCGGAATTGGGTACTAGGGGAGGAGCAACGATGCTGGGCCGGCTCAATCATGTCGCGATTGCGGTCAAGGACGCCGAGAAGGCGGCCAGGATTTATGGCGGCGCGTTCGGCGCTGAAATCTCCGGCGCGGTGCCGTTGCCGGAGCACGGCGTCATCACTGTGTTCGTGACGCTGCCCAATACCAAGATCGAGTTCATCCAGCCGCTCGGCGACGCCTCGCCGATCGCCAAATTCGTCGAGCGCAACGCCGACGGCGGCATCCATCACATCTGCTACGACGTGCCCGACATCATCGTGGCGCGCGACAAGCTGATCAGCGAGGGCGCGCGCGTGCTCGGCGACGGCGTGCCCAAGATCGGCGCCCACGGCAAGCCGGTGCTGTTTTTCCATCCAAAGGATTTTTCCGGCGCGCTCGTCGAAATAGAACAGGCCTGAACCCTTATGGCCTACAACATCTCGACGATGTTCGCGATCTACTTCGTGTTGTGGTGGGTCGTGCTGTTCGTGACGCTGCCGTTCGGCGTGCGCAGCCAGCACGAGGACGGCGCGGGCGCGCCCGGCACCGATCCCGGCGCGCCGGTCCTGGCGCGGATGGGCCGCAAGCTGATCTGGACCACGATCATATCGGCGGTCATTTTCGCCATCGCGATGTGGGCCTATTATCAGGGATTCTTTAATATCGAGCGGCTGGCCAAGCTGATGGGGACGCCGTTCTAGAGCATGATCCGGAAAAGTGGGTACCGGTTTTCCGAAAAGATCATGCTCAAACAAGGAGCTAGAGTGGGATGACGAATCGAAGAGAAGTCATCACGCTCTAGAGCACAGGGGTCAATGCACATTTTGCGGCGCGGCGAGGCCAGGCACTAGCTTGCCGGGAGAACAGAAATGACTTTTCAACGCATCATGATTGCTCTGGTGATCCTGCTCGCCGCCGGCCTTGGCGGGTCGTTCTACATGAATTGGAAGACGCAGACGCAGCTTCGAACGGTGAAAGCCTTCGTCGAGCAGGCGGTCTTTCCCGACGCGGTCGTAGCCTGCGAGAAAGCGCAGAGCTCGACGCCGTTCAAATGGAACGGCGGCAAACAGACCGCGGCGATCGGCCTGAATTCGGTCAAGCTCAACAAGGATACGATCATCGCGAGCTACACACTGGTCGCCGACAGCGTCTATTGCGACTACGATCCGATCAAGAAAAAAGCCGACATCGGTTCCAACTTCCTCGAGCGGGATTGAGACCGAAGCTCAGGCGTCAACAACCGGAGGCGACGACCGATGACCGCACGCGAGCGAGTGTTGGATACCCCCCGGCCGAACCAATACCGAATTCTGCGCGAAGCCGATCTGCGCGACTATCTCGCGCAGCTTCCCGCGATCGCAAGCCAGCTTGGCGGTGCGCCGGCCACCTGGTCGATCAGCGAGGTCGGCGACGGCAATCTCAACCTCGTCTTCATCGTGCGCGGCGGGGCTGGCAGCATCGCCGTCAAGCAGGCGCTGCCCTATGTGCGCCTGGTCGGCGAGAGCTGGCCGCTGCCGCTGTCGCGCTCGCACTACGAACATCTGGCGCTCACCCATCAGGCCCGGCTGGCGCCCGGGCTGGTGCCGGTGGTCCTCCACCACGATGAAGCGCTTGCGCTGATCGCGATGGAGTTTCTTGAGCCGCATATCATCATGCGCAAGGGATTGGTGGCCGGAACCACTTATCCGCGCTTCGTCGACGACATCACGAATTTTCTGGCGCGAACGCTGTTCTTCAGCTCCGATCTCGCGGTCCCCGCCGCGGAGAAGAAGGAAGGCATTGCCGCCTTTGCCGGCAATCATGCGCTGTGCAAGATTACCGAGGACCTGATCTTCACCGATCCATACCGCGTCGCCGAACAGAACCGCTGGACACAGCCCTGGCTGGATGCGACCGCGGCGCGCTTTCGCGGGGATCTCGACCTGCACGTCGCGATCTCCAGGCTCAAGCTGAAGTTCATGGCTTCGCCGGAAGCACTGATCCACGGCGACCTTCATACCGGCTCGATCATGGTGACGGATCGCGAGACGAAGGTGATCGATCCCGAATTCGCGTTCTATGGGCCGATGGCGTTCGATATCGGCGCCGTGATCGGCAATCTCCTCATGGCCTATCTCGCCTCCAGCGGTCACGAAACCTCGCCCGGCGACCGGCGCGCCTTCGAAGCGTGGCTGCTGCAGACGGTCGAGGGCGTGTGGACGGAATTCACGCGAAAATTCGTCGAGTTGTGGCGCACCGAAGCGAAGGGCGATGCCTATCCGGCATCGCTGTTTGCCGGCACTGATGGTGCGGCGCGCCTCGAGGCCGAACGGCAGGCCTATATGGCACAGCTGTTTGGCGACACCGTCGGGTTTGCCGCGGCCAAGATCATCCGCCGCATCCTCGGTCTCGCGCACAATATCGACTTCGAACTGATCGAGGATCCGAAGCTTCGCGCCGTCTGCGAGGCGCGAAGCCTGCGGCTGGCGCGTGCCATGATGGTGGAATCGTCCTCATTCCCCACGATCGGCGATGTGACGAAAGCGGCACGAGAAATGCGCGACTGGCGGCCGGATTTCGCTGGGTAAGGACGAGCGGCTGGCTAGGGCGTGGTCCACTTCCGCTTTCGGCGGATTGCGGACTTGCTGCTGGTTCGACCCGGTTGCGAATGACCCATAACAGACATACCTCCATAATGGCGGCGGCAGAACCAGATATCGCCCCCGTGGTGATAGCCGTGCGCTCATTGTGGTACAGTGCCGCAAGCCGTAGCCTGGAGAGCAGTCCATGGCACAGCAGCGGGTCGAACGCAGGCTTGCAGCGATCCTTGCCGCCGATGTGGCTGGTTACAGCCGACTCATGGGCTTGGACGAGGCAGGGACAGCGCGCCGCTTGCGTGACCATCTAGCGGCAATGCGGCCGATCGTCGGAAAGCACGACGGACGGATTTTCAAGACCATGGGCGACGGCGTGCTCATTGAGTTCCCATCGGTGGTGGCAGCGGTCGAATGCGCGATCAAAGTGCAGAAGCTAATGGCCCGACGCAACGCCAAGCTGATCGCGGAACAGCGCGTGCTATACCGCATCGGCATCAATCTCGGCGAGGTGCTGGTCGAGGGCGATGACATTCTGGGCGATGGTGTCAATATCGCAGCGCGACTCGAAGGAATTGCTGAACCCGGCGGAATCTGCTTGTCGCGTTCCGCATACGAACAGGTCAAGGGTAAGATCGCCGCCCAGTACGCTGATATGGGTGAGCAGCGTTTGAAAAACATCGCTGACCCGTTGCAGGTATTTCGGGTCAACGTCGGCTTGGCCGCTGCCGCGTCGGCTCCGCCAGCTCTGCCATTGCCGGACAGGCCGTCCATCGTGGTCCTGCCGTTCACGAACCTCAGTGACGATCCGGAGCGCGCGTACTTCGCGGACGGCGTCACCGAGGATCTCACCACGGCGCTGTCCCGGCTTCGCTGGCTCTTCGTCATCGCCCGCAACTCGGCCTTTGTCTACAAAGACAAAGCCGTCGATGTGAGGACAATCGCCCGCGATCTGGGCGTGCGCTACGTCCTGGAGGGCAGCGTACGCACGGCTGGCCAGCGCATCCGCATCACGGGCCAGCTCATCGATGGGGAGACGGCCAAGCACATCTGGGCGGAGAAATACGATCGTGAACTGCACGACATCTTCACGGTCCAGGACGAGATTACGGAAAACATCGTTGCCGCGATCGAGCCGCACCTCTACGCCCAGGAGGGCTATCGTGCCACCCGACAGCCGCCTGAAAGCGTCGATGTCTGGGGACTCGTGGTCCGCGCCATCGACCTCATTAACAAGTTTGGCCGCAAGCACAATGAAGAGGCGCAACGCTTGCTGCGCCGCGCCATAGAGATCGACCCGAACTATGCGCGAGCGCACGCCACGCTCAGCTGGGCGATCTGGTGGGCCACGCTCTACTATTACGTTGAAGACCGCTCCGAGGGCTACAGGCAGAGCGCCTTGCACGCCCAGGAGGCGCTGCGCCTCGACCAGGGCGAGCCGTGGGCCCACATGACCGTCGGCCTCAACTTGAGCACCTCCTGCCAACACCAGCGCGCGCTGGCCGAGCACCAGGCCGCCCTCAACCTCAATCCCAGCTTCGCGCTCGCGCGCACGGCTTATGGCTGGGCGTTGTTGCGGGCGGGTCGCTTCGATGATGCGATCGCCGAAACTGCAAAAGCGCTTCGCATGAGCCCATTGGATTCCTTTGCCGGCCTTTACACCACGATCCACGGTTTGGCGTTGCTCGCGGCGCGGCGCTTTGCGGAGGCGCTGCCACATGTCCGGGCATCGGTCGCCGCCGATGCCGAATTCGCCGGGCACTACAATGCGCTCATCAGCTGCTGCGGGCATCTCGGCCTGATCGAAGAGGCGGAGGAATTCACCGCCCGCCGCAACAAGGTCGGGCCACCGCTGAGGGTGGGCGTGCTGCGCAACAATCTGCGCGGCTTCGCCCATTGCGAGGTGTTCGCGGAGGGCTTGATCAAGGCCGGTATTCCCGAATAGGGGGCGTCCTTCAGGATATGATCGACAAAGATATCAGCTCGGCGAAAGCCCTCGGGCAGATCTATGAGTTCACGGCCTGGAATGCCGCCGTCATTCCACCGTCCGCTCCCGCAGCTTCTGCGCATAGACGTTGATCACCAGCGCCGCGAGCAGGATCAGGCCCCGGATCAGGATCTTCAGGAAGCTGTCGATGTTGACGTGGTCGAGGCCGTTGTTGAGGACGCCGAGCACGAACAGGCCGACAATGGTGTTGCCGATGCCGCCGCGGCCGCCGAACAGGCTCAGGATAAGCCGAACAAGAAGGACCCTCCGGTTCTAACCGTAACGGCCCGCTTCCAGCTACACCACAGCCCTTTGCCCCTGCGCGAAGGGGCTGAGTCCCAGCCATTGCTGCATCGATTTGGCGATCGAGCTATCGCCGGTGACCTTGATGCGGCCGGCCTCGACTTCGCTGTTGAGCTTGGCGACGCCCATCCACACCGCGGTCATGGAGCGCAGGGGGCAGCTGACATAGAGGTCGACGTCGTAGCCGGGATCGGTGAGGCAGAGGTCGACCTTCTCGCGATCGACCACCAGCCACCATGATTTCCGGTCGGGCCGCATCTCCGGATAGATGAAGTTGATGGTGGTGCGGCGGGGCGGCAGCGGCGTCGGCTGCAGGTTGCGCCGCATGTCCCACATCAACAGCCCGGGATCGAGATTCTTCAGCGACAGCGTCGACTCGACCCAGCGCTGCCCCCAGAAGCCGAGCGACATGACGATGCCGCGCAGATCTTCGCCCGCCTCGGTCAGCTTGTAGTCCACCACGCCGTGCTGACCGGTTGGCACCGGGACGATCACGCCGGCCTCTTCCAGCTCCTTCAGCCGCTTCGACAGCAGTGTCGGCGACATCCGCGGCACGCCGCGGCGCAGTTCGTTGAAGCGCGTGGTGCCGCAGAGCAATTCGCGCAGCACCAGCGCGGTCCAGCGGTTGCAGAAGATCTCTGACGCCATCGCCACCGGGCAGAACTGCCCGTAGCTTCCGCGTTCGCTTATGTCGGGCAACGGGAATCTCCTCATGCACGCGCGGGGGCAGTACAGATACTATACCGCTCTAGCCTGTCGGCTGTCACATGGAAGCGAATAATCCAGTGTTTACAGTGGGCTGTTTTGCTTGTGGGGCATCGCCGGCGCGGCAGTACACTTCCTGAACTGGAGGGATCTTGCGCCCGGGCCTAGTTTCCGGGGCATTAGACATCTCGCTTACCGGCGAATGTCCCAATGAATGGAGGGATCACCATGAGCAGCAACGCAGCACGCGCCGTCGATGCGACAACGCACCGCAGCCCCGTCGAGATCGCCCGCGAGCTCGGCCCCATCTTCGCCGAGCGCGCCGCCACCGCCACCGCCACCGACGAGGACCAGTTCGTCGCCGAGAATTTTGCCGCGCTGAAGGAAGCGGGCCTGGTCGAGGCCGGCGTGCCCACTGAGCTTGGCGGCGGCGGCGCCAGTATCGATGAGCTCGCCGAAATGCTGCGCATCCTCGGCCAGCATTGCGGCTCTACCGCGCTGGCGTTTTCCATGCACACCCATCAGGTCGCAATTCCCGCCTGGCGCTGGAAGGTGCAGAAGGCGGCGCCCGTCGAGCCCTTGCTCAAGCGCATCGCTGCCGAGCGCATCTTTTTGCTGTCGAGCGGCGGCAGCGACTGGATCGGCGGCTCCGGCAAGGCCGAGAAGGTCGACGGCGGCTATCGCATCACCGCGCGCAAGGTGTTTGCCTCCGGCTCACCAGCCGCGAACCTGTTCATGACCACCGCCGTGCTGGAGAGCGAAGGCGAACCGGCGCAGGTGTTGCACTTCGGTCTGCCGATGAACTCGCCGCAGGTGAAGGTGATGGACAACTGGCGCACGCTCGGCATGCGCGGCACCGGCTCCAACGACGTCATGATCGACGGCCATGTGGTGCCGGAGGCCGCCGTCGCGGTGAAGCGCAAGGCCGGCGAATGGCATCCGCTGTTCCAGATCATCGCAACCATCGCGTTCCCGCTGATCTATTCGGTCTATCTCGGCGTCGCCGAGAGCGCCCGCGACATCGCGGTTGGTGTCGCGAAAAAGAAGAAGGTCGACAACCACATGATCCAGCTCGCCGGCCGCATGGACACCGAACTGGCTGGTGCGCGCCTTGCCCGCGAACACATGCTGGCGGCGGTGCGGCTCGATGCGCCTTCGGCCGAGACCATCAATCAGGTGATGACGGGCCGCACGCTCGTCGCGCGCCACGCCATTGCCACCGTGGAGCTTGCGATGGAGCTCGCCGGCGGCGCCGGCTTCTACCGTGCCACCGGACTGGAGCGCCGCTTCCGCGACATCCAGGCCGCCCGCTACCACCCGCTGCAGGCCGGCCCGCAGGCGCAATATGCCGGCTCGATGGCGCTCGGCCTGCCGGTGGACAAGGTGTTCTAACGACTCTCTTCCCGAGAGAAGCGGTTGAGGGGTCTGTCTCCGAGCGAGGCAGGCCCCTCAATCGTTCGCGATTCTTCTCTCCCGCGCACAGGAGAGACGCATTGTCGCAACCCGCGTGTTGATTTGGGTTCACGGCCTGGAATGCACCTTTCCCGCAGCCGTTGCGCATAGACGTTGATCACCAGCGCCGCGAGCAGGATTCGGTGGGTAAAGGCTAGCGGCTGGCCAAGCGTAATCTACTTCCGCTTTCGGCGGATTGCGGACTTGGCCAGACTTGCGCAGCCAGCGGGCGGTATGGACTAGCGACGCCCTGATCGCTTGAGTTCTGCGACCTGAGGCTTCTCCCCGGCCAACTTCCCTCCGGCGAGCAGGCTGCTGCAATACCACCATGCGCCAGCGTTGCTCCCACCCAAAAACAGTCTGCTGTTCTGGCACTCAGCATAGGTTTTGTAGTTGTGTACGTTTCTGCACGTTGGCGAAAAAGGAGGCGGAACCCCCCCCGACACCGAGCATCCATTCCAGGGTTGGTTGCCGTACTTGAAACTTGTTTGGCAACCATCGTTGCAATTGTTGGAGATTTTCTCGAACGCGGCAAGCTTCTCCATGGTTGTACCTGGCCCCGCCAGTATGGCACCTGGCGAAGTCGATCGTATTGCCGCGGCTGGCGATCTCCGGGGAGATGCAACCGTGTGTGCCACCCGAGCGGGCCTTTGTGACCTTACCGCCGGCCGAAGCGGCCTTGCCACCTGCTTCGGCGCGTCGACCGTGACGGCAGGAAGCGGGGTGGTTGAGCCCGTTGCGGTTTGCGACATTGCCGTACCGCTCAGGCCGCACAACAATGCCGTTGACAGGATCGCGACAGCTGAGGGTGCAAATAGGCTTGACGACATTCTCATGAGACGTTCTCCCAAATCCGGACATTAATGCCGTCCCAGGACGGCGCGGGCGCGCTCAATTTGGCCTCGGCGGGCAAGGCGAGCATGTCCTTGTCCAGGTTCATCGACACCGCCTCCAAAAAAGACGAGAAGCCCCAACTGGAAGTGTCCGATGTGTCTCGCGAATTTCCGTTTGTGCCCATTTTGAAATTTTCCATGTCAGGCCGGCGGGTCGATACATTACGTTACAAAATAGGATGTCGCTTGCCTCGCCGGTTGGGTACTATGGCGTGTATGGGCAATTCGGACCACATTCTCGTCGTCGACGATGACTTGGGTTTGCGCGAACTGCTGGACCGATATTTTGTCGGCAACGGCTATCGGGTCACTACGGTGGCCAACGGCCGGCAGATGCGCGAGGTTCTCGCAAACCACCGGGTCAATCTGATCGTGCTTGACCTCATGCTGCCCGGGGACGACGGCCTCACGCTCTGTCGCAACTTGCGCGCAAATCAACCCTATGACATTCCGATCCTGATGCTGACGGCGCGCGGCGATGAAGCAGACCGTATCGTCGGCCTTGAGATGGGGGCGGACGACTATCTCACGAAGCCGTTTGCCCCGCGCGAGCTGCTCGCACGAATCCGCTCGGTTTTGCGCAGGGCCGAGATGCTGCCCCGCAACCTTGCGGCATCGGAAAAAGCCCGCCTCTTTCGCTTCGGCGAATGGAAGCTCGATACGACCGGGCGTTTCCTGGTCGACTCCAACGAAACCGTGGTCTCGTTGAGTGGCGCCGAATACCGATTGTTGCGCGTGTTTCTCGATCACCCTCAACATGTCCTCAATCGCGATCAGCTGCTCGACCTGACGCAAGGCCGTGAGACCGAAGTCTACGATCGGTCAATCGACCTTCTTGTCAGCCGCCTTCGCCAGCGATTGCGCGACGACGCCCGGGAGCCGTCCTACATCAAGACGGTGCGTAGCGAAGGCTACGTCTTTGCAGTCTCCGTCGAGGCATTGCCGGAGCGGTCATGAGCGCCCGTTTTCGGCGTATGGCGGCGCGTCTTTGGCCGGGCTCCCTGTTCGGCCGGCTGGCGATGATTCTGTTTTCCGGCCTTGTAGCTGCACATGTGCTGGCCTTCGTTTTGATTGTCCTCGACCACATGGCTATCGAAGACGAACTGGGGAATAAATTTGCTGCCGTGGACGTCGCGGACTCGGTCGCTATCCTGGACTACGTCAAGCCTGAAGAAAGACCCGCTTGGCTCGACCGCATCTCTCGACTGCACTATCGATACGTTCTCAGAGATGGGGGAGAGCTGGAAGCGGAGCCACCCAAACGACGGCAAGCAAACATCGCGCGTTTGCGGGCCCTGCTGGGGCCCGCCTACGAGGCGAATTTTGTCTACCTCGATCCACCGACGCGATCGCGACGGGGCATACTCATGCATCTGAAGGACGGTAGCCCGCTGACGCTCGAGATCTTCGGGCAGGGGGCAACCATTTCGCCATGGTTGCCGGCGGCGCTCGCCGTTCAACTCTGTATTATCGCATTCTTCGTCTGGCTTGCCGTAAAGCTCGCGACGCAACCGCTGGCGCGCCTGGAGCACGCGGCCAACAGCCTGGGTTCGGATTTGCGCGGTGAGCCGCTCCCGGAGGATGGTCCGAAGGAAGTGGCGCGCGCGGCTACCGCGTTCAACGCCATGCAGCGCCGCATTGCCGAGCAGGTCGCGGAACGGATCCAGATTCTGGCGGCGATCTCGCACGATCTTCAGACTCCGATCACGCGCATGCGGCTGCGCGCTGATTTCCTGGGTGACAGCGACGCCAAGGAAAAGCTGCAGGGCGACCTGCAGGAAATGCAGACGCTCGTCAAACAGGGCCTTGCCCTGGCGCGGGAGTACGACGACATTGGCCCCGGGGCCACCGCGCATGTCGCCGTCGAAGCATTGCGGGAGCCGTCATGAGCGCCCGTTTTCGGCGTACGGCGGCGCGTCTTTGGCCGGACTCACTGTTCCGCCGGCTGGCGATCATCCTGTTCGGCGGTCTCCTGGCTACACATGTGCTGTCCTTTGGTCTGGTTGCCTTTAATGTCTTCGGCCTCAGCCGCGAGATAGGGGATGACTATTTCATCAGGTACATCGCGACCACGGTCGCTATCCTCGACCGGGTCAAGACCGAAGAACGGTCCGCCTGGCTCGAACGTCTCAGTCGACCTACATATCGGTACGTTCTCGGAGGTGGGGGAGAGATAGAAGCGGCGCCATCCAAACGACGACAAGAGCGCCTGGCGCGTTTGAGGGCCATGCTAGGGGCCGGCCACGACGCGAAATCTATCTTCTACCTCGATCCACTGAATCGACGGCGGCTGGGCTGGCTCGTTCACCTGAAGGACGGCAGCCCGTTGATGGTCGAATTCGTCGCACAGAGGACGGTGATTTCGCCCTGGTTGCCGACGGCGTTCGCCGTTCAACTCTTTGCTCTCGCGTTCCTCACCTGGATTGCCGTGAAGCTCGCGACACAACCGCTGGTGCGCCTCGAGCGCGCGGCCAACAGCCTGGGTTCGGATCTGCGCGGCGAGTTGCTCCCGGAGGATGGTCCGAAGGAAGTGGCGCGCGCCGCTACCGCATTCAACGCCATGCAGCGACGCATTGCCGGGCAGGCTGTGGAGCGGATCCAGATTCTGGCGGGGATAGCGCGCCGTCTTCAGACTCCGATCACGCGCATGCGGCTGCGCGCTGATTTCCTGGGTGACAGCGACGCCAAGGAAAGGCTGCAGGGCGACCTGCAGGAAATGCAGACGCTCGTCAAGCAGGGTCTTGCCCTGGCCCGCGGACGCGACGAGCTCAGCAAGCAGCGGTGTCAGACCGACCTGCATGCCCTTATCGACAGCCTCGTCTGCGACTATTCCGACGCCGGAAAATCTCTTCGCTTTTCCGGAGAACGCGGGGTGACGATTCTCACGCACCCGCAGGCCTTGCGCCGCATCATGATCAACCTGATCGATAACGGCCTGAAATTCGGCGAGGATGTCGAAGTCGCCATCGATGCGCAGCGGTCGAACGGCATCACGATCACCGTATCGGACCGGGGCCCCGGTATTCCCGACGAGCATCTGAAGTCGGTATTCTTGCCGTTTTATCGGGTCGAGGCTTCGCGCAATCGCGAAACCGGCGGCACCGGGCTTGGCCTTGCCATCGCCCAGCAACTTACCAGCGCGCTTCTCGGGACGCTCACGCTCGCCAATCGTGATGGCGGCGGATTGGAAGCGCGCCTCGAATTTTTGCGCTGACAATACGATGACTTTGACGCGGATGATTTCGTGGCGAGATGACCGACCCGTCGCGTCCACGGGACGCATTGCGGACTCTGGCAAGAAGTCCGCCCTCGGCAGATTTATGGGTTCGCGGCCTGGAACGCTGCCTTCAATCAACCGACCTTTCCCGCAGCCGCTGCGCATAGACGTTGATCACCAGCGCTGCGAGCAGGATCAGGCCGCGGATCAGGATCTTCAGAAAACTGTCGATGTTGACGTGGTCGAGGCCGTTGTTGAGGACGCCGAGCACGAACAGGCCGACGATGGTGTTGCCGATGCCGCCGCGGCCGCCGAACAGGCTGGTGCCGCCGACCACGACGGCGGCGATCGAGTCGAGCAGGTAGGTGTCGAACTCGTTCTGCTGCGCGCTGCCGAAATGGGCGACGCCGAGCATGCCGCCGATGCCCGAGCAGACCGCCGCGATCACCATCACGCTGCCGAGGATGAGCTTGACGTTGAGCCCGGAATATTCCGCCGCCTCGCGGTTGCCGCCGACCATGTAAACGTAGCGGCCGAAGCGGGTGTAGGTCAGCACCAGGTGGCCGGCGAGCAACATCAGCGCGGCCACGATCACGATGCAGGGGATACCGCCGATCGATCCCGATCCGAGCGTCGTGATCACGTCGGGCACCTTGTAGGCGATCTGGCCGCGCACCAGCAGCGCGGAAATGCCCGCGGCGATCTGCATCATCGCCAGCGTCATGATGAAGGAGGGGATGCCGATCACGGTGAGGCCGAAAGCGTTGACGACGCCGAGCAGGGCGCAGAGCGCGAGCGCCAGCATGACCGCGGCCCAGCCGGGCATCGGCACGTTGGCGATGTTGACGTAGGATTCCTGCAGCGTGAAATAAGCGACCGCGATGCCGGTGACGTTGGCGATGCTGGCGATCGACAGGTCGATCTCGGCGCACAGGATCACGAAGGTGAGGCCGACGGCGATGATGCCGGTCACCGACACCTGGGTCAGGATGTTGCCGAAATTGTCGAGCGTCGCAAACGACGGGCTGGCGGCGGCAAAGAAGCCGGTAAGGCAGATCAGCGTTAGGAACGGCGCGATGTTGCGCATCTGCGAGCGCAGGAACCTGCCAATGCTGCGCGGCCGCTTGCGATCCGCCGGGACTGTCGCGCTGTCACTGCTCGCCATTCAAAGTTCTCCTCAAGCCGCTTGCAGCAGGCGGTCCTTGCTGACCATCTCGTGAGTGAATTCGCGCACGACTACGCCGCGCTTGAGGACGATGATGCGGTCGGCCAGCGACAGCACCGTCTCCGGTTCGGTCGAAAGCACGATCACGGCCAGTCCCTTGGCGCGCAGATCTCTGACGATGTTGATGACGTCGTTCTTGGCGCCGACGTCCATGCCCCGCGTCGGCTCGCACAGCACGAGCAGGCGCGGCGGATAGCTCAGCCATTTCGCCAGCGCCACCTTCTGCTGATTGCCGCCGGACAGCATGCCGAGTTCGAGTTCGACGGCGGCGGGCCTGATCTGCAACTGTTCGACCTGGCGCGCAGCGATCGAGCGCTCGCGTGCGGGCTTGAGCAACAGGGCAGAGATCCGGCCCAGCACGCTGATCGAGATGTTCTTGTAGACCGGCTCCTGGTGGAACAGCATGGCGCGGCGGCTCTCGGGAACAAAGGCGACGCCGGCGCGCCGCGCCGCCGCGGTGCTGGCGAAGGTCTTGGGCTCGCCGCCCACGATCAGCGTGCCGCGGTCGGGCTTGATCTTGCCGAACAGGATTCGCGCCAGCTCGAGCTGCCCGCAGCCCATGAAGCCGTAGATGCCCAAAACTTCGCCGCCGCGGGCCTCGAACGAAACGTCCTGCAGGCTGCGGGCGAGCGTGAGCTCGTCCGCCTTCAGCACCGCCGGACGATCGGTTGGCGGCGGCAGCATGATGTCGTCGGTATAGGTCTCGCCCAGCGCCTCGCTGCCCTTGCCGATCATGGCTTCGATCAACGCGGCCTTGCTGGTCGCGGCGGATTCCGTCTCGGCGACTTTCCGCCCGTTGCGGAACACCGTCACCGTATCGGAGACGCGCAGGATGTCCTCGATGAAATGCGAGATGAAGACGATGGCGCAACCCTCGTCGCGCAGCCGCCGCAGCGTCGCGAACAGGCGCTCGACCTCAGGCGGCGAGAGGGCGGAGGTCGGCTCGTCGAGAATGACAATGCGGGCGCCCGAGAACAGGACGCGGGCGATCTCGATCAACTGCTGCATGCCGATCGGCAGGTCGCCGAGCCGCGACATTGGATCGACGTCGATGCCAAATTTGGCGAGCTGCTCGCCGGCCTCGCGCGCCATGCGCCGCCACTGTACGAGGCCGTAGCGGTTGGTCGGCTGGGTGCCGAGAAAGACGTTTTCGGCCACCGACAGATCAGGGGCGACGCTCAGCTCCTGATGGACCATGGCGATGCCGGCCGCATGCGCGTCGCGGGTCGAACGGAAACGGGTGTCCTTCCCATCCAGTGCAATATGGCCGGAGAATTCCGCGTGCACGCCGGCGATGATCTTCATCAGCGTGCTTTTTCCCGCGCCGTTTTCGCCGACGAGACCATGGATCTCGCCGGCGAACAGCGCAAAATCGACCCCGCGAAGCGCCTCGACGCCGCCGAAGGCTTTGGTGATCCCTCGCAGTTCGAGGATGGGTGCGCGTTGCGGAATCATCAGGCTTCAGATCAGGAAATGATTCTCCATCCACTGCATGCCCGCGGCGTTGGCCTTGGTCACGACCGGGCCGTCCGTTATCACGTGCTTCGGAATGCCCTGACCGCTCTTCTCGCCCCCGGTCACCGCGGCGACGCCCGCGACGATGGCGCCGCCATGGATACGGCATGAAGGATTGCGGACGGTGGCGAACATCCGGCCTTCGCTGACGGCCTGGATCGCCGGCGGCATGGCATCGACGCCGCCGATCAGGATGTTGGTGCGGTTGCGCGCCTTCATGATGTTGTAGGCGGCGAGCGCCATGTCGTCATTGTGGAAGAAGGCGGCGTCGATCTGCGGGTATTTTGTCAGATAGGTCTCCCACAGACGCGCGGCCTTGGTGACGTCCCAATCGGCGGGCTGGGTATCGAGCACCTCGATGTTCGGGAATTGCTTGACGACCGTATTGAAGCCCTTGGCGCGGCCTTGCGCGCCGGTGTGGCCGAGGGCGCCTTGGGTCATGATGATCTTGCCCTTGCCGCCCATGGCATTGCAGAGCGCCTGCGTCACCGAAGCGCCCATAAATTCATTGTCGGGGGCGAGGAAGGAGTGGACGTTGATCTGGTCGAGCGGTGCGATCAGCGTGTCCATGTCGATGACCGGGGTGCCGGCGCTGATCATCTTCTGCACCGGCTGGGTCAGGGTGCCGATGCCGAACGCCTGGATGGCGACGAAATCCCATTTTTGCGACGCCATGTTGTCGATCGCGGCGCGCTGCTTGACGGCGTCGAGCTGGCCGTCGAACCAGGTGACCTCGACGTTGAACAGCTTGCCCCACCATTCCGCGGCCTGCTTGCCCTGCGCGCACCAGGTGGCCTGCAGGCCGGCGTTGGAGAACGCGGCCTTCAGCGGTTTTTCGGAACGTGCGGCCTGCGCGAGCGCCGGGCTCACGCCCAAACCGCCGAACAGCGCAGTCGCTGCGCCGGCGAACGCCGCCGACTGAAGAAGATCACGCCTGGTCGTAGAGGATTTGTCCGTCCCTGACATTGCTTGCTCCCTCGCTTTCATTTTTATGACCGAGGGCGTTGCACGCACCGCGGATGCCCGCAGTGTCTCACACTCGTCGCGCACGCGCTACCCGTTCGCTGATCACGTCATCGCTGAGGGTGCAGAATCGATCGAGCAAGTTGAGTGGAAGCCGTCCTAGCTTGTGCGCTGCAAGACCAGCTGCTCGATCTCATCGAGTAGTTTCCGCCATGCAGCATCGATCTCAGGCGACCAGTCTTGATCGAGGATTTCGCGCAGGGTCCCGGCGATCACGCCGAAGAATGCGATGAACAGGTCGCGCGGCGTACCGTAGGCGTCATGCGAGGAAATCTCGCACTCGATCATGCGGAAGTGGCCGGTGCGGGGACCTGCGAAATCCAGGATCGCATCGATCGTCAGCGCCAGCATCGAGCCCTTGACCAGCTCGCTGCCCTCGGTCCGGAACATCGTTTGTGTTTCGGGATGTTCGCTGTGCAGGCGGCGATAGACCAGCGGCGTCAGATCCGCGCAGCGGGCGGCTGCGATCTCAAAGCTTCGCTCGATCGGATTGGACGCGATCATGAGGCGTACGCGGTTCGGAGACTCTTGGAACGATTTAGAGAAACGATTCTAGAGCGTTTTCAACCGAAGCGGGCTGCGGTTCGCGTAAAGAAAACGCGTCAAAACAAAAGACTCAAAAAAAAGAGCAGGGCACGGAGCCCTGCTCAAAAATTGTGTCGACCCTTTTACCTCGAAAATTTGGGTTTGATCTTGATTGACGAGGCGACGCTGCTTGTGCGCGTCAGGGCTCCTCCCGAGACTTGGACCACCAGACTTCAACCTTTCGGCCAGCCTGAGCCAGCACATGTAGACTATCTTTTTCCACTTGTCACCATTTTCAGCAACGATTGTTCAAAATTCCAGCAATCTGCGAAATGATTGGAATTGCACCACTATTCCTTGTGGCGCAGGGTCAGTACCCGTACTGGGTCACGGGCGCGGAGGGCCGGAATCGCCGCCTCAATCGGCTGGAACGCATCCAAAACGCCGGGTTATTTGCGCAACACAAGCGGATAAACCGGAAACCCGATCTCGACTTCGGACTCTCTCGGTGATTAGTTCTTGACCCGGATGGGTTTGCAATGCGCGCGCGGCTGAAAAAGTTCCTACCCATAGTCCTGATCGCCTTGTTGGTGCAGATTTTCGCACCGATCGGCGCATGCTGGGCGGCCAGCATCGCGGCCTCCGATCCGATCGCCGCGGCCGTGATCTGTCACGGCAATGCAGATGCCTCCACCGGCCAGAGCGACCAGACCGGGCATCGCGCGCACGATGGTTGCTGTTCGGTCTGCAGCGTGCTCCAGACCGGTGCGCCGGTCGATGTACCGCAAACCGCCGACGCCGTCGTCTTCGAACGCCGGCACGCGCGCGTGGTCTGGGTCGAATTCACAACGGAGCGGTTCGGTTCCCGCGCCGGCTCGCACGCGCAAGCGCGCGCGCCACCCTCTATTTCCTGACCTTTCGAACATCCGAACGATCGGTGCGGCCTCGGCTGCGCTGATCGGTGCAGTTCAATAAGCCGGCCACAGCGCCGGTGTCAGGATTATCAATGTTTCGCTATCATTTCCCCTCGGGCGCGCGCCCGTGCAAGCCCCTGCTTGCCGGCGCCGTCCTACTTGCTTCCATTCCAGCAGCCGCGCAGACAAGCCCGCACGGCGTGTTGCCTCCCGTCACGGTTGACGCCCCCACACAGCAGCGGGCGACCACGACCCGTCCCCCACAACGCGCCGCGGCGCGCACCGCGCGGGCATCTCGCGTTCGAAATCCGGCTCCGGTTGCGCCGGTCGCGAGCGATCAGGGGCAGGGGCGGCGCGGCGCCCTGGCGGTACTGAGTGCACAGCAGGCGTTGGCGGAGATCAACCAGACGCCGGGCGGCGTCGCGCTGGTGCCGGCCGAAGCGTACAGGAATTCGACAGTCGCCAACACCATCAAGGACATTCTGGATTACGTTCCCGGCGTCTTTGCGCAGCCGAAATGGGGTGACGACACGCGGCTTTCGATCCGCGGGTCCGGCCTGTCACGGAACTTCCATCTGCGCGGCGTGCAGCTCTATATGGACGGCATTCCAATGAACACCGCGGACGGCTATGGCGATTTCCAGGAAATCGATCCGACCGCCTACAAATATGTCGAGGTCTACAAGGGCGGCAACGCGCTGCAGTTCGGCGCGAACTCGCTCGGCGGCGCCATCAATTTCGTGATGCCGACCGGCCGCGACCCGTTTCCGAACGGGGTGTCGGCTGATATTGGCGCATTCGGATTCAAGCGGCTCCAAGCCAATGCCGGCGGCGCGAATGGGCCGTGGGACGGTTTCGTCACCGCTTCGACCCAGGCGTCCGACGGCTTTCGCAATCACAGCAGCGGCAGCAGCACGCGCGTCAGCGGCAATGTCGGCTATCAGTTCTCGCCGGATGTCGAGACACGGTTCTATTTCAACGCCAATGAGGTGCGCCAGCGTATCCCCGGCACCGTCACCAAGGCCTCCGCCTTGAGCAATCCTGAAGCCGCCGCTCCCGCAAACGTCACCAATGACCAGCAGCGCAATATCGATACTGTGCGGCTCGCCAACAAGACGACGATCCGGTTTGAAGACACCAAGGTCGAATTCGGAGTGTTCGGCGTCGACCGTCACCTGATGCACCCGATCTTTCAGTGGCTCGATTACAGTTACAAGGACTATGGCGGCTTCGCGAAGGTCACCGACGACCGGTACATCGGCGGCTTCCGCAACCGCCTTGTCGCCGGCGTCAACGTCCTGAACGGCAGCATCGACAACCAGCAGTTCGCGAATATCGGCGGCCAGAAGGGCGCGCTGTTGTCGTCGTCGATCGATCGGTCGAAAAACACCTCCCTCTACATCGAGGACAGCTTTTACTTCTTGCCGAATGTTGCCGCGATCGGCGGAACGCAGTTCCTGTACGCAACCCGCAACCGGCAGGATCGCTTTCTCAGCGATGGCAATCAGTCGGGGGCGACCGAGTTCAGGCTGTGGTCGCCGAAGGCCGGTCTGCTCTGGAATATCGATCCGACCTGGCAGGCCTACGCCAACATCTCCCGAAGCGCCGAGGTGCCAAGTTTTGGGGAAAGTTCGTCCGGAGCGGGGGGCACGCCGGTCATTCCCTTCACCAGCATCCGACCGCAGATCGCCACCACCTACGAGATCGGAACTCGGATGAAGCGGCCCGATTACGCCTGGGAGATCACGGCCTATCGCGCCAACATCCGCGACGAGCTGCAATGTATCTTCGGCAACGCCGCCGGAACCTGTAACGTCACCAACGCCGATCGCACCATTCACCAGGGCATCGAAGCGGGTGCGGGCGCCGCGATTTTCCGTGGCATCTTCAACAACGGCCCGGCGCCCGACAAGATCTGGCTGAATCTTGCGTATACGCTGAACGATTTTCGTTTCGACAACGATCCAAACTATCGCAACAACATCCTGCCCGGGGCCCCGCGCCACTACCTCCGTGCCGAGTTGTTGTACAAGAATCCGACCGGTTTCTATTTCGGGCCCAATATCGAATGGGTGCCGCAGTCCTATTTTGTCGACAACGCGAACACGCTGATGACCGAGCCCTATGCGCTCGTCGGGTTGAAGGCGGGCTTCGACAATGGCGGTCCGGTTTCGGCCTATATCGAGGGGCGCAATCTGGCCAACAAGGCCTATATTTCGAGTGCGAGCATTATCAATCAGGCAACCGCCACGTCGCCTCTGTTCGAACCTGGTAACGGAAGGGCTGTTTATGCCGGCATGAAGTACCGATGGTGAGGGAGTACGGTATATGTCGCCGGTTTCTTCACCAGCGTGGTGGAAATCCGAATGCCGAAGCCGTTCAAACATCGAAAGAACAAGCTATGAAATCAATTCAAATCAAACTCGTGTGCCTGGCCCTCGTAGCGGGCTTGCAGACGGTCCCCTTGCACGCCCAGGAGGTCAAGGCCGGCGGTCTCGTCATCACGCAAGCCTGGAGCCGCGCCACGCCGGGCGGCGCCAAGATCGCGGGCGGATACCTCACCATCGAGAACAAGGGCTCGACGCCGGATCGGTTGATCAAGGGCGCAGCTGACATCTCCGGCAAGATCGAGGTCCACGAGATGGCTGTCAACAATGGCGTGATGACGATGCGGGAACTCGACAAGGGCCTCGCCATCGAACCCGGCAAGACCGTAAAACTCGCGCCGGGCGGCTATCATCTGATGCTGATGGATCTCAAGGGCCCGCTCAAGCAAGGCGACAAGGTACCGGTAACGCTCGAGTTCGAAAAAGCGGGCAAGGTGACGCTGTCGCTCGACGTGCAGGGCGTCGGCGCGCAGGCGCCCGCGCCTGATCATTCGGGTCATTCCGGCATGAAGAAGTAACGGCGATGGCGTGGGGTTCGCCGCTGCGGCCGGTGCAGCGGGCGACCCCGCGTCCACCAGCCATGGCAAGGAACGGGCGGCGCATCATCGCCATTGACGTGAGAGAAGTCCGATCAATTCAGCAGGAACATTTGAGGCCAAAAATGTCGAAGCCAGGTTTACTAGTCGCCGCCGCTGCACTCTGCGCCGCGTCTTCCGCCAACGCGCACGTTACGCTCGAGAAGCGCGAGGCGGCCGTCGGCAGTTATTACAAGGCGGTATTTGCCGTGCCGCATGGTTGCGCGGGATCGGCCACCGTCAAAATCCGGGTGCAAATCCCCGAAGGCGTGATCAGCGTCAAGCCGATGCCGAAGGCTGGCTGGACTCTCGAGACCATCAAGGGAAAATACGCCGCCGAATACGAATATCATGGCAACAAATTCTCCGAAGGCGTCAAGGAAGTGTCCTGGAGCGGGGGCAAGCTCGCGGACGACAATTACGACGAATTCGTCATGGCAACCTTTCTCACCGGTGGCCTGAAGCCGAACACCACGCTGTATTTTCCGGTGGTGCAGGAATGCGAGAAGGGGGTAAGCCGCTGGATCGATATTCCGAAGGCCGGGGCCGGGTCGCATAGTCATGACGGCTCGTCGCCGGCGCCGGGCCTCAAGCTGATCTCGAAGCCGTAAATTCGATGCTACGCGCCATCGCAGCCGTCGCGGCACTGCTGGTGGCGCTCTGTTTTGCAACCGATACGTTTGCGCATGCGTCGCTGGTCGATGCCGAACCTGCCGATGGCAGCGTCGTGGCCGAGGCGCCAAAGACCCTGCAATTGCAGTTCAACGAAAGCGTCACACCCGCGGTTGTCAACCTGATCGATGCCGCGGGCAAGTCGCGCGCCGTCACGGTTCGCGCGGTCGACCAATCCGTCGTGATCGTGTTGCCTGATGATCTGCCGCGCGGGACTCAGGTCGTCAGCTATCGCGTGGTTTCCCAGGACGGGCATCCCGTCGCGGGATCGCTGGTGTTTTCGATCGGCGTTGCGACGGCCAATACCGCCAGGTCGAATGGCGGGCCGGTTGCGATCCTGATTTGGCTGGCTCGCATCGGGGTTTATGTCGGCTTGTTCGCAGGCGTCGGCGGCGCGTTCTTTGCCGTATGGATCGGGCAGGGTTCCAGCGGTGCGCGCGTGATCACGGGCGCGCTTGCCGTCGGTGTCGCGAGCGCTGTCGCCTCGCTTGGCCTGCAGGGTCTCGACTTGCTCGATCTTCCGCTCGGCGGGCTGGCGACCTCAGCGCCATGGACTGGCGCGCTCGGAACCAGCCTCGGACCGTCGCTGCTGATTGCGATCGCGTCGATGGTCATCGCCGGGTTCGCGTGGCGCAGCCCGACCAGGATTACCGCCCGGGCGTTGACTGTTCTCGCGATGGCAGGCGTCGGACTGTCGCTGGCAACCAGCGGACACGCCGCAACGGCGTCACCGAAATCGCTGACGGCGCCTGCCATGTTCCTCCACGGCGTTGCCATCGCTTTTTGGGTCGGCGCACTCGCGCCCCTAGTGGTGCTGGCGCGCCAATCGACGGGGGCGGTGGTGCCGGTGCTGCAACGGTTTTCGCGCCTGGCCGTGCCGGTCGTCGGATTTCTGGTGTTGAGCGGATTGGGTCTGGCGGTCATCCAGCTTGAGAGCTTTCATGCGCTGATCGACACCCGCTACGGCATTATCCTGCTGGTCAAATTGACACTGGTGACGGTCCTGCTTGGGCTCGCCGCGCTGAACCGATACCGCCTGACGCCGGCCGTCGCGGCTGATCCGGGGAATACGCGGCCGTTGATCGGTTCGATCCTGATCGAATGCGTCGTGGTGGCTTGTATCCTCGCCGTCGTCGCGGGCTGGCGTTTCACGCCGCCGCCGCGCGTGCTGGCGGCCGCCGCGCAGGCGCCGCTGGCGATCCATATCCACACCGAGACTGCGATGGCTCAGGTGTCGATTTCGCCGGGGAAAGTGGGTTCGGATGATTTTGTACTGCAATTGATGACCGGCGACTTCGCCGCGCTATCGGCCAAGGAGGCGACCCTGACGCTGAGCCTGCCGGAGCGCGGTATCGAACCATTCGAGCGTGAAGCGACGCGCGGACCGGATGGGTCCTGGCGCGTGCGCGGCGTGCCGTTGCCGCTCGCCGGCCGTTGGCACATGCGGATCGACGCGCTGGTGACCGATTTCGAGAAAATCACTCTGGAGGGTGATTTCGAAGTACGGTGACGGGGTATGCTGCGTCGCCTCGCGCGCAAGCGCAATCTTGCGGCCAGCATGCGACAAAACAACCCGTCGGGCAAATCATTTCTGATTTATCGAAATCATGTCAAGCCCTAAATTTCTGTAAATCAAAAATATTTACCTTTCCTTCGACCCCAAATCACCGGCACATCAATAGCCATCCCGTCCCACTCAGAGGGGCGTTGGCCATCGTCACAACGAGGGGCGGGTCGCGGTGGACGCTGATGTTGCGCCTGACGAGCGCGGCAAAGGCGTACGGCAAAGACGCGTGGTCCTGATGCCCCGTATGCTGGCGTCAAGCTCGTGAGAAGCTCACGCTTCCACGGGCGACGGTGACAACGAGCACGGCCCGACCGGGGAGATCGCGTTATAAGCCGTAAAGCCATTGCGCAGGGAATGTCGGATTGCCTCCGCTGCCCTGTATGCTCGTGTGCAGCTTTCTTAGCACAATTCGCACACGAGACCGCGGGTGCAGCGCGCATCCGGCATTCCCTGCGCCCTCTGGATTTTTAGAGGGCGGACCGAAATTGAAAACCTCGGGCGCATCGCGTCGCGAGAATGCGAAGCTGCGTTTGGATGACGGTGCAACAACAAACACCACCGTCGTCCCGGCCTTGAGCTCAGATGCGCAATTGCGCATCTGAGTTCGCCGGGACGACAGAAGCGTATGGACACGCACCGTTCCCGGTCATTGCCTGCGAAGACCAACCCGGACCTGATCGCGCCGCAATCATGCGGTCAATATCGGGGGCAGAACGGTCGGAAATCCGCATATCTTGCGGCTTTTTAAGGTGTTCCGGCCTTGTATTTTCGTAGCCGATCCGGTTTCACTGCCATTCTTCCTTATCGCCCCCTGATTCCCTGAGTTGCCCCATGCGATTGTCGCGGTTTTTTCTGCCCATCCTGAAAGAGAATCCGAAAGAGGCGGAGATCGTCTCGCATCGCCTGATGTTGCGTGCCGGCATGATGCGGCAGGAAGCGGCGGGCATTTACGCCTGGCTGCCGCTGGGTTTTCGGGTGTTGAAGAAGATCGAGCAGATCGTCCGCGAGGAGCAGGACCGCGCAGGTGCCCTGGAACTGCTGATGCCGACGCTGCAGCTCGCCGACCTCTGGCGCGAGAGCGGCCGCTACGACGCCTATGGCCCGGAAATGCTGCGCATCAGCGACCGCCACAAGCGCGAACTGCTGTACGGGCCGACCAATGAGGAAATGATCACCGAGATCTTCCGCGCCTACGTCAAGTCCTACAAGAGTCTGCCGCTCAATCTCTACCACATCCAGTGGAAGTTCCGCGACGAGCAGCGTCCGCGTTTCGGCGTGATGCGTGGCCGCGAATTCCTGATGAAGGATGCCTATTCGTTCGACATCGACGAGGCGGCGGCGCGGCGCTCCTATAACCGGATGTTCGTCGCTTACCTGCGCACCTTCGCGCGGATGGGGTTGAAGGCGATCCCGATGCGCGCGGAGACCGGCCCGATCGGCGGCGATCTCAGCCACGAATTCATCGTGCTGGCCGAGACCGGCGAGTCCGGCGTCTATTGCGACAGCGACGTGCTCAACCTGCCGATCCCGGGCGACGACGTCGATTATGACGGCGATTTGACCCCGATCATCAAGCAATGGACCTCGGTCTATGCCGCGACCGAGGACGTGCACGATGCCGCGCGCTTCGACAGCGAAGTGCCTGCCGAGAACAAGGTGCACACCAGGGGCATCGAGGTCGGCCAGATCTTCTACTTCGGCACCAAATATTCCGACGCCATGAAGGCGATGGTCGCGGGTGCCGACGGTGTCGACGTCCCGATCCATGGCGGCTCCTACGGCGTCGGCGTGTCGCGCCTGGTCGGCGCCATCATCGAGGCCTGCCATGACGATGCCGGCATCAAATGGCCCGAAGCGGTGGCCCCGTTCACCGCCGTGATCCTGAACCTGAAGCAGGGCTCCAGCGACACCGATGCCGCCTGCGAGGCGCTGTATCGCGAGCTCGAGGCCAAGGGCGTCGATGTCCTCTATGATGACACCGATCAGCGCGCAGGGGCGAAGTTCGCCGCCGCCGACCTGATCGGTATCCCCTGGCAGATTCTGGTCGGCCCCAAGGGCCTCGCCGAGGGCAAGCTCGAGATCAAGCGGCGCAGCGACGGCTCACGCGAGAATCTCAGCCCGGCGGAAGCGGTCGCCAAGATAGTTGGACGATAAGCGGAAGATAGCGGGATAAAGATTATCCACGGGGGGCGGGTATTCTTGGCCATTCCCGGCCACATTTGGCCCCGAATCATGGGATTATCGAAAGATGGATGAGACCATGAACGAGACAGTCCGAACCCCGCCGTTTTCGCAGTTCGAATGGCTGTTGTCGGGGCGTTACCTGCGGGCGCGTCGCAAGGAAGGGTTCATTTCCGTCATCGCCGGTTTTTCGTTCCTCGGCATCATGCTCGGCGTTGCGACGCTGATTATCGTGATGGCCGTGATGAACGGCTTTCGCAAGGAGCTGCTGGACAAGATCCTCGGCCTTAACGGACATCTCTTAATTCAGCCGCTGGAATCGCCGCTGACCGACTGGAAGGATGTCGCCGAGCGTATCAACCAGGTTCAGGGCATCCGGCTGGCCGCGCCTGTGGTGGATGGCCAGGCGCTGGCGTCCTCGTACTTCAACGCCTCGGGCGTGCTGGTGCGGGGCATACGTTCCGCGGACCTGAACAACCTCACCTCGGTCGCCAAGAACATCAAGCAGGGCACCCTGGAAGGCTTCGACGAGGGGCAGGGCGTCGCGATCGGTCGCCGGCTCGCCGATACGCTGTCATTGCATGCCGGCGACAGCATCACCTTGGTTGCCCCGAAGGGGGCCGTGACCCCGATGGGCACCACACCGCGCATCAAGGCCTACAAGGTCGCCGCGGTGTTCGAGATCGGCATGTCGGAATATGATTCGAGCTTCGTGTTCATGCCGCTGCCGGAGTCGCAGGCCTATTTCAACCGCAAGGACGACGTGACAGCGATCGAGGTGTTCACCTCCAATCCGGACAAAATCGACGCTTTCCGCAAGCTGGTGACGGAAGCGGCCGGGCGGCCAGTGTTCCTGGTCGACTGGCGGCAGCGCAATTCGACCTTCTTCAACGCGCTGCAGGTCGAACGCAACGTGATGTTCCTGATCCTGACCATGATCGTGCTGGTCGCGGCGCTGAACATCGTCTCCGGCCTGATCATGCTGGTAAAGGACAAGGGCCAGGACATTGCGATCCTGCGCACCATGGGTGCCTCGCAGGGCTCGATCATGCGGATATTCCTGATCACGGGGGCTGCGATCGGCGTGGTCGGCACGCTGACCGGCTTTTTTGTCGGCATGCTGGTTTGCCTGAACATCGAATCGATCCGGCAATTCCTGTCGTGGATGACCAATACCGAGCTGTTCTCGCCGGAGCTCTACTTCCTGTCCAAGCTGCCCGCCGAGATCGATTTCGGCGAGACCACCGCGGTGGTGATCATGGCGCTGACGCTGTCGTTCCTGGCCACGCTGTATCCGTCCTGGCGCGCCGCGCGCCTCGATCCCGTCGACGCACTCCGGTACGAGTGATGGGTGAGACCATGAAGGAGACAGTTCGTACCCCGCCGTTCTCACAGTTCGAATGGCTGTTGTCCGGGCGTTACCTGCGGGCGCGCCGCAAGGAAGGCTTCATTTCCGTCATCGCCGGTTTTTCGTTCCTCGGCATCATGCTCGGCGTTGCGACGCTGATCGTCGTGATGGCCGTGTTGAACGGCTTTCGCAAGGAACTGCTGGACAAGATCCTCGGCCTCAACGGGCATCTGCTGGTCCAACCTCTGGAATCGCCGCTGACGGACTGGATGGATGTCGCCGAGCGGATCAGCCTGATTCAGGGTGTCCGGCTGGCCGCGCCGGTGGTTGACGGTCAGGCGCTGGCGTCGTCGGCCTTCAACGCCTCGGGCGTGGTGGTGCGCGGCATGCGCGCCGCTGACCTGAACAACCTCACCTCGATCTCGGCGAACATCAAGCAGGGCACGCTGGAAGGCTTCGACGAGGGGCAGGGCGTCGCGATCGGTCGCCGGCTCGCCGATACGCTGTCGTTGCGTGCCGGCGACAGCATCACCTTGGTTGCCCCGAAGGGGGCTGTGACCGCGATGGGCACCACGCCGCGCATCAAGCCTTACAAGGTCGCCGCCGTGTTCGAGATCGGGATGTCGGAATATGACTCAGGCTTCGTGTTCATGCCGCTGCCGGAGTCGCAGGTCTATTTCAACCGCAAGGACGACGTCTCCGCGATCGAGGTGTTCACCAGCAATCCGGACAAGATCGACACTTTCCGCAGGCTGGTGACGGATGCGGCCGGGCGGCCGGTGTTCCTGGTCGACTGGCGGCAGCGCAACTCGACCTTCTTCAATGCGCTGCTGGTCCAACGCAACGTGACGTTCCTGATCCTGACCATGATCGTGCTGGTCGCGGCGCTCAACATCGTCTCCGGCCTGATCATGCTGGTCAAGGACAAGGGCCAGGACATTGCGATCCTGCGCACCATGGGCGCCTCGCGGGGCTCGATCATGCGGATATTCCTGATCACGGGGGCCGCGATCGGCGTGGTCGGCACGCTGACCGGGTTTTTCGTCGGCATGCTGATTTGTCTCAACATCGAATCGATCCAGATATTCCTGTCGTGGCTCACCAACACCGACATATTTCCGCGAGAGATCTATTTCCTCTCGAAGCTTCCGGCCGAGATCGCCTTCCGCGAGACCTCTGCCGTCGTGATCATGGCGCTGACGCTGTCGTTCCTGGCCACGCTCTATCCGTCCTGGCGCGCGGCGCGCCTCGATCCCGTGGACGCGCTCCGCTATGAGTGAGGGCAAAATGGCCGAGGGCGCGGAAGATGTACCGGTGGTCTATCTCCACGAGATAAAACGCCAGTACACGCAGGGTGAGGCGACGCTGACCATTCTCAACGGCGCCAAGCTCGCGCTATGGGCCGGGCAGTCGGTGGCGCTGGTGGCGCCGTCGGGCTCGGGCAAGTCGACGCTGCTGCATATCGCGGGCCTGCTCGAAAGCCCCGATGACGGCGAGGTCTATGTCGGGGGAGCGCCGACCTCGCAATTGTCAGACATCGACCGCACCCACATCAGGCGTTCCGACATCGGCTTCGTCTACCAGCAGCACCGGCTGCTGCCGGAATTCACCGCGCTCGAAAACGTCATGCTGCCGCAGATGATCCGCGGTCTCAAGCGCAACGAGACCATCAAGCGTGCAACAGAGATCCTGGCCTATCTCGGTCTTGGCGAACGCATCACCCACCGCCCGGCCGAACTGTCCGGCGGCGAGCAGCAGCGCGTCGCGATCGCACGCGCGGTCGCCAATGCGCCGCGGGTGCTGCTGGCGGACGAGCCGACCGGCAACCTCGATCCGCACACCGCCGATCACGTGTTCAACGCCCTGATGCAGCTCGTGAAGGCGACGCGGGTCGCGATGCTGATCGCAACCCACAACATGGAATTGGCCGGGCGCATGGACCGGCGGGTGTCGCTGGTGGACGGTCAGGTCGTCGAGCTGGAATGACGACAGCTTCACAATGGAATTGGAATCGCTCCACACATTCGAATCTCGTTGAGCTCGGAGCGCGCTCGTCGGTTCGATCACGGATCGTTGAACATCTTTAGCCGCGCACGCGCGCCATCTCTTCAACACAATCGCACACGGTGATACCGCTGCGCGGTTCCATTGTGATTTTTCTGCGGCGAACGTCACGCAATGTTTCGAAAAGTGCCTGTTACACAATATTAACTTACATTTTCACTGAACTCGTTTCGCGTGCGCTGTTGCAGCCAAGTGACAGTAATTCAAACGAACAATGATATGACGCTGCCACGGCCTTGGGGGCTGTACCAACTGGAACGGGAATTAAAAAAGATGAAGAAGGTTTTGCTTGTAACGGCCAGTCTGATCGCGCTCGGCGCGGCTGCGCCGGCAGTGGCTGCGGATCTCGCTGCGCGTCCTTACACCAAGGCGCCGCCGATGATCGCCGCTGTGTATGACTGGAGTGGTTTCTACATCGGCGTCAACGGTGGCGGCGGTTGGAGCCGCAATGACTGGGACGCGGTCGCTCCCAACGTTGCGTTTGGCCCCGAGGGTTCGCATGACGCATCGGGCGCCACGGTCGGTGGTCAGATCGGCTATCGCTGGCAGGCCGGCACCTGGGTGTTCGGCTTGGAAGCGCAGGGCAACTGGGCTGACTTCAAGGGCTCGAATACCAGCCTGCTGTTCCCCGGCTTCGTCAACCACTCGAAGATCGACGCGTTCGGCCTGTTCACCGGTCAGGTCGGCTATGCCGTCAACAACGTCCTGCTCTACGTCAAGGGCGGTGCTGCTGTGACCTCGAATCGTAACCACATCAACACCGTTGCTGGCGCGCTTGCTGCGTCCACCGGCGACGACACCCGCTGGGGTGGCACGGTCGGTGCTGGCCTCGAATACGGCTTCGCCCCGAACTGGTCGATTGGCGTCGAATACAATCACATCTTCCTGCAGGATCGGACCTACACGTTCATTACGCCGGCTGGCGTGTTCTTCGGCACCGATCGCATCAGCCAGGACGTCGATCTCGTGACCGCTCGCCTGAACTACAAGTTCGGTGGCCCGATCATCGCCAAGTACTGATCTAACTGAGTACTGATTTCGCTATCCTCTAGCGAGACCATCAAAGCCCCGGGCATTGCCCGGGGCTTTTTTGTTGGGCCCGGTGGGGATGGTCAGACATCGCGGAAGTGTTTGTTAACGCGAGAGCGCCAGTCCACTTATCGCGTCCTTAACTACAGGGCTGTCGCGGACTTGAATTAGCTCACGGCCGGCGCATAGTTGCGCAATGGCAAGCAGCATCTGGACATCCGAAGAATTTACCTGCCCCGGTTGCGGGATGGATTACTCCGCGACGAGGGAGCAGCATCAGCACAAGCATGCGGGCAAATTCGAATGCATGGTTTGCCAGACCGAAGTCCACGCCTGGTCCGGTACCCATGATTATTTCGGCTGGAAGCCGATCAGGCGGACGCAGCCGGTCTTTGGACGAAAAACGGCGTAGCCGCGCGGGCTGGAATTGGTCGGCTTGCGAAGGCATATACGGGCATGAAAATAAGATTCCCCATCGTCGTTTCAGCCGTCCTACTCGCCGCCGCAGCCCTCTTGGTTTTCAACGGCCGCCTTCACGCGCGCGGTCCCCATCACCCCACCACGGAATGTGGCTTCTGGGGGCCGATGGAAGCGGGGATGTCGTGCCAATGACAGCTTCCCGGAGGGCTGGAAAACAGACCGGGCCGGGCGCATATATGGGGCATGGAAAACGTACACAAATGCACATCCGTGCTGAGCCCGCTGATTGCGGAGGCCAAGACGGGCGCCATTCCTCTGGCAGAAAATGCCATCAACGAGATGGTCGCCGTGACGCCCGCACCTCAGCAAAGGGACGCCTTGGAAAGCGTTCGGTCGGTGGTGAAAGCTCACGGAGACGCGGCCGGGCCCGGCTCTCAGTGCGACTTTGCAGATGCCGTGAATGACTACATCGAAAAGCTGATGAGAGCGCTCATATGATCCCCGAGCGCCCCGCGACCCCAACCAACGCCAAGTCGATGATAGACCCCGCGACGGGAGGCGGCCCGGAGTGGGTCAGTTTGATTGTGGCAGAGTTCCGGGCTGGAAAAAGGGCGGTTCCAGGCGCATATTCCGGGGATGGCGACAATTGTCCAATGCAATTGCGGCGCCGAGTACAGACGTACTGAAGAGAAGTTCTTGGTACCGCAAACAGGTGACGCGGTCTGCACGGTCTGCGGGGCTGCGCTGGAGTCGTGGTGGAATAGCGGCCACGTTCCCACATACGAGCTTATTGAACGGCCTCGGACAGAAGGCGGGAATGGCAAGCCACCCGAAACGCCCTAGCGACCCCAACCAGCTCGCCAAGCGATCACAGACATTGCGACGGGGGGACGGGCCCCCAAGGATTAACCACAGGGATCATTCTTCAAACTGACCCGCCAGGCGCGCTTGACTCTTAGAACAAAAAAGGAACAATGTTCCTCATATGTTCTTGGATCGGGAGTGCCTGCGATGTTGAGGATGTTTGTGGAAGAAGCCGCCGCTCTGGCGTCGATTACGCTGTTTGTCGGGATGATCGCGGTGTGGGCGCAGCTCATT
Source organism: Bradyrhizobium sp. AUGA SZCCT0182 (assembly GCF_018130185.1). NCBI lineage: Bacteria > Pseudomonadati > Pseudomonadota > Alphaproteobacteria > Hyphomicrobiales > Nitrobacteraceae > Bradyrhizobium > Bradyrhizobium sp. AUGA SZCCT0182. Next base: position 54,971 of record NZ_JAFCLY010000006.1, on the reverse strand, counting down.
CCCCAGCTCTGAGGTGGGGCAGGATCGGGGCCGGCGTACCTGCAAAGCAGGCTTCGACAGCCCCTTGGGGAAAAGCCGGATGGCGGGCGCAAGCTGAGCGTTCCGCGTGGACTCCGCTAGCCCAACGCATCACCATTGGAGTTGGCGAGTCGGCGCCCGGGGAAGTTTCTCGGAGAGCCTGACGATCGCTCCCATCCACGATGCAAGAGCCCTCAAAGCGACATGTCCAACGCCGGATTCGTTCATCTCCACGTTCATTCGGCCTATTCGCTGCTGAAGGGTTCGATCAAGATCGCCAAGCTCGGCGAGCTTGCCAAAGCCGACCGCCAGCCGGCGCTGGCGCTGACCGATACCGACAACATGTTCGGGGCGCTGGAATTCTCCGACAAGATGGCGGGCTATGGCATCCAGCCGATCGTCGGGTTGGAACTCGCGATCGATTTCGGCGACCAGGATCCCAACGCGCGCAATGCGCTTGCCACCGCACCTGCGCGAATCGTGCTGCTGGCGGCGCGCGAGCGCGGCTATCGCAGCCTGATGCACCTGAACTCGCGGGCGTTCCAGGAGACGCCGGTTCACCAATCCCCGCATATCAAGCTCGAATGGCTTGAAGGCTACTCGGAGGACCTGATCGCGTTGACCGGCGGCCCCGAGGGGCCGATCTCGCTGGCGCTGCACGGCGATCATTCAGCGCTGGCGGCGACGCGCTGCGACCGGCTGACCAGCCTGTTCGGCGACCGCCTCTATGTCGAATTGCAGCGCCACGGCATCGACAAGGAGCGCCGTGTCGAATCGGGCCTGATCGATCTCGCCTATGCCAAGGGCCTTCCGCTGGTCGCGACCAACGAGCCGTATTTCGCAAGCACTGACGATTACGAAGCCCACGACGCGCTGCTATGCATCGCCGGCGGCCGCCTGATCGCCGAGACCGACCGCGAACAGCTGACGCCGGATCACCGCTTCAAGACCCGCGCCGAAATGGCGGTCCTGTTCGCCGACATTCCGGAAGCGCTGGCTTCCACCGTCGAGATCGCCGAACGCTGTTCGTTCCGGCCGATGACGCGCAAGCCGATCCTGCCGCGCTTCACGGTCGGCGCGGGATCGGGATCCGATGCGGTAGGCGAAGAGGCTGCCGAACTGAAGCGTCAGGCCGAGGAGGGGCTTGCCAGGCGCCTTTCGGTGCATGGCCTGTCGCAGGGCACCTCGGAGGAGGATTACCAGAAGCGGCTGGCGTTCGAGATCGACGTCATCAACCGCATGAACTATGCGGGCTACTTCCTCATCGTTTCCGACTTCATCAAATGGGCCAAGGACAACGACATTCCGGTCGGGCCGGGTCGCGGCTCGGGCGCGGGATCGCTGGTGGCCTATGCGCTGACCATCACCGACCTCGATCCGCTTCGGTTTGGCCTGCTGTTTGAGCGCTTCCTCAATCCGGAACGCGTCTCGATGCCGGACTTCGACATCGACTTCTGTCAGGATCGCCGCGGCGAGGTCATCGACTACGTGCAGCAGCGCTACGGCCGCGATCAGGTGGCGCAGATCATCACCTTCGGAACGCTGCAGGCGAGGGGCGTGCTGCGCGACGTCGGCCGTGTGCTGCAGATGCCTTACGGGCAGGTCGACAAACTGACCAAATTGGTGCCGCAGAATCCCGCAGCCCCGGTAACGCTGGCTGCGGCGATCGAGAGTGAACCAAAACTGCAGGCGTTCCGCGACGAAGACCCCGTTGTGGCGCGTGCCTTCGACATCGCGCAGCGCCTAGAAGGACTGACCCGGCACGCTTCGACGCACGCCGCCGGCATCGTGATCGGCGATCGCCCCTTGAGCGAACTGGTGCCGCTCTATCGCGATCCCAAATCCGACATGCCGGTGACCCAGTTCAACATGAAATGGGTCGAGCCGGCCGGCCTCGTGAAGTTCGACTTTCTCGGCCTGAAGACGCTGACCGTGCTCGACGTCGCGGTCAAATTGCTCAGGCAACGCAATATCCATGTCGATCTGGCAACGCTGCCGATCGAAGATGCCCCGAGCTACCAGATGCTGGCCAGGGGCGATGTGGTCGGCGTGTTCCAGGTGGAAAGCCAGGGCATGCGGCGCGCGCTGGTCGACATGCGGCCCGACCGCTTTGAGGACATCATCGCGCTGGTGGCGCTCTATCGGCCCGGCCCGATGGCTAACATTCCGACCTATTGCGCGCGCAAGCACGGTGACGAGGAGCCGGAATATCTGCATCCGATCCTGGAGCCGATCCTGAAGGAAACCTTCGGCGTCATCATCTACCAGGAACAGGTGATGCAGATCGCCCAGGTGATGGCCGGCTATTCGCTCGGCGACGCCGACCTGCTGCGCCGCGCGATGGGCAAGAAGATCCGCGCCGAGATGGAGAAGCAGCGCGCGATCTTCGTCGCCGGGGCGGTCAAGAACGGCGTGCCGAAGGGGCAGGCCGATACGATCTTCGAACTCTTGGCAAAGTTCGCCGACTACGGCTTCAACAAGAGCCACGCCGCGGCTTACGCGCTGGTGTCGTATCACACCGCCTATATGAAGGCGCACTATCCGGTCGAGTTCCTGGCCGCGTCGATGACGCTCGAACTCAACAACACCGACAAGCTCAGCGAGTTTCGCGCCGAGGCGCAGCGGCTCGGCATCAAGGTCGAGGCGCCCAATATCAACCGCTCGGGTGCGACCTTCGAGGTTGGCGAAAACACCATCTATTATGCGCTGGCAGCGCTGAAGGGCGTCGGCCCGCAGGCGGTCGAACTGATCGTGGAGGAAAGGCGCAATGGGCTGTTCACCTCGCTCGCCGATTTCGCCGCGCGCGTTAATCCGCGCGCCATCAACAAGCGCGTCATCGAAAGCCTGGCGGCCGCCGGCGCTTTCGACACGATCGATTCAAACCGCGCGCGGGTATTTGGCGGCGCGGAGGCTATTCTGGCCGCCTGCCAGCGCAGCCACGAGGCGTCGACGATCGGGCAGAACGACATGTTCGGCGGCGCCGCGGATGCTCCGACCATCATGCTGCCGCAGATCGAACCGTGGTTGCCGGCCGATCGGCTGCGGCGCGAATACGACGCCATCGGCTTCTTCCTGTCGGGCCATCCGCTCGACGACTATGCCATGGTGTTGAAGCGGCTGCGCGTGCAGTCCTGGGCGGAATTCTCGCGCGCGGTCAAAACCGGCGCGACCGCCGGCAAGGTCGCGGCCACTGTCGTCTCGCGCATGGAGCGGCGGACCAAGACCGGCAACAAGATGGGCATCATGGGCCTGTCCGACCCGACCGGCCATTTCGAAGCGGTGCTGTTCTCCGAAGGCCTCGCGCAATATCGCGACGTGCTGGAGCCGGGGGCTGCCGTGTTGCTGCAGCTCGGCGCCGAACTGCAGGGCGAGGACGTGCGGGCGAGGGTGCTGCATGCCGAGCCGCTGGATGACGCGGCGGCCAAAACCCAGAAGGGTTTGCGGATTTTCGTCCGCGACACCAAGCCGCTGGATTCCATCGCACGACGGCTGAACATGCCGGAGCCGGTCGTGCCCGGCGCGCCAAAGGGTCTGCCGGCGAAACCGGCGCCCGCGCCGGTGGGGGGCGCCGACGGCGACGTCTCGCTGGTGATCATGCTTGACCTCGAAACCGAGGTCGAGATGAAGCTTCCCGGCCGCTTCAAGGTCTCGCCGCAGATCGCCGGCGCGATCAAGGCGGTGTCGGGCGTGGTGGATGTGCAGACGCTTTAGGTGCTGGGCGCTATTCCTGCTCGATATCTTCGAGGCGGACGCCGCGCCCTGATTGCAGGCTGCTACGGGCCCGCTCGATTCGCTGCAGAAATCGCGGATCATTCTCGAGCCGATAGTCGGAGAAGGGAACCTCCATCATACCGACCTTGCGAATTGTGCGAGCCATGAGTCGGCCTCCAATTTAGCCACGATCGCCAAAATCTCGATGTCGCTGCGCTGTTTACCGATTACGTGGAGGACATAGCAACAGCTATTGCAACCTCACGATGTTTTCGGCTATGCCCTTTTCCGGGACAAGTGCTGGGGACGTTATGTTGGGGCGTGGAATTGCGCTGCTTTTGGGCGCGTTGCTGTTGTCGGGCTGTATGACCGCCAAAGTCGGAACAGACTATGCGGCGATGTCGCAAAAGATCGGTCCGCCAAAACCAGGACAGTCCCGGGTAGTGGTGCTTCAACAAAAGCGCGATGGCCTGTCCATGTCCCTTTGTGCCTGCGATGTGAAGCTGGACGGTAGACCAATGGGCAAGGTGGTGGTCGGAACCTACGCCTATGCCGATCTCCCGGCAGGTCCGCACCATCTCTCTGCGACCGAAGTGATGTTTCCCGGCGAGTCCAGGCGAGATTTCACCACGGCGGCCGGCCGCACTTACTTCTTTCTGGTCAAGTCGAGCGCGAGGCATGACGCGGTAACCGGCACGACCATGGTTGCGGGATTGGCGGGGGCTTTGGTTGCGTCCGTTGCAACGTCCGGCAGCGACAATACAGGACCGGCCGACCTTATTGCGCTGGACGAACCGACGGCGAGAACGACGCTCGCCGAACTACAATTGGTGGACTAACCGCAGCTGAGGCCCGCAGCGGCTCGGAGCCGGGCCATGAGCCGCGGAAGCCGTGGCGGTCCTGCATCGTCGGGGGCTCTCCTGTTACAGCGACCGCGCGATCAGCAGCTTCATGATCTCGTTGGTGCCGCCGTAGATCTTTTGGATCCGCGCGTCGACGAACATCCGCGAGATCGGATATTCCTCCATGTAGCCGTAGCCGCCGTGGAGTTGCAGGCATTCATCCGCGGTCTCCACCTGCTTCTGGGAGCACCACCATTTCGCCATCGAGGCGGTGACCGTGTCGAGATCGCCGGCGACCAGGCGTTCGACGCACCAGTCGACGAAGACGCGCGCGATGACAGCTTCGGTCTTGCGCTCGGCCAGCTTGAAAGCGGTGTTCTGGAATTCGATGATCGGCTTGCCGAAGGCCTTGCGTTCCCTGGTGTAGTCGGCGGTCAACTTGATCGCGCGCTCCATCGACGCCACGGCGCCGACGGCAAGCGAGAGGCGCTCCTGCGGCAATTGCTGCATCAGCTGCACGAAGCCGTTGCCTTCCTCGCTGCCCAGCAGGTTTTCCGGCGGCGCCACCGCATTGTCGAAGAATAATTCCGACGTGTCGGAGGCGTGCAGGCCGATCTTGTCGAGGTTGCGGCCGCGGCGGAAACCTTCATTGCCTTCGGCTTCCAGGACGATCAACGAGATTCCCTTGGCGCCGGGCTCGCCGGTGCGCGCGACCACGATGATCAGGTCCGCAGCCTGGCCGTTCGTAATGAAAGTCTTCTGGCCGTTGATGACGTAATTGTTGCCCTGCTTTTTGGCCGTCGTCCGTACGGCCTGCAAATCGGAGCCCGTGCCCGGTTCGGTCATGGCGATAGCGCCGACGAACTCGCCGCTGGCCATTTTCGGCAACCAGCGTTGTTTCTGTTCCTCGGACCCGTAGTTCAAAATGTAATGCGCGACGATGGCGCTATGCACCGAGTACCCGGTCGTTACTTCCGGTACCACGGTTTCGAGATCCTCGATCACGGCAGCTTCATAGGCGAAGCTGGCACCCAACCCGCCATAGGCTTCCGGGATACTCGGGAGCAGGGCGCCCATCTCGCCCAGCGCCCGCCAGGCCGAGCGATCGACCATCTTCTGATCGCGCCAGGTCTCCGCATGCGGCGCCAGGTCCTTGGCGAGGAACTTGCGAAACTGATCGCGAAAAGCGTCCAGCTCCTCCGTCATCCAGGATGATCGATATTGCATTGGATCCCCGCGCTAGATGATGAGGCCGCCACCGCAGACGACGACTTGCCCACTGATGTAGTTCGATTCCGGGCTGCAGAACAGATAGACCGCATCGGCGGCTTCTTCCGGCGTGCCGCCGCGTCCGAGTGGAATCATTTTCGCCATCGCGTCAAGCATCTGGGGCTGGACCCCCACCTTGATGTCACGGCCGGCGACGTCGATGGTCTTCTGCTGGGTTTCGATCGGCTGGGTCAGGCGCGTATTGATCAGGCCGAAGGCCACGCAATTGACGTTCACCTTGTAGCGTCCCCATTCCTTGCAAAGCGTGCGCGTCAGCCCGATCAGCGACGCCTTGGCCGACGAATAGCTGGCCTGGCCTGCGTTACCGTAAAGGCCGGCGATTGAGGAGATGTTGACCACCTTGCGAAACACTTCGCGGCCGGCTTCGGCCTCTTTCTTTGCCATGATCCGGATTGGCTCGGAGGCGGCGCGCAGCAGACGGAACGGTGCGACCAGGTGGACGTCAAGCATGGCCTGGAACTGCTCGTCGGTCATCTTCTGGATCGTCGAGTCCCAGGTATAACCGGCGTTGTTGACGATGATGTCGAGGCCGCCGAATGTTTCCATGGCTGCGCCGACGAAACGGTCGGAGAAGCCGGATTCGGAAACACTACCGTTGATCGCGATGGCTTCGCCGCCGCCCTCGCGGATTTCCGCGGCGACGGCGTCGCCCGGCGCCGCATCGAGATCGTTGACCACGACCTTCGCGCCCTCGCTGACGAGTTTCAGCGCGATCGCGCGGCCGATGCCTCGCCCCGATCCCGTAATCAGCGCGACTTTTCCCTTGAGCTTGGTCATTTGTTTTCCCTGATCAGAGTGCGATGACGGCTTCGCCGGCGAGTTTGAGATCGCCGCTCTCGTCCTTGGTCGTCAGCGCCAGCTTCGCGCATCGCTCGCCATCATGTTCGACGAATTCGGAAACATGTCCCTCGCAGGTCAGGCGTGCGCCGAGCTGCGTGATCGCGACGAAGCGCGTCGAGAACATGCGAAGCCGCGGGGGAGGGACCGCATCGGTCAGCGCCTGGCCGAGATAGCCCATGACCAGCATGCCGTGGGTAAAGACATCAGGATATCCGGCGGCCTTGGCGAAATCTAGGTCGACATGGATCGGGTTGTGGTCGCCCGACGCGCCGCAATAGAGCGCCAGCGTGTGGCGGCTGATCGGCGGAAACACCTTGTGGACGATGCGGTCGCCTATCGCGGGTTGAGCTTTCACGGGCGTGCTCATGCGGTTGCCGGATTGAGCACCACCACGGTGCGCGAGACGTCCGCGACGTGGGTGCCGTTCTGGTTGGTGACTTTGGTTTCGATGCCGACCAGCGTCATCGCGCCCCCCTTTTTGTCGGCGGCGCTGACGATGCGCGGCTCGAACAGCAGCGTGTCGCCGACCACCACGGGGGCCCGGTAGGTAAAGCGCTGTTCGCCATGCAGCAGGCGCCCGATGTCGACGCCGATCACGGTGATGAATTCGAAGGCCTGTTCGGCGTCCATCATCTCAAGGCAGAACAGATAGGTCGGCGGTACCGGCGTCGCGGTGTAGCCGGAAGCCAGCGCGGCCTTGGCATCGCCATAGACCGGATTGGTCTCGCCGAGCGTCTCGCGGAAATAACGCAGGCGTCCGGGTTCGACATGCGCGGTGACAGGCGACAGGCTGCGCCCGATGACGGATGGATCGATCATGTCAGGGCCTCAGGCGCGTTCATAGAGGGTGACGACGCAGGCGCCGCCAAGGCCAAGATTGTGCTGCAAAGCGCGCGTTGCACCGTCCACCTGTCGCGCCTCCGCCGAGCCGCGCAACTGATGCGTGAGCTCGTAGCATTGCGCCAGACCGGTGGCGCCGAGCGGGTGCCCCTTGGACAGCAGGCCGCCGGACGGATTGGTCACGGTCTTGCCGCCATAAGTGTTGTTGCCGTCGTCGATGAAGCGCTCCGCGCCGCCGTCAGGGCACAAGCCGAGGGCCTCATAGGTGATCAGCTCATTATGCGCGAAGCAGTCGTGCAGCTCGACGACGTCGAGATCGCCAGGGCCGATGCCGGCGGCCTCGTAGACCTTGTTCGCCGCGGCGCGCGTCATGTCGAAGCCCACCACCTGCATCATGTCGCCGGCCTTGAAGGTGGAGGGAGTGTCTGTGGTCATCGCCTGCGCCGCGATCCGGACGTCCTTGCGCAGGCCGTGCTTGCTGGCGAATTTCTCCGAGACCAATACTGCCGCGGCACCGCCGCAGGTTGGCGGGCAGGCCATCAGCCGCGTCATCACGCCCGGCCAGATCACCTGGTCGTTCATGACGTCTTCGGCGCTGACTTCCTTGCGGAACAGCGCCAGCGGATTGTGCTTGGCATGCCGGCTCGACTTGGCCCGCACCTTTGCGAACGAGGTCAGCGGCGTGCCGTATTTCTTCATGTGGCTGAGACCGGCGCCGCCGAAATAACGCAGCGCCAGCGGAACGCCTTGCGCGTCGACCAATTTGTCGGCCGCGGCGTCGAACTCGTCGAACGCGCTCGGCCGGTCGGTGAAGACGGCGCCGAGCGCGCCGGGCTTCATCTGCTCGAAACCGAGCGCCAGCACGCAATCGAGCGCGCCTGATTCAATCGCCTGCCGCGCCATGAACAGCGCGGTCGAACCGGTCGAGCAGTTGTTGTTGACGTTGATGATGGGGATGCCGGTCATGCCGACCTGGTAAAGCGCGCGCTGCCCGCAGGTTGAATCGCCGTAGACATAGCCGGCATAGGCCTGCTGGATCATCTCGTAGCCGACGCCGGCGTCAGCCAGCGCGAGCCTGGTCGCTTCCGCGCCCATCACCGGGTAGGGCGCGTTCGCGCCCGGTTTGACGAAGGGGATCATGCCGACGCCGGCAACATAGACGCTGGATGTCATGGTGCGCTCCCTTTATTACCCATTGGACTTTTACTTACCCATGGGTAATATACGGGCCGACGGAGCCCGTCAATGCAGAGCAGGCAATAATCAGGATGGATGCGCAGTCACCCGAAACCAATCCATCGCCATGGATGCCGTTCGAGAGCCGCCGCCGCGCGCGCGACGAGAAGCGCGAAGCCGTGCTGCGCACCGCGGTGCGGCTGTTTCTCGAGCAGGGCTATCACCGTGTCACGCTGAACGATGTCGCCGAGCGGCTGAACATCACCAAGCCGGCGCTGTACAATTATTTCCGCAGCAAGGACGAGATCCTGTTCGAATGCTGGGCGTCGGGGCAGGAGATCGTCGACGGGTTCATTGCTGAAATCGACAATGGCGGCGGCAATGCGCTCGCCAAACTGCGCAAGCTGATCCAGGCTTATGCCGAGCAGATGACGACTGATTCCGGCGCCAGTTTGGTGCGGTTCGATGCGCGCGACCTGACCACGGAAAACCAGAAGATCGTCCGCGCCGCAAAGAAACGCATCGACCGGACGTTCCGCAAATACCTCGCCGACGGCGTCGCCGACGGTTCGATCAAGCCGTGCGACCCGAAGCTCACGGCTTTTGCCATCGCAGGTTCACTGAACTGGATCGGTCATTGGTATCAGCGCGACGGCGCGTGGTCGGCGGAAGCCGTCGCCAGCCGGTTCGCGGCTCAACTCACCGAAGGGCTGGCAAACGACCAGCCAGGGAAACGCGGCCCGGCAACGCCGAAGAAAAGCCGGCCGGCAAAGGGAGGACGGAAATGAACATCACGCACGGCCTGCGGCGCGCGCTGCAGATCAATCCGAACGGCCTTGCCATCGTCTGTGGCGACCGCAAGAAAAGCTGGCGCGAGGTCGGCGACCGCGTGGCGCGGCTTGCCGCCGGCATCCGGGCCCTCGGCGCGCAAGCCGGCGACCGGATCGCGATCCTGTCGCTCAATTCCGACCGCTATCTCGAGCTTTATCTTGCGGCCGGCTGGTCCGGCACTGTGATCGTGCCGCTCAACATCCGCTGGAGCCCGCTGGAGAACGAGGACGCCATGCGCGACTGCCGCGCCGGCATCCTGTTCGTCGACAAGGCCTTTGCTGCGGTCGGCGCGACGCTCGCTCAGGCGATCCCGGGCCTCAAGCTGATCTATGCCGATGATGGGGACGCCCCCGCCGGCATGGAGGGGTATGAGGCGTTGATCGCGCGCAGCGCGCCGATGCAGGATGCGATGCGCAAAAGCGAGGATATCGCCGGCATCTTCTATACCGGCGGCACCACCGGACGCTCCAAGGGCGTGATGCTCAGCCACGGCAATCTGATGGTCAATGCGCTGAACGCGCTCGGCGAAGGCCTGTGGCCGAGCAGCACGGTCTACCTGCACGCTGCGCCGATGTTCCACCTTGCCAATGGGGCGGCTATGTATTCGGTGCTGCTCAGCGGCGGCTCCAACGTCATCATCCAGGGTTTTACGCCCGACGGCGTCGCCGGCGCGATGCAACGCGATCGCGTGACCGACGTGCTGCTGGTGCCGACCATGATCCAGATGTTCGTCGATCATCCCAAACTCGGCGAGTACGACCTGTCGTCGCTGACGGGTATCGCCTACGGCGCCTCCGTCATCAGCGATGCCGTGCTCAGCCGCGCCATGAAGGCATTGCCGAACGTGCAGTTCACGCAAGCCTATGGCATGACGGAATTGTCGCCGATCGCGACGATACTGCACTGGAAGGAGCATATCGGCGATGGTCGCGCCAAGGGGCGGCATCGCGGCGCCGGCCGTCCCACGCTGGGCTGCGAGGTCAAGATCGTCGATGCCGATGACAAGGTGGTGCCATCAGGCACCGTCGGCGAGATCGCCGTGCGCGGTGACAATGTGATGATGGGCTATTGGGAGCGGCCCGAGGAAACCGCCAAGGCCATCATCGACGGCTGGATGCACACCGGCGACGGCGGCTACATGGATGAGGACGGCTTCGTCTACGTGGTCGACCGCGTCAAGGATATGATCATCTCCGGCGGCGAGAACGTCTATTCGGCCGAGGTCGAGAACGCGCTGGCGCAGCATCCGTCGGTGGCGCAATGCGCCGTGATCGGTATTCCGAGTGAGCGCTGGGGCGAGCAGGTTCACGCCATTGTCGTTCCCAAGCCTGGCGCGAGGGTAACCCCCGACGAGTTGATGGATTTCTGCAAGACGCTGATCGCAGGTTACAAATGCCCGCGCAGTGTCGAGGTCACGCAGACCCCGCTGCCATTGTCCGGCGCCGGCAAGATCCTGAAGCGTGAGTTGCGCAAGCCGTATTGGGAAAACCGCCAGCGCATGGTGAGCTGAGGCCGCCGCGTGTGCGCCGGCCCGCCATTCGACGCTGGCGAGGCATCCTGGATTGATGGACGTGCTGCCGGCGAGGGCTTTCCCTGCATTGCGGAGTCGTCATCGCATTTTTTTGCGATGCCGTCCGATCCGTCGTATAGTCGAGCCAGGGGGAACTGTTCTGCATCACGGGGATACCACCCGAAATCGCAGCAACGGAGGTCCGCCATGAAAGTCAAAGACGCGATGCACAAGGGCGTCGACTGGGTCAGCCCCGACACGCCTGTCACCGAAATCGCAAAGCTGATGCGAGCGCATGATATCGGCTGCATTCCGATCGGGGAGGACGATCAGCTGATCGGAATGGTGACCGATCGCGACATCGTCTGCAAAGGACTTGCTGGCAACGGCTTCGATGCCAGCCGGGCCAAGGCGCGCGACGTGATGACCGAAGGTATCCACTGCTGCCGGGAGGACGATGACCTCGCCAAGGCGGTGCATCACATGGAGACGCTGAAAGTCCGCAGGTTGCCGGTGATCAACAAAAGCAAGCGGATGGTCGGCATGATCAGCCTTGGTGACATCAGCCATTCAACGTCCGGCGACGTGGTGTCCGGGTACGTCAAGAGCGTTTCAGCCCATCACTGAAGCACGGCGACGCCTCGCGACGCGACTGTTCAACGGCGAACGCGCGCGATGGCGTTGCTTGAGGTCGCTCGACCGGCGCTCGAGCGGCCTCAATCGTGCGTGGTGAAGTGGCCATGCCAGGCCTTCGCGGTCAATCGTGCGAACTGCTCGCGGTCCAGACGGATGAGTGTGGCGTGGTCGCCACCCTCCATGTAGATCTCGCTCTGCGCATCGATGCTGTCGTCGACGATGACATCGAGCCCAAAGCATTCGCCAACCGGCGGTACGGCCCCGCGCTCGCAGTCGCCAAACAGCTTCGCGACTTCCTCTTCGCTCGCCAGATCAACCTTGTGGCCGAGCTGCATTTTCAAGGCCGGCAAATGGAGATGGCGGGACGCCGGAAGGATCGCCATCATGTAGCCGTCCTCACGGCGAAGGACGACGCCTTTGGCCAGAGCGTCGCCCGGCACATGGCAGGCCTCGGCCGTGCGCGTCGACGACATGGTGCGGGCATGAGGGATCAATTCGTAGGTGACGGTCTGGTCCAGGTAGTTCTGCAGGGTCGGGGAGACGGTCATAACGGTTCCTCCATTGCAACGGGCAATCCGGGCATCGGGAGGAAACTCGCGTCGTCGCCTCACGATGCGGGCGCTTGCGAATTGGGTGAAGGTTACGCCTGCCGGAAGCCGGCGACAATGCGAATCGTTCTCACCATCCCGGCCGGGATAGGGGTCTCCGCGGGGGTTTTCGGCGGATTTGGGCCCTGAATGCCCGCATTTAGGGGTCCGGACCGGGCCAGCAGGCGACAAAAACCGGCCGTATTTCCTTGCTTCTGGCTGGAATCCGGCTATATACCGCGCCATCTCACACGGAAGCATGGCTCTCAAAGGCCGTCCGGTGGCAGCCGGGCCATAAGGCTCGTCTGCTCACACGCTTCCGGAGGAACCAACCGGAGAAGTATTACCATGGCGCTACCCGATTTTTCTATGCGTCAGCTGCTTGAAGCTGGCGTTCACTTTGGTCACCAATCGCACCGCTGGAATCCCAAGATGGCGGATTTCATCTTCGGTGCCCGCAACAACATCCACATCATCGACCTCGCGCAGACCGTGCCGTTGCTGCACACCGCGTTGAAGGCGGTCAGCGACACCGTCGCCAAGGGCGGCCGTATCCTGTTCGTCGGCACCAAGCGGCAGGCGCAGGACGGCGTTGCCGAGGCCGCCAAGCGGTCGGCGCAGTATTTCGTCAACTCGCGCTGGCTCGGCGGTACGCTGACCAACTGGAAGACCATTTCCGGTTCGATCAAGCGGCTGCGTCATCTCGATGAAGTGCTCAATTCCGGCGATGCCAACGCCTACACCAAGAAGGAACGGCTGACGCTGCAGCGCGAGCGCGACAAGCTCGACCGTTCGCTCGGCGGCATCAAGGACATGGGCGGGCTTCCCGACATGATCTTCGTGATCGACACCAACAAGGAAGACATCGCGATCCAGGAAGCGCAGCGGCTCAACATTCCCGTCGCCGCAATCGTCGACACCAATTCCGATCCCAAGGGCATCACCTATGTGGTGCCGGGCAATGACGACGCCGGCCGCGCCATTTCGCTGTATTGCGATCTGGTGGCCCGCGCCGCCATCGACGGCATCTCGCGCGCCCAGGGCGACCACGGCATCGACATCGGCGCTTCCGCGCAGCCGGTCCGTGAGGAAATCCCGGCTGCTCCGCAGCCGGCCGGCTTCCAGGGTCTGGCGGGCCCCCGTGGCACCGCCGACAACCTCAAGAAGCTCACCGGCGTGTCGGGTGCGATCGAGAAGAAGTTCAACGATCTCGGTATCTTCCACTATTGGCAGCTGGCCGAATTGGATCACGATACCGCGCACAAGATCGGCGAAGAGGTCGGACTTCCGAGCCGCGCCGATGGCTGGGTTGCCCAGGCAAAGGCGATGACCGCGGAAGCGGAATAATTGTAACGCCGCGTGGCCGGCCTTCCGGCCACCGGTTTGATTTCCCTGTTACGGCATTCCTGTAGCTGATGGCGGCACGGCGCAAGGCGCGCCGCGCTCGTGGCTAACAGGCAGAAGGACATTCAACGATGGCAACGATCACTGCGGCGATGGTCAAGGAACTGCGCGAGTCGACCGGCGCAGGCATGATGGACTGCAAGACTGCGCTCACCGAAACCGCGGGCAATATGCAGGAAGCGCAGGATTGGCTGCGCAAGAAGGGCTTGTCCAAGGCCGCGAAGAAGGCCGGCCGTGTCGCTGCGGAAGGCCTGATCGGCGCGATGATTTCGGGCAATAAGGGCGTCGTCGTCGAAGTCAATTCGGAGACCGATTTCGTCGCCCGCAACGAGCAGTTCCAGGGCCTCGTCAAGATGGTCGCGCAGGTCGCGCTTCGCGTCGGCGCCGACGTCGAAACGATCAAGGCTGCGAAGATCGGCGACTTCACTGTCGAGACCGCGATTTCGGACGCGATCGCCACCATCGGCGAGAACATGACGCTGCGCCGTGCGGCTTTGCTCGAGGTCGCCAATGGCGTGGTGGCGAGCTACATCCACGGCGCTGTCATCGACAACGCCGGCAAGATGGGCGTGCTGGTGGCGCTCGAATCGACCGGCAAGACCGATGAGCTCGCGGCGCTCGGCCGCCAGCTCGCGATGCACGTTGCCGCGACCAATCCGCAGGCGCTCGATCCGTCCGGCCTCGACCCTGAAACCGTGAAGCGGGAAAAGGACGTGCTGGCCGACAAGTATCGCCAGCAGGGCAAGCCGGAGAACGTGATCGAGAAGATCGTCGAGTCCGGTCTGAAGACCTACTACAAGGAAGTCTGTCTGCTGGAGCAGGCGTTCATCCACGACGAAAAGGGCAAATCGGTCGCGCAGGCGGTGAAGGAAGCCGAAGGCAAGATCGGAGCGCCCGTTAAGATCGCCGGATTTGTGCGCTATGCTCTCGGCGAGGGAATCGAAAAGCAGGAATCCGACTTCGCAGCCGAAGTCGCGGCGGCCAGCGGCAAGAAGTAACCGCGGTCGACAATCTTCCGGCGCCGTTGCGCCGGAGGACGCCTGCGCGGAATGAAGGAAGCGATTCGCTATGGCAGAGCCGGTCTATCGTCGCGTCGTGATCAAGATCTCGGGCGAATATCTCGCCGGCAGCCAGTCCTTCGGCATCGACCAGCCTACCGTGGACCGTATCGCCGACGATTTGATCGCCGCGCGCCAGCTCGGGGTTGAGGTGGCGGTGGTGGTCGGCGGCGGCAACATCGTTCGCGGCGTCGAAGTATCCTCGCGTGGCGTGTCACGCCCGACCGGCGACACCATGGGCATGCTCGCCACCATGATGAACTGCCTTGCGCTCGAGGCGGCCATCGAACGCAAGGGGACGCCGGCACGAACCCTGTCGGCGTTCGTGATGCCCGAGATTTCCGAACTGTTCACCCGCAGTGCGACGCACAAATATCTCGCCGAGGGCCGTATCGTCCTGCTCGGCGGCGGAACCGGCAATCCGTTTTTCACCACCGACACCACGGCGGTGTTGCGGGCGGCCGAGATCGGGGCGCAGGCGGTGCTGAAGGCCACCAATGTCGATGGTGTCTATAGCGCCGATCCCAAAAAGGACCCGTCGGCCAAGCGTTTCGACCGCCTGACGCATTCGCAGGCCATCGAAGGTGGCTACAAGGTGATGGACGCGACCGCATTCGCGCTTGCCCGCGAGACTGCGCTGCCTATCATCGTATTCTCGGTTGCCGAGCCCGGTTCGATAGGTGCGATCCTGCGCGGTACCGGCCACGGCACGGTTGTCGCCGGCTGACCGGCCCGCGCCACGT
This sequence comes from Bradyrhizobium sp. AUGA SZCCT0182, assembly GCF_018130185.1. Lineage (NCBI taxonomy): Bacteria > Pseudomonadati > Pseudomonadota > Alphaproteobacteria > Hyphomicrobiales > Nitrobacteraceae > Bradyrhizobium > Bradyrhizobium sp. AUGA SZCCT0182. The sequence goes on along the minus strand of NZ_JAFCLY010000006.1, from coordinate 39,485 downwards.
CGAACCGCTGGAATGATGATGCCGGCGGATGGTTTTCTGAGGAGGGGAGAGCGTTATGCCCACACCTGGTTTTGACATCAACGAATTGAAGCGCCGCATGCAGGGCGCCACCCAGGCGCTCAAGCATGAACTGGGCGGTTTGCGCACCGGTCGTGCGGCCGCGTCCATGCTGGAGCCGGTGCAGGTCGATGCCTACGGCACGCACATGCCGCTCAATCAGCTCGCAACCGTCAGCGTGCCTGAGCCGCGGCTGCTTTCCGTCCAGGTTTGGGACAAATCGATGGTCAAGGCCGTGGAGAAGGCGATCGTCGACTCCAACCTCGGCCTGAGCCCCGCGACCGAAGGGCAGGTGCTGCGCCTGCGGATTCCGGAACTCAACGAGGAACGCCGCAAGGAATTGGTCAAAGTCGCGCATAAATACGCCGAAGCGGCCAAGGTTGCGGTCCGGCACGTCCGCCGCGACGGGCTCGATACGGTCAAGAAGCTGGAGAAGAACCACGAAATCTCCGAGGACGACCAGGAGCGCCTGGCCAATGACGTGCAAAAGGCGACCGACGGGATGATTTCCGAGATCGATCAATTGCTGGCGGCGAAGGAAAAGGAAATCCTTACCGTTTAAGGCCTTAAGATCGAAACTTGAGACCGCGACTTTGCGACTGGTCCTGGAACTTTAACGATGCCGAATGCCGCCGCCCCCGCAACCGAAGGACCGGATCGAACCGGTCCCTTGCACGTGGCGATCATCATGGACGGCAACGGGCGCTGGGCGGCCGCGCGGGGATTGCCGCGCGCGGAGGGCCATCGCCGCGGCGTCGAGGCGCTGCGCCGCGTGGTTCGTGCGGCCCATGAACTCGGTGTGGTCTACCTGACGATCTTCTCTTTCAGCTCCGAGAACTGGTCGCGACCGGCGACCGAAATCGGCGACCTGTTCGGATTGCTGCGCCGCTTCATCCGCAACGATCTGGCGACGCTGCACCGCGACGGGGTGAGGGTGCGCGTGATCGGCGAGCGCGAGGGACTGGAGCCGGACATCTGCGCGCTCCTGAACGAGGCCGAGGAACTGACGCGCGCCAACACCAAGCTCAATCTCGTCGTCGCGTTCAATTACGGGTCGCGCCAGGAAATCGCCAACGCGGTGCAACGGCTGGCGCGCGAAGTGGCCGAAGGCAAGCGCGATCCCGCATCGATCGACACCGACACGCTCGGCCAATATCTCGACGCGCCCGATATTCCCGATCCCGACCTGATCATCCGCACCAGCGGCGAGCAGCGGTTGTCGAACTTCCTGATGTGGCAGGCGGCCTACAGCGAACTCGTCTTCGTGCCGATCCACTGGCCGGATTTCGACAAGGCGGCGCTTGAAAGCGCGATCGCAGAATATGCCAGACGGGAGCGCCGTTTCGGCGGTCTGGCCGCGAAAACCGGATCGTGACCGAGGGCAAGGCCGCGCCGGCGGCCGCTGCCGAACAGGATACGCGCAACCTCTCGACGCGCATCGTTGCAGCCGCCGTGCTGATCCCGCTCGCCGTCGCCATCGCCTATGCCGGCGGCTGGTTTTGGGCCGTGCTGGTGACGTTGGCGGCGATCGGCCTCTATGTCGAATGGCTGATGGTGGTGGGCCGCGCGGCTGACAAACGCGTGGTCGTGTCGGGCGTTGCCGCGCTCGCATTGGCCGGGCTTTGTCTCGCCATCGGGCCGATCGATGCTGCGCTCGCGGTGCTGGCTGTCGGCCTGGTGGCGGTCGCCCTGATCACGCCGGCGCAGCGAAACTGGAGCGCTGCGGGATTTTGCTATGCGGCGGTGGCGGAGGTCGCGTCTGTCCTGCTGCGGCTTGATCCCGTGAAGGGCTTTATCGCGCTGATCTTCGTGCTGGTCATCGTTTGGGTAACCGATAGCGGCGGCTACTTCGCCGGCCGCGGCATCGGCGGCCCAAAACTCTGGCCGCGCGTCAGCCCCAAAAAGACCTGGGCCGGCGCCGTTGGCGGCTTTGTCGCAAGTCTTGCGGTGGCCTGTATATTCGCGGTGCTGGATCTAGGGAAAATCGGACCGCTGTTGATGATATCAGGCGTTCTTTCGGTGGTTTCTCAACTCGGCGATCTCTTCGAATCCGCGGTCAAACGGCGCTTTGGCGTCAAGGATTCCAGCCAGATCATTCCCGGCCATGGCGGGCTGTTGGATCGCCTGGACGGATTTGTTGCAGCTGTCGCGGTGGCGGCGCTAATCGGTTTCCTCCGGGGCGGCGCCGATGGCGTCGGCCGCGGTCTTATGGTTTGGTGAAAAAATGAGCGCGGTTCCATTGCGTAATAACAAGGCCGCGGCATCCGCCGCGCGCACCGTCACAGTGTTGGGCGCCACCGGTTCCATCGGCGACAGCACCATGGATTTGCTGCGCGGCGACCGCGCCCGCTACCAGGTTGAGGCGCTGACCGCCAATGGCAATGTCGAGGGGCTCGCCAAACTCGCACGAGAATTCGGCGCGCGCTTTGCGGCGGTCGCCGACCCCACCAAGCTCGGCGCATTGAAGGAAGCGCTGGCCGGCACGCGGACCGAATGCGGCGCCGGCGAAAGCGCGATCATCGAGGCAGCGGCGCGCCCGGCCGACTGGGTGATGGCCGCCGTCAGCGGCGCCGCTGGGCTGAAGCCGGCGCTCGCCGCGGTCGACCGCGGGGCGTCGGTCGCGCTCGCCAACAAGGAATGCCTGGTCTGCGCCGGCGATTTCTTCATGCAGCGCGCCGCCAAGGCAGGCGCCTGTATTCTGCCTGCGGATTCCGAGCATAACGCGCTGTTTCAGGCGCTCAGCTCCGGCAACCGCGAGGAGCTGGTGCGCGTGATCATCACCGCGTCGGGCGGGCCGTTCCGCACCTGGACCTCTACCGACATCGAGCAGGCGACGCTGGCGCAGGCGCTGAAGCATCCGAACTGGAGCATGGGCCAGAAGATCACCATCGATTCGGCGTCGATGATGAACAAGGGGCTCGAAGTGATCGAGGCGTCGTATCTGTTCGCGCTGAAGCCCGACGAAATCGATGTGCTCGTACATCCGCAGTCGATCATCCACGGCATGGTCGAATTCTCCGACCGTTCGGTGGTTGCCCAACTCGGCGCGCCTGACATGCGCATCCCGATCGCCCATTGCCTCGGCTGGCCCGATCGAATCGTCGGTCCCTCGGCCCGGCTGGATCTTGCCAAAATCGGTCAGCTGACCTTCGAGGCACCGGATTTCGAGCGATTTCCCGGCTTGCGGCTGGCCTACGATGCGCTGCGCGCCAGCGGCGGTTTGACCACGGTGTTCAACGCCGCCAATGAGGTGGCGGTAGCGGCCTTCATCGCCGGCAAGATCCGATTCGGCGCAATCGCAAGACTGGTCGAGGCGACCATGAACGACTGGGTCCGCTCCGGAAACCTGGCGCCTTTGAGCTCGGCGGATGATGCGATTTCCGTTGACCATAATGCGCGAAATAAAGCTGCCTCCCTATTGCCTCAAATTGCCTTAAAGGCATCCTAGAGGGTTGGGGGCGCAGCCTTAGGCTCGCGTCGAGGGGAATCGAATGACTGAGTTTTTTCTACATAGTTTCAATACGTTGAGCAGTGGGCTCATCGGCTACATCATTCCCTTCCTGTTCGTCCTGACCATCGTTGTTTTCTTCCACGAACTCGGCCACTTCCTGGTCGCCCGCTGGTGCGGCGTGAAGGTGCTGACGTTCTCGCTCGGTTTCGGGCCGGAGCTTGCAGGGTTCAATGACCGCCACGGCACCCGCTGGAAGATCTCGGCGATCCCGCTCGGCGGTTACGTCAAGTTCTTCGGTGACGACAGCGAAGCCTCCACGCCCTCGACCGAGGCGCTCGCCAGCATGAGCGCGGAAGAGCAGGCGGGCAGCTTCCACCACAAGAAAGTCGGTCCGCGCGCGGCCATCGTTGCCGCCGGACCGATCGCGAATTTCATTCTGGCGATCGTGATCTTCACCTGCCTGTTCACCTTCTTCGGCAAGCCGAGCACGACCGCGCGCGTCGACAAGATCGAAGCCAACAGCGCCGCTGCGAAAGCGGGCTTTCAGGTCGGCGACATCGTCACCGCGATCGACGGCAAGACCATCGGCAGCTTCTCCGACATGCAGCGCGTCGTTGGCGTCAATGCCGGCGTTCAGCTGAACTTCACCATCAAGCGCGGCGATGCCACGCTGCAAGTGAAGGGCACGCCGGAGCAGCGCGAAGTAAAGGATCCGTTCGGCAACGCCCACCGGCTCGGCGTTTTGGGCATTACCCGCGCGACCGCGCCGGGCGATGTCGTGACCGAACGCGTCGATCCGGCAACCGCGATGTGGCTGGGCGTCAAGGAAACCTGGTTCGTGATCGATCGCACGCTGGCCTATATCGGCGGCGTCTTTACCGGCCGGGAAGCCGCCGACCAGGTCGGTGGCCCGATTCGGATTGCCCAGATTTCGGGGCAGGTGGCCACCATCGGCCTTACCGCGCTGGTGCACCTGGCAGCCGTGCTGTCGATCTCGATCGGCCTGCTGAACCTGTTCCCGGTTCCGCTGCTCGATGGCGGTCATCTTTTGTTCTATGCCGTGGAGGCGGTCCGAGGACGCCCGCTGTCGAACCGGGCTCAGGAGATGGGGTTCCGAATCGGATTGGGTTTGGTGCTGATGCTGATGGTGTTTGCGACCTATAACGACATCCTGCATCTGGCGGCATCGTGAAGCGGCTTTTTTGTGGCGTTGCCCATCGGCAACGTCTTGGAATGAAAATGGAATCGCGGGGCGATGTTCCGTTTGCCGCCTTGGGGAAATTGGCTACAAGACATGCAGAAAATGGGAATCTGCCGGTTCGTAGGGGTGCGGACCAGCACAAGAATGACAAGGGCGCTTGGCGCATGATGTTTGGAATGCGAGTGCGGGGGGGCTTGTTGGCCGCCTCGATCATGTTCGCCGTGCCAGTTGCTGCCGCGCTAGCGGCGGTGCTTGTTTCGGCGCCGGCTGCTGCCCAGACGGTGGCTTCGATCGCCGTGGAGGGGAATCGGCGCGTCGAAATCGAGACCATTCGCTCCTATTTCAAGCCGGGACCCGGCGGCCGCCTCGGGCAGGCCCAAATCGATGACGGCCTGAAGGCGTTGATCGAAACCGGCCTGTTCCAGGACGTGCGAATCAATCAGGCCGGCGGCCGGATCATCGTGGTCGTGGTCGAAAACGCGGTGATCGGGCGCATTGCCTTCGAGGGCAACAAGAAGGTCAAGGACGACCAGCTCTCGTCCGAAATCCAGTCCAAGCCGCGCGGCACTTTCTCCCGCCCGATGGTTCAGTCGGACGCCCAGCGTATCGCTGAAATCTACCGCCGCTCGGGCCGCTATGACGTGAGCGTCACCCCGGAAATCATTGACCAGCCGAACAACCGCGTCGACCTGATCTTCACGATCAACGAAGGCGGCAAGACCGGCGTCAAGAACATCGAATTCATCGGCAACCGGTTCTATTCGTCCTACCGGTTGAAGGATGTCATCAAGACGCGCGAATCCAACCTCTTGAGCTTCCTCGGCGGCGCCGACGTCTACGATCCGGACCGGGTCGAGGCCGACCGTGACCTGATCCGCCGCTTCTATCTCAAGAACGGCTTTGCCGACGTGCAAGTGGTGGCCGCGCTGTCCGAATACGATCCGGAGCGCAAAGGCTTCCTCGTCACCTTCAAGATCGAGGAAGGGCAGCAATACCGCGTCGCCACCGTCGACTTCCAGACCAGCATCGCGACCTTCGATGTGAACTCGATGCGCAGCTACTCGCGTGTCGGCGTCGGGTCGCTCTACAACGCCGAGGCGCTCGAAAAGTCCGTCGAGGAAATGCAGATCGAAGCCTCGCGGCGCGGCTATGCCTTCGCCATCGTGCGTCCGCGCGGCGATCGCAATTTCGAACAGCACACCGTCTCGATCGTGTTCTCGATCGATGAAGGCCCGCGAACCTATATCGAGCGCATCAATGTCCGCGGCAACACCAGGACCCGCGACTACGTGATTCGCCGCGAATTCGACCTTTCGGAAGGCGACGCCTACAACCGTGCGCTGGTCGATCGTGCCGAGCGCCGGCTGAAGAATCTCGACTTCTTCAAGAGCGTGAAGGTTGTCACCGAGCCCGGCTCATCGAGCGACCGTGTGATCCTGATCGTCGATCTGGAAGAGAAGTCGACCGGCGACTTCTCGGTGTCGGGCGGCTATTCGACCACCGACGGCGCGCTCGCCGAGGTCAGTATTTCGGAACGCAATTTCCTCGGCCGCGGTCTGTACGCGAAGGCGTCGGTCACCTATGGCCAATACGCACGCGGTTACTCGCTGTCGTTCGTCGAGCCCTATCTGCTGGACTATCGCGTCGCGCTCGGCCTCGACCTGTTCCAGCGCGAGCAACTGGCCAACAGCTACATCTCGTACGGGACCAAGACGCTGGGCTTCAGCCCGCGGCTCGGCTTCACCCTGCGTGAAGATCTGGCCTTGCAGCTGCGCTATTCGATCTATCAGCAGCAAATCTCGCTGCCGAGCGCGCTGTCGAACTGTAACAACAACCCGAACAACGGATTGCTGGCGTTCAATCCGTCGCCGGCCTGGGTGAATCTGAACGGCGCGCCGGCCGCGACCGCACTGGGCGCTACCGACGCCTCGGGCGTCGGTCTGTGGTGCTACAGCGACGGCGAAGCTTCGCTGCCGGTCCGCAAGGAGCTGCAGAGCGGCAGGACCCTGACCTCGTCGGTCGGCTATTCGCTGAACTACAACACGCTGGACAACAACAAGAACCCGACCACGGGCTTGCTGATCGACTGGAAGCAGGACTTCGCCGGCATCGGTGGCGACGTCTCCTACATCAAGTCTGCGATCGATGCGAAATACTACGCCCCGCTGGTCGCCGACATCGTCGGCCTGCTCCGCTTCCAGGGCGGCATGCTCAACCAGGTCGGCAACGACCAGCTGCGCATGCTCGATCACTTCCAGATGGGTCCGAACCTGGTCCGCGGATTTGCGCCGAACGGTATCGGACCGCGTGACATCAACCCCTACGGTACGGGTGATGCGCTCGGCGGCACCAAATATTGGGGCGCGTCGGCGGAACTGCAGATGCCGTTCTGGTTCCTGCCGAAGGAAGTCGGGCTAAAAGGCGCGATCTATGCCGACGCCGGCGGCCTGTTTGACTATAAGGGGTCGACCGCGTGGGCACAGACCGGTGAAGTCAACGTTCCTGGTTGCGTGAGGCCGACGACCAACCCGGCAACGCCGGGCACCTGCCTCGGCCTGCAGTATGACGAAGGCAATGTCGTCCGCAGCTCGGTCGGTGTCGGCTTGATCTGGGCGTCGCCGTTCGGTCCGCTGCGCTTCGACTATGCGATTCCGATCACCAAGGGTAAGAATGACCGCGTGCAGGAATTCAGGTTCGGCGGCGGTACATCGTTCTAAATCCAGCAACCGGCCGGACTGCGACGGGTGGAATGGCGCAGCCGATGTTCTTCAAGCAACCGCCTTCGTCGACGCTGGCTGATATCGCCGCGTTGACGAAGTCGGTATTGGTCGACCCCGCACAAGGCGGCCATGTCGTCCGGGGCCTCGCGTCGCTCGACGAGGCCGGCCCGATGCACCTGGCGTTCTTCGACAACCTCAAATACGCCGACCAGCTCGCCTCGACAAAGGCCGGTGCCTGTCTGGTCAGCCCGCGTTTTGAGGCGCAGGTACCGCCTCATGTCGCGGTGCTGCGGGCCGCTCAGCCGTTCCGCGCGTTCGTGCAGATCGCGCGCCAGTGGCATGAAGACGCGTTGCGTCCGCAGTCCTGGTTCGACAATGACGGAATTGCCCCGTCGGCGATCATCGACCCGTCAGCCCATCTGGAAGACGGCGTCATCGTCGATCCGCTGGCGGTGATCGGCCCTCGGGTCGAGATCGGGGCGGGAACGGTGATCGGCGCAGGGGCCGTGATCGGGGCCGAGGTGCGGATCGGCCGGGACTGCAATGTCGGCGCGCGTACCGCGATCCAGTTCGCCCTGATCGGCAACAACGTTTTGATCCACCCCGGCTGCAGCATCGGCCAGGACGGCTACGGCTTCATTTTCTTCGGTCCCGAGGGCCATCTGAAGGTGCCGCAGACCGGCCGCGTCCTGATCCAAAACAATGTCGAGATCGGCGCCAACACCACCATCGATCGAGGCAGCCTGCGCGATACCGTCATCGGCGAGGGCACTAAAATCGACAATCAAGTCCAGATCGGCCACAATGTGACCATCGGCAGGCACTGCCTGCTCGCGGCCCAGATCGGGCTCGCGGGCAGCCTGACGATCGGGGACAATGTCGCGCTGGGCGCCAAGGTAGGCATCAATAACCATCTCAAGATCGGCGACGGTGCCCAGGTCACCGCCATGAGCGGGGTCAAGGACGACATCCCGCCCAATGGCCGCTGGGGCGGTTATTTTGCAAAACCGACCAAACAGTGGTTTAGGGAGATTATTGCAGTGGAGCGACTGGTGCAGGGCGCCGCCGATCCGAAGAACGAGGGACGGGAGTGATGGAGGAGGTGCCGGTCAGGTTTGAACTCGTTGATATCAACGAGATCCTCAAGACGCTTCCGCATCGTTTTCCGATGCTGCTGATCGACCGGGTGATCAACATCCGCACCGATTACTCAGGCATCGGCGTCAAGAATGTAACCTTCAACGAGCCGGCTTTTCAGGGACATTTCCCGGAACGCCCGGTTTATCCCGGCGTGATGATGATCGAGGCCATGGCGCAGACCGCCGGCGTGATCGGCATCAAGTCGGTCGAAGGCACCGAGAAGCCGCGCGCGGTGTACTTCCTGACCATCGACAAGTGCAAGTTCCGCAAACCCGTGATGCCCGGCGACACCATCGAATACCACATGCGCTCGATCGGCCGCCGCAAGGCGATGTGGTGGTTTCACGGCGACGCCAAGGTCAATGGCACCGTGGTCGCCGAGGCCGATGTCGGCGCAATGCTCACGGATTAATTCGGGCAAGCAAAGCGAGCGCCCGACGCTCCCCTGATATGGCGGTTGAAGAACCCGCCCATCGACGGCGCGCCCATCAGGGCGTCGAACGTCTCGGCCGGCAGATCGCAATACTGGTCGTAGGATCCCTTGACCGCGACGATCAGGTGGCGTTGCGCGCCGTCGTAGCAGACACGTTGCACGATGCTGCTGCGGGTGATGTCGCGGCACTCGAACGTCCCGAGATCGACCGGGCCGCGATCCCTCACATCAACGGTTTCGGAGCCGATCCCGGCGGCGAACAGATGCAGAAGCAGCGTCGCAATTCTGACCATGGCGCGCACAGGATAGCGCAGATGCTTCGATTTTGGAAAACGCCCCGAAGCGTGCCGTAACCCCGCAGCACGCAACGTGCAGTCGCTTACCACGTGGATTGAATTCGATCCCGCACGGCCCCGTGGATCGCGTACTTGGCTCATAGCCGGGTAGTTCGATCGCCCGCGGCATTGGAACTTCAGCCAAACAAGCGCTTTGTTATGCCGGCGTGAAACCTGGTCCTCAACACTGGGGGCGAACATGCATTGCACGAATTTCTCGAAGATTTGCATCGCCGTGCTTTTGGCGATTCTTTGGGCAGGAAACACGAGTAGCGCGCGCGACGACGGCCGGTACGCCGGGTCTCCGTTGAAGCCATGGTTCGATAGGCTGAGGAGCGGCCAGGGCCTGTGCTGCTCGGATGCGGATGGTTTTGTCGTCTCCGATCCGGACTGGGAATCCCAGAATGGACATTACCGTGTCCGCCTCGAGGGCATTTGGGTCGTCGTTCCCGATGATGCCGTTATCACGGAGCCCAATCGCGCCGGTCGAACGATGGTCTGGCCGGTCAAAAGCGCGCTCGGGATTTCTATCCGCTGTTTCCTGCCGGGTAGCATGATCTGAGCGTCTGCCGGTCTCGCGTCTACCGGTCTTGCGGCTTCCGGCCTCAGCGCCGGCGATTCCTGTATTGATTTCCATCGACCACCCAACTCCGGAAGACCGGAGGTTCGGGCAAAGGCCATTGATCCAAACGTGACGACATCGGCCGTAACCATACGTCACTGGACAAGCGCTGTCCTGTCGCGGTAACCACCGGAAAACCCGAGATAATATCGGCCCGGCGATATCAGCCCAACCTGGACGCATTTGATGACGACGATCGATCTCACCGCGCGGATTGAAGATGGCGCTGTGATCGGCGAGGGCACCTCGATCGGTCCCTATTGCATCATCGGGCCTCACGTCGTGATCGGCGCCAATTGCAAGCTGATCGGCCATGTGCACGTCACGGCGCAGACATCCATCGGCGACGGCTGCACGATCTATCCGTTCGTCTCGCTCGGCACCCCGCCGCAATCGCTGAGCTATCGCGGCGAACTGACCAGGCTTGAAATCGGGGCCGGCTGCACCATCCGCGAATCCGTCACCATGAACGCCGGCACGGTTGCCGGCGGCGGCGTCACGCGGGTCGGGGGGCGCGGCTATTTCATGAACTGCAGCCATGTCGGCCATGATTGCCAAGTCGGCAATGACGTGATCTTCGCCACGTCGGCCACGCTCGGCGGCCATTGCGAGATCGGCGATTTCGTCTTCATCGGCGGGCTTTCCGCCGTGCATCAGTTCACGCGGATCGGGCCGCAGGTGATGGTCGGCGGCGTCTGCGGCGTGCGCGGTGACGTCATTCCGTTCGGCCTCGTCAACGGCCAGTATGCGAGCCTCGAAGGCCTGAACATCATCGGCATGAAGCGGCGCAAATTCACCAAGGACAGGCTCGTCACGGTGCGCGCGTTCTATCAAAAGCTGTTCCATGGCCCAGGCATCTTTGCCGAACGGCTGAGCGAGGTTCAGCCGCTGGCGGCAAACGATCCGGCGATCGCGGAAATCCTCGCCTTCATCGATGCGGGCAAGCATCGCGCGCTGTGCCTGCCGGCCGACGGCGCTCATAAATCCTGATGACGGGATCGCCGCAGCCCATGAGTCCAGCGGCTTCAGAAATCTCTTCGCCGGTCGGCGTGATCGCGGGCGGCGGCGCCATGCCGTTCGCGGTCGCGGATTCACTTGCCGCGCGCGGCGTCGCGCCGGTGCTGTTCGCGCTGAGGGGCTCCTGCGACCCGGTTCGGGCCGAACGCTTCCGCCATCACTGGATTTCGGTCGGACAAATCGGTCGGGCGAAAAAACTGTTGCGCAGCGAAGGCTGCCGCGACCTGATCTTCATCGGCACGCTGCTGCGGCCGGCGCTGTCGGAAATCAGGCTGGACTGGGGGACGATCCGCGTCATCGGCCCTATCCTGGCGGCGTTTCGCGGCGGCGACGACCATCTGCTGTCGGGGATCGGCCGGATTTTTGAGCAGGACGGTTTCCGCATGGTCGGCATCAGGGATGTCGCCCCTGATATTCTGATGCCCGAGGGGCGCATTGCCCGCGCAACGCCCGATCCCGCCGGCACCGCCGACATCGAGAAGGGGCGGGACGTGTTGCGCGCGCTAAGTCCGTTCGACATCGGCCAGGCCGTCGTGGTGATCGACGGTCACGTGGTGGCGGTGGAGGACATCGAGGGCACCGACGGGCTGCTGGCGCGCGTGGCGCGCCTGCGCAGCGAGGGCCGCATCCGCGCCGGCACGGGCCGTGGCGTGCTGGTCAAGGCGCCCAAGACCAGCCAGGATTTGCGCTTCGACCTCCCGACGGTGGGGGCAACGACGGTCGAAGGCGCGGCCAAGGCAGGGCTGGCCGGCATTGCCATCATTGCCGGACAAACCATCGCGGCCGACGCACAGGCCATGATCGAGGCCGCCGACAGCGCCGGCCTGTTCATCCAGGGGCTGCCGGCGTGATGCCGCCGCGTCCGACCACCGACACGGTGCGCAAGATCGTCCTGATTGCGACGGAGGAATCCGGCGATCGCCTCGGCGCCAATCTCATGAAAGTGTTGCGCCAGCGCCTGGGCGACGCGGTGCAGTTCGAAGGCGTCGGCGGCCGCGCGATGGCGCGCGAAGGCATGAATTCGTGGTTTCCGATCGAGGAACTCTCGATCATCGGCCTTGCCGCCGTGGTCAAGCAACTGCCGAAAATCCTGCGGCTGATCAAGCAAACCGCCGCTGCGGTCACCGAGGCCGCGCCCGACATTCTCGTCATCATCGACAGCCCCGATTTCACCCACCGCGTGGCGAAGCGCGTCCGCGCCAGCGATCCCAAGATTCCGATCGTCGACTATGTCTCGCCCTCGGTCTGGGCGTGGCGGCCCGGCCGGGCCCGCGCGATGCTGACTTACGTCGATCATGTGCTGGCCCTGCTGCCGTTCGAACCGGAGGCCTATCTCCGGCTGCGCGGGCCGCCTTGCAGCTATGTCGGCCATCCCCTGACCGAGCAACTCGCTTCATTGCGGCCCAACCCTGAGGAACGGCAGCGGCGGGAAGCGGCGCCGCCGGTGCTGCTGGTGCTGCCGGGAAGCCGCCGCAGCGAGATCCGCCACCACATGGCGGTGTTCGGCCAGGCGCTGGCCCGGCTCAATGCCGAGGGCGTGGCGTTCGAACTGATCCTGCCGACCATGCCGCATCTGCAGGAGGCGGTCGCGGAAGCGCTGAAGACCTGGACGGTGCAGCCCCGCGTCGTGATCGGCGAGCAGGAGAAGCGGGCCGCGTTCCGGATCGCGCATGCGGCGCTGGCAAAATCCGGCACCGTGACGCTCGAGCTTGCACTATCAGGCGTGCCGATGGTGACGGCCTACCGGACCGGCGCGATGGAAGCCTGGATATTGCTGCGGGTCATCAATGTGAGTTCGGTGATCCTGGCCAATCTCGTGATCGGCGAAAATGTCGTTCCCGAATTCCTGCAGCAGGACTGCACGCCGGAAAAACTGTCGCAGGTACTGCGCGAGTTGCTTGGCGAGTCCGGGCTGCGTCGAAGGCAGCTCGAAGCCTTCGCGAAAATCGACCGGATCATGTCGACCGGCAACACGCCGCCGAGCGCCCGCGCCGCCGACATCGTGCTCGCGACGATGCGAAAAGCGCGGCGGTAGAGCGTTTTCCAGCGAAGTGGACGCCGGTTCGCGTTAAGAAAACGCGTCAAACCAAGAATCTAGAGCCCCGTTCCGATTCAATCGGAACGGAAAAGGCTCTAGCGCTAACCCTTCGGCGCCGAACCTTCCGGCCACTCCGGCAACTGGTCTTTCGGATCGAACCACGTCGCGCAATCCGATCGCCAGATGTGCGCGGCGGGCCGGTTGGTGATCGGCGTGTCCAGGCACCCCATCCGCAGCAGGACGCTGCGGCTGCCGGCGCGCTCGGCGACGATATGCGAGCCGCATTGCGTGCAGAAATAGCGTTGCTTGCCGGGCGAGGATTCAAAACCCCTGAGCAGGCTTTCGCCCCTGGTCCAGCGAAAGCGGTCGCGCGGCACATTGGTCACTGTCGAGAACGCCGAGCCGTGCGCCTTGCGGCAGGTGGCGCAGTGGCAGTGCACGATGGCGCCGGGTTCGGCGTCCACCTCATAGGCCACGCTTTTGCACATGCAGCTTCCGGTGAGCATGGTTCCTCCTGGAATCGTAGGGTGGGTGGAGCGAAGCGATACCCACCAACTTTCTTTGCCGTGGCGGTGGGTATCGCGAAGCCTGTCATCGGGCGCGCGTTCGCGCGACCCGTTGGCTCCACCCACCCTACAAGAAAAAGCCGGAGGCGGTGACCGCATCCGGCTTTCTTGGGTCTCGTATCCGTCAGGCCTTACTTGCGCTTGCCCATGTCGACGTAGTCGCGGCGGGCGACGCCGGTGTAGAGCTGGCGCGGACGGCCGATCTTCTGCTGCGGGTCCTCGATCATCTCGCTCCACTGGCTGATCCAGCCGACGGTGCGGGCGACTGCGAACAGCACGGTGAACATCGAGGTCGGGAAGCCCATCGCCTTCAGCGTGATGCCCGAATAGAAGTCGACGTTCGGGTAGAGCTTGCGGTCGATGAAGTAGGGATCGCTGAGCGCGATCTTTTCCAGCTCCAGCGCGACCTTCAGCATCGGGTCGTCGCCGTGACCGGTCTCGGCCAGCACCGCGTGACACATCTTCTGCATGATCTTGGCGCGCGGATCGTAGTTCTTGTAGACGCGATGGCCGAAGCCCATCAGGCGGACTTCGCTGTTCTTGTCCTTCACCTTGGCGATGAACTCGGGAATCTTGTCGACGGTGCCGATGTCGGCCAGCATCGCCAGCGCAGCTTCATTGGCGCCGCCATGCGCCGGTCCCCACAGGCAGGCGATGCCGGCGGCGATACAGGCGAACGGGTTGGCGCCGGAGGAGCCGGCGATACGCACCGTCGAGGTCGAGGCGTTCTGCTCGTGGTCGGCGTGCAGGATGAAGATCTTGTCCAGCGCGTCAGCCAGCACCGGATTGATCTTGTAGTCCTCGCAGGGCACCGCGAAGCACATGTTGAGGAAGTTCTCGGCAAAGGTGAGCGAGTTCTTCGGGTACACGAAGGGCTGGCCGACGGTATATTTGAAGGCCATAGCGGCCAGCGTCGGAACCTTGGCGATCATGCGCATCGAGGCGATCATGCGCTGCTTCGGATCGTTGATGTCGGTAGAGTCGTGATAGAACGCGGCCAGCGCGCCGACGGCCGCGACCATGATGGCCATCGGGTGGGCGTCGCGGCGGAAGCCCTGGAAGAAGCGGGCCATCTGCTCGTGAACCATGGTGTGATGGATCACGCGGTGGTCGAAATCTTCCTTCTGCGCCTTGGTGGGAAGTTCCCCGTACAGCAGGAGATAGCAGGTCTCGAGGAAATCGCCCTTTTCGGCGAGCTGCTCGATCGGATAGCCGCGGTATTCCAGGATGCCGGCGTCGCCGTCGATATAGGTGATCTTCGACTGGCAGCTGCCGGTGGAGGTAAAGCCGGGGTCATAGGTGAACATCCCGGCCTGGCCGTAGAGCTTGGCGATGTCGATGACATCCGGCCCCACCGTGCCGCTCAGGATCGGGAAATCGTAGGTCTTGTTACCTACCGTTAGCGTTGCAGTTTTATTGCTGGATTTTGCGTCCATCGCGAAGTCCCCGATGAAATCGTTGCGAAAACCGGGCTGACCTGATGCCGTTTTCTGGCAGATGACAGGGCAAGCCGGATTGTCTAGAAGGCGGCTTCAAAATGCGTAGCTTATTGCCCTGTGCACTGCAAGATGGCCGCCGCTAGCACATAGCAGGGGCTCCATTAGCGTTTTCCAGCGAAGTGGGTACCGGTTCGCGTAAAGAAACGCGTCAAAACAGAAATTAAGCGGCGGCCTGATCGCCGAGCCGGGCCAGGCACTGGTCGCGCCCCAGCACGGCCAGGACGTCGAAAATCCCGGGTGAGGTCGTCCGCCCCGTCAGCGCCACCCGGAGCGGCTGGGCGACCGCGCCCAGCTTGAGGTTATTCTGCTCCGCGAAATTCCGCATCGCCCCCTCGGTGCTCTCAGAATTCCAGTCGGTCACGGCTTGCAGCGCATTGCGCAGCTTGCCGATCAGTTCACGGGTTTCCGGCGTCAGCAGGGCGGCCGCTTTCGGCTCGAGCTCGAGCGGACGGTCGGCAAAGATGAAGTAGGAGCCGGCGATCAGTTCGAGCAGCGTCTTGGCGCGCTCCTTCAGGCTCGGCATCGCCCGCAGCAATTGCGCCCGCGTGGTGTCGTTGAGCTTGGCCTTCAGCTCGGCGCCATCAGGGACGTAATCCAGCAACTGTTCGAACATGGTCACGAGCGCTTGATCGTCGGCCTGGCGGATGTAGTGGCCGTTGAGGTTTTCCAGCTTGGCGAAATCGAAGCGCGCCGCCGAACGCCCGATGGCGGGCAGGTCGAACGCGTCGATCATCTCCTCCGTCGAGAATATCTCCTGGTCGCCGTGGCCCCAGCCGAGCCGGACCAGGTAATTGCGCAGCGCCGCCGGCAGATAGCCGAGTGCGCGGTAGGCCTCGACCCCGAGCGCGCCATGGCGCTTCGACAGTTTTGCGCCATCGGCGCCATGGATCAGCGGGATATGGGACATGTTCGGAATGTCCCATTCCAGCGCGTCGTAGATCTGCTTCTGGCGCGCGGCGTTGATCAAATGATCGTCACCCCGGATCACATGGGTGACGCCCATGTCGTGGTCGTCGACCACGACCGCCAGCATGTAGGTCGGGTTGCCGTCGCCGCGCAGCAGCACGAGATCGTCGAGGTTCTCGTTCTGCCAGACCACGCGGCCCTGGACCTGATCCTCGATCACGGTCTCGCCGGTCTGCGGTGCCTTGAGACGGATGGTGGGCTTCATGCCCGCGGGCGCTTCGGACGGGTCACGGTCGCGCCACAGGCCGTCATAGAGGCGGGTGCGGCCCTCGGCGCGGGCCTTCTCGCGCATCGCCGTCAGTTCCTCAGGCGTGGCGTAGCAGCGATAGGCGCGGCCACTGGCGAGCAGGGACTCGGCGGCCTCGCGGTGGCGGGCGGCTCGGCTGAACTGGTAGATGACGTCGCCGTCCCAATCGAGCTCCAGCCACTTCAATCCGTCGAGGATCGCGGCAATCGCCGGCTCGGTCGACCGCTCGCGGTCGGTATCCTCGATCCGCAGGAGCATCTTGCCGCCATGCTTCTTGGCGTAGAGCCAGTTGAACAGCGCGGTGCGGGCGCCTCCGATGTGGAGGAAGCCGGTCGGCGAGGGGGCAAAGCGGGTGACGACGGAATCGGTCATGATTTGGGCAGGCCTATGCTTGAACGGCCGTGGTGTATAGCAGGACGGTGCATAACTAAAGTCTCGCCATTAATGTCCGGTCCTGGACAAAGCAGGCTTGGCGGGCCGGGGCGAATTTGGCAGAAGGGCCGCTTACCGAGCGGGAACACGTAATGACCACAGAACCGGCAGCGGCAGAAGCAGGGCGCGATTTCATTCGCGACATCGTCCAGGCCGACCTTGACACCCAGAAGCACAGCCGGATCGTGACCCGATTTCCGCCGGAGCCGAACGGCTACCTGCATATCGGCCACGCCAAGTCGATTGCCCTTAATTTCGGCATCGCGCAGGAGTTTGGCGGCAAGTGCCATCTGCGCTTCGACGACACCAACCCGACCAAGGAAGAGCAGGAATATATCGATTCCATCCAGGCCGACGTGCGCTGGCTCGGCTACGATTGGGGAACCGATCTTTATTACGCCTCCGATTATTTCGAGCGGCTCTACGACTGGGCGGAAGGCCTGATCAAGGCCGGCCACGCCTATGTCGACGACCAGTCGCAGGAGGAAATCCGCCTCTCGCGCGGCACGCTGACGGAACCCGGCAAGAACAGCCCGTTCCGCGACCGCCCGGTGGACGAAAACCTCGATCTGTTTCGCCGCATGAAGGCCGGCGAATTCCCGAACGGCACCCGCGTGCTGCGCGCCAAGATCGACATGGCCTCCGGCAACATCAACATGCGCGATCCCGTCCTGTACCGGATCCTGCACGCCCATCATCCGCGCACCGGCGACAAATGGTCGATCTATCCGAGCTACGACTACGCGCACGGCCAGTCGGACGCCATCGAAGGCATCACCCATTCGATCTGCACGCTGGAATTCGAGGATCACCGGCCGCTCTACGAATGGCTGCTCCACAAGCTGCCGGTGCCGTCAAAGCCGCGGCAGTATGAATTCGCAAGGCTCAACATCACCTACACGCTGCTCTCGAAGCGGGTGCTGACGCAGCTCGTGCGCGAGGGCCATGTCGCCGGCTGGGACGATCCGCGGATGCCGACCGTCGCCGGCCTGAAGCGGCGCGGCGTGCCGCCGGCGGCGGTGCGCGAATTCGTCAAGCGCATCGGGGTGGCGAAATCCAACAGCGTGGTCGATGTCGGCATGCTGGAATTCTGCATCCGTGAACTGCTCAACAAGACGGCCGAGCGCCGCATGGCGGTGCTGCGGCCGCTCAAGGTCGTGATCGAGAATTATCCGGAAGGCCAGGTCGAGGAGCTCGAAGCCATCAATCACCCTGATAATCCCGACGCCGGCACCCGCCGCATCGCGTTCGGCCGCGAGCTCTATATCGAGCAGGACGATTTCATGGAGAACCCGCCGAAGAAATTCTTCCGGCTTTCTCCGGGCAATGAAGTGCGGTTGCGCTACGCCTATTTCATCAAGTGCACCGGCGTCATCAAGAACGACGCCGGCGAGGTGGTCGAGCTGCGCTGTACCTATGATCCCGCCACCAAGGGCGGTAACGCGCCTGACGGACGCAAGGTCAAGGCCACCATGCACTGGCTGCCGGCGGCGCAGTCGCGGCCCGCGGAAATCCGCGTCTACAACCAGCTGTTCGCAAAACCGAGCCCCGACGCCGGCAATTTCGCCGCCGACATCAACCCGCAGTCACTGGAAGTGCTGTCCGACGCGCGGATCGAGGTCGGCGTTGCCGAAAGCAATTCGAACGAGGTGATGCAGTTCGAGCGGCAGGGCTATTTCGTGCGCGACCAGGACTCGACGCCGGACAGACTGGTCTTCAACCGCACCATCGGCCTGCGCGATACCTTTGCCAAGGAAGTCGCCAAGGGCTGAGAACGGCTGACGTCGGCCTCACAACGATTGGATATTCCGATGCCAAGCGCGGCCGACGACATCGCATCCGGCACCATGGCGAAATGGGCCGCGGCGTTCAGCAGGCTGGACGCCGATGCGCTCGCCTCGCTCTATTCAAGGCACGCGCTGTTCTTCGGCTCGAATCCGACGCTCTATCGCGGACGGGAAGGCGTGAGGTCTTATTTCGCAGGCCTGCCGCGCTGGAAGGCGCAATCCGTCCGCTTCACCGACGTGTCGACCGAAGCCGCCGGCACTGAGGTGGTCAACACGGCAGGCACGGCTAACTTCGCCTTCGACGATGCAACACTGACCGTGAAGATCACCTGGGTCATTGTCCGCGAAGACGGCGACTGGAAAATCGTCAGCCATCACGTGTCGTCGAAGGCGCCGCTGATTTAGGCGACGTCTCACAGGATCGTTCGGTGTTCGACTTGACGCTCGCGCGATACGATTTTGTCGGCGCTTGCGAGGGCAGCCTGCAATGGCTAACGATCGGCCGATGCCAGTTGCATTGGATCGGGAATGTTGAAGCACTTCGCTCACGATATCTGGACCGCGGATGGAACCGAAATCGTCATCGTCGGATTTCATTATCCCACTCGGATGGCTGTCATAAAACTGTCCGGCGGCGGCCTCTTCATCTGGTCGCCGATCCAGCTCACGGATGGCTTGCGGGCAGAGGTCGATGCCCTCGGTCCAGTGCGGCACATCGTTGCGCCCAATTCACTTCACCACTTGTTTCTTCTAGCGTGGAAGCAGGCCTATCCCGGAGCCAAGGTCTACGCCCCTCCGGGGTTGCGCAAGAAGCGTGAGGACATTGTCTTTGACGCCGATCTCGGTGACGCGCCGAGTCCGGAATGGGATCAGGAGATCGACCAGGTCTTGATGCAGGGCAATGTCATCACGACAGAGGTGGTATTCTTCCACGCCAGCAGCGGCACCGTGCTCTTCACCGATTTGATTCAGCAGCTTCCTGCCAGTTCGTTCTCCGGCTGGCGGGCTGTCGTGGCGAAACTGGACCTCATGGTAGGCCCCGAGCCGTCGGTGCCGCGCAAGTTTCGACTCGCCTTTACCAACCGCCGCGCCGCGCGGCTCTCTCTGGAACGCATTTTCGCATGGCCGGCCGAGAAGGTGCTGATGGCCCACGGACCGCCGGTAGAGACGGATGCCCGGGTATTCCTGCGCCGCGCGTTTGGATGGCTGGCCACGCATTCCTGACGGCGCTTTCCCCGAGATTTCGCTTCGCGTCTTGCGATCTGGCCGCCGTTCATCAAGACTCTGCGCACATGGGCGCGCGCAAGGTGCAGCGGTCAAAGCTTGAACAACGATCGCAGAAAATTCTGCACATCCGCTGTCGCTTGCTCGCGTGCCGCGGGATTATAACCAAACGACCCCTCCGACACGACGCATGGCGCCCCCGTTCCTGCCAGGCCGCCGGTCATCACGTCGATGATCTTGTCGTCTTGCTCGAGGAACGTACAGTTGTTGTAATTCAGGAAGCCGGTCGGCGTTTGACGGTTGGCGAGATCGGCGTTGTCAAACCAGTGCTTGGCGCCAACGTATTCGAATAAGGCGGCGTCATTGCCGGCGTTGCGGAGCCTTGCGACGTACTCCCTGCAGCGGCCGATGATCGTCGCGTCATCCGCTGCGCCATGAAAGATTCGTATCGGGACATTCGCCACGCGATCTTCATCGATGAGCTTGATATGACAGCCTGTGGGGTAAAACGCGAGATAGGCTGCAAAGGGTGACAGCCCGGGACCGTAGCGTTGCTGGAACCGCGGGGACGCAGCCCAGAGCGCGTTGCGGCCACCGAAGGAAAATCCCAATACTGCAATTCGTGAAGGGTCGATGCGCGGATGGACTGCCAGAAGATCCCGTGCGCGATAGACATCCGTGAGCACACTGGCTGTGCTTATTGTGTGAGGACCTGAGCAGACACGCGGAATATTCCTCCCGACAAAACTGTTGACGACGAACGTAGCGACGCCGAGTTGAATGAGACTTTCCGCCCAATACGTCTCCGCCCCTGTGATGCCCGAACAACCATGCGTTATGACGACGGCAGGAACCCGGTCCGTGGTCTCCGGAAGCCTCAGAATACCAAAGATAGTTGCCGGCGACCCCTCCTGTGGGGCAGCCATGAAGGGGGGCGTAAACAGGCTGCCGGGGAAGGTCAGGCTTTGGAAGTTCACTATTTCGATGCGGCCTTGAGAAACAGCGGCTTGCGGGGCCAGGAGTGCGAACGCTGCCATGCCAACCAGCACGGACGACATGCGTCTTGAAGCGCCGATCATAGGGCGCCGATATCGCTGCGCGCGTGAAGCGAAGAGCCCGGTGGCCAAAATCTTGCGCAAGAGTCCGATGATCGCCCGTTGCATCAAGCACCTCGCCGAAGTCAGGGGTGAACGGCGCTGAATGTTAGAAGGCAGAGTTTACTCACCCGCGACCAACTTGATGGCCGAGAGGCCTTTACGCAGCAGCGGGCATCGATCACGAAAACAGAAAGGTGCCTATCAGCAAACCGGCTGCAAATGACCAGAGGCCCAGAGTACAAAATGAGACCACGCGGACAAGGATACGGAGGTCGTGGTCTTGCGCAACTTCGTGGGATAGGTCCGCCATTTCAGCCACCGCCTGCGTTGGCCGCTAGGTTAAGGCTAGGATCGCTGTTTCCGCCCAAAAACAGGCAAAAAATGGGCAGTCAAGCTTAGAGATTCGGGTGAAAACCAGGTCAACCGTTGCTCAAAGTCACCAGTCGCACCGCGATCTGTGGCGACAAGGCGAATCATTTTGACTGTGCAGCGCGGCGAGTTGCTTACTTGAGCGACCCTGCGAGGATCGCCAATGTTCGAGGCCGTTGCAGCATTTCTGATAATTCTCAGCGTCGGCATCCTTGTCGCTCACGCGCTGGACGCTTACAGGTCGTGGAAATAGTGCGGCTTGGGGCCGTGCGGTTCACGGTTGCGGGAGCGCGCGCCTTACTGATCTCTTTTGAGCTTCCGCTTTCCCCAATGATGCTCTTTGGCATCGGGATTGAACTGCAGGACTTCGTGGCGGTGCAGTGCCTTGAGCACAGCCATGCGCGCCAAGAACATCCAGGCAATACCGCGCTCCGCGGCGTAGGTAAGGATTTCCGCCGCGGTCGTGACTGCCGGCATATCGCGTTCTGATTTGGGAACGGTCTCGGCGAGGTAGGCGACCGCCTCGCGCAGCGTGTTGAGCTGTGTGCCGTCCGGCGCCTCGATCGCCTCGTCGAATTTGCGGAGCCATCCTTTAAGCATCACGCAAACATCTCCGCGCCGGCCAAAGGTTCCCCGGAACTATATGACGTCATTTGCTGTTGAACAGCATGCCCGTCAGGTATTTTTTCAGTGCAGCGGTGGGAGCCAGCGTCGGGCTCTTGTTCGTTTTCACGTCCGACATGTTTGCGGAGATGAGCCTCCGATGGGCAATGGCGCTCCTTGCACTGATCGGTGGTGCTAAGCTGGGCGTTCTCGCCTGCTACTTACTGGACATGGCGGTAGAAAATGCTCCGGCCATTAATCGGCGGGGCCAATAGCGGCAAAAGCAATTCCCCTCTACCCCTGCTCCGAGCCAGCAGGCGAACATTTCGGCGCCGGCCGGGGTGATCTTCAGGAAGTCGTGTCAGCGGCAGAAGGGAAAGGCAACGCCACAATGGCGAAACGGGAGGACGACGAGGCTTGCGGGGCGCTTCACTTCGCCAGCCCGAGCGACTTCAGCGCCTTGCCGTTGTCCTCGTCGTCGGCCTTCATGAACTCGCCGTACCTTGCCGCATCCAGATAGATCATGTCGAAGCCGCGCCGGGTCATGAAATCCTTGAACTCGTCGCTGTCCCAGGCCTTCTTGATCGCGGCCTCATACGTCTTGGCGATCTCCGGCGGCAGGCCCTTGGGCGCCGCAAAGCCGCGCCACACGCCCTTGTGAAACTTGTGACCGGTCGCCTCCTCGGTGGTCGGCACGTCAGGGAAGTTCGGCGCGCGCTTGGGCGAGAAGAACGCGAGGCTGCGGATACGCCCCGCCTTGATCAGCGCCTCGGCTTCCGGCATCGAGCACGCGACGAAGTCGACGCCGCCGGCGGCCAGATCCGTCAGCGCGGTCGCAGCGCCCGTGGACGGCACCCAGCGGATCGAGGTCGGCGAAACGCCGTCGGCCTGCATCAGGCCGGCGAGCGCGACATGCCAGCTTCCGCCCTGGCCGGTGCCCGAGGCCACCACCTTGTTCGGGTTCGCCTTGATATGCGCGAACAGCTCCTTGACGTTCTTGTAGGGCGAGTCCGCCTTGACGTGGATCGCGGCGAAGTCCTGGTTGACCAGCCCGAGCGGCGTGAACTTCTCGAACGTAAGATCGGTAAGCCCCGCCCAGTGCATCAGGGTGATCTCCAGCGTGATGAGGCCGAACGTGTAACCGTCAGGCGCTGCAGTCGCGATCGCCTGGTGGCCGACCACGCCCGATCCGCCGGTGCGGTTCACGACGTTCACCGGCTGCTTGAGATCGCGCTCCATGATGTTGGCGATCTGGCGCGCGACCGCGTCGGTGCCGCCGCCGGCGGCCCATGGCACGATCAGCGTGATGGGTCGCTCCGGGAAGGCCGCTTGCGCGTTGCGGGCGCCGAGCAGGCTTAACGCTGCAAGCGAAGCAAGGGCAACATTTCTGGCCAGACGTTTGGCATCGCGGATTACTTGGCGAAGCATTCGCAAACCCTCCCGATTTTGTTTTTGATGCGCCGGGCATTGCACCGCGGCGCGCGCTTTTTGCGCTACCCGCCATTCGGGCGGCGGAGCGCCGGCATGTCAAGGGGAAGTGCCGGCACGTGGCGCGGCGGAACGCCACGATGGGTGGGAGAAGCGTAGGACGTAAAGCGGGGCAGCGGCGGTGTCAGCGCTGTGCGGCCTTGGCGGGATCGGCGTAGGGGCGGGCGGTGACGTGTTTCATGCGGGATGCAAATCCATCATATGTGCTTCGTATATGTGACGGTCGGCCGTCGCTATGTCGATCGTGGCGCCACAGAAACAGCGTGCCCGTGCACTGGTTGATTGCGTCGGCAACGGCAGGCCAGCGGTACTCGCTCCCGCGCTGGGGCCGTTTCCATTTTGGTGAATATTACAGATTACAGGTCGATCTCGAGGTAGGACCGGTGCATTTTTGTCGGTTCTTTGTTGCCATCAAACAAGACTTGAACAGAACCTTGTGCGGCCGTCCACCCAGGAATACGCACTACCGTGCCACGAGACTTAGTTCGGGGCGTGCGCGATTTCCCTAGCTCACTCAACCGGACGCGATCTCCCACGTGAAATTCTGGTAGAGGGTCGTCGCTCTGACGTCGATTCATTGGAAACGTTCCGCGGGCCGCATCTTCAGGCATTCACTTACCCATCGCCTTCATCTCGATCTCGACGGGTCAATCGAGCGCGAGGACGCCCAAACCGGTGAGCCTCGGTATTCCTTCTTGCATCTCGACGAAGCCCAGATCCACGAGCGCCGCTAGGTCATTTTCGCTGACGGGCGTCAATTTCGTTCGCTTACTTCTGATATCACGCATCGCCCAGCGGAGGCGGATCGCGGTGTCAAGGTTTAGTCCGGACAGCAATGACTTTGCTTGCTCCGCCCGTCTCAACGCATCTTCGGCATCGGGTGCAGCGTCAACTGCAGGGGCTTGAACAGAAGGCTCCTCTTCGTTTGGTGGGTCAAAGGATGTTGCCGGCGCGGGCTCAATCTGGGTCGAAATTAGTGGAGGCTCGCGGAATATCTCCGCAAGAACCTTGTCCATCTCCTGAAGTTTATCCGTACTCATTTTTTGGCCTTCAACCCCCGGACAAGCCGAATTTGTCGCGATTGCAGATCCAAATTAGCGCCGGACAGCCGTCTCCAAGAACTCCTGCACAGAGCGCGGCACTTGATCGTATTCGACAAATCGTCGGCGCAGTTCGTCGGCGATATCCATGGTCACGTCCCGCGACCAGCCGTCGACGGTATTGAAGGCTACGATGCGCGCCGGATGCCCACATTCGTCGTTCATAAGGTCTTGGATCAGCGTCTCGCGATCGGTACCCGCTTCGTCGGTCTCGCGCCATGCTCGGCCTAAACGGGCGCCGAAATCGTCCAGCACCAGATAAACGTCCCGGTCCGCTTCTCGCGGCACGATCGACGGTGAGCGACGCATAACGGAACTCCCGGTCCAGAATACAATGCCAGCCTCCAGAAGGACGAACCGAAGCCGTCAGTCGAAAGCAAACCCATCGGTCTATTCGTTAACAAAAACATTCGATCCCGTGCGTGGGCCTTTGGGGGTAATCCCGGACATTCATGAATCCGGCTTACAGGACCGGGATTCAAGCTAGCCCCGGCGGATTCGTTCCAGGCGGTCGGGAGTCTGGAACTAAATCTGGCCTGCGCGCATTCCGGCTTATGGTTGAAGGGTTGGGAGATAGCAGTGTGCAATGGCAACTACACATAAAGGCGAGTGCTGCTGCGGCACGGTTCATGTGGAGGTATCAGGCGAGCCGGAAGCAATGGGCTACTGCCATTGCAGTTCGTGCCGTTCATGGTCAGGCGGACCCGTCAACGCTTTTAGTCTCTGGAAGCCCGAGGCGGTCCGAATAACATCGGGCATGTAGGAATGTTCCAAAAGACCGAGGTCAGTAAGCCGCAGTACCGTAAAAAATGTGGCGGGCACCTAATGACCAATCACCCGCCCTTGGGACTGGTAGACGTCTTTGCAGCAACATTGCCAACGCTGAAGTTTACGCCGGGCGTACATATAAATTACTCAGAAACAGCTCTGCCCATGCGCGACGGTGTGACCAAGTTGAAGGATGTTCCGAAAGAGTTTGGTGGCTCCGGAGAGGTAATTTCAGAGTAGGCGCGCGCCGCGAATAGTGCTTCTTTCGCCACCGGCAGAAGTTACGAATGATGCACGCCTTGATCAGGCGGGAGCGCAAAGCTTCTCAGTCACCGGTAGCTGCCGAGTCGGGGCGGTGATGGGAACATCATGCCGCGCCGTAATACCGAACCGATGATCAAAACAAGTCGAGGTCAGGGACGCGTTTTTTCAGAGCCAGCCAAATAGCTTCCCGATCCAATACCCGAGACGGGGGATATAAACTGCCTGTGCAGGCAAGTTGGTCTTTTGGCGCCATCGAACAACACGGTAATGCCCGTGTTGGTATGACTCACCTCGACAACGATGCCATTCAGATTAGCCAGTTCCGGGCATCGAGCAGCGCCTAGCTTACTCGTCTTGAAGCGAGTCCCGACAACTATCCTGTCGATTTCCCGAACCATTGCAAATCTTCAAAAATAAATTTCGCTAAAGCGGAATAAAATAATAGGTACCAGCGGACACTTAATGCGTGCCACCAAGTTGGCAAAGATTAAACACCTTAACCCATCATCTTTCCATCACCCGTTTGGGTCAGCGGTCATGCCAAGGTCACCTGCATGTTGCAAGGCGGCGACAGTTCATTGAACCCGCGGTCCCGTGGCACTTAGCGACGCTACCAGCGCAGCCAGAGTGGGAGTGCGGCTCTGTTGCGGAACCGCACTGCGTACGCGCATGCGGGATAAGCAGGCAAGCATGCAAGAAAAGCGAATCGACTATGCCGGCTGGTTTGTTACGCTGTCAGCAGCCCTCACGCGGGCTAAAGAAGCAATGATACCCGACTTAGCCCCGCCCTAACCGGCGGGGTTTTTCGTCTAGAGAGGGCGCCTTGACGCCGATGCCGCCGGTTTCTTGCGCTGGAACGTCCCCACGGCTCACACCAGGCGTATCGGCACCGTCTTCGCCTTCAGCCCTAGCGCCGGTAGTGTCTCGGTTTGAAATTTCGGAATGAAAGAGGCCGCCAAATTGAGGCGACTATCGCAACAGACTCGGCCTTCACCAAGTCTGGCTGCCGACGGCAGAGAAGACTGCGCCCGAAGACGATTTGCTGTTTAGGTCTACTGGGGTGCGGCCGCTAGTTGGGGCGGACTTCGTAGCTGCAAGGACTAGTCCCGCCCAGCCACCGGCGACTGCATCGAGTTCGGAGGCGGTCAATTCGTAAATCGAGGTCTGGTTGGTCATTGTCCCGCTCCATGTTGTGGCGCTGTGCGCCGTTGATCTGGAGCGAGTATGCCGGGTGGCGATCTGACGTGCTGTGACGAGAGTCATATTGACTGCCGATGTCGTCAGAAAATCAACTTTTAACGGTCACCAGTCATCCTGAAGGCAATCGCGGAACGGACCCCAAAGCCCCCGCGAGAGTGATGCGTAAAGGAAACCCGCCGGGGTAGTTACCGGCGGGTTTTTCTTCCCACAGCAGTCTTGAGAGCGCGGGGCTTCGCTCCCGCGCGCGCGGCGCCTTTCCCCTATATTCCACTTCCGTTCTGCTAGCCGGAACCTCACACCTTCCGGTAGCTTTGTCCCCGCGAGCGTATCGTGTGGGTAGCTTGATGTCGGAGCAGGGCAACACGTCGGGCCAAAGGCGAGGCTACGCCGGCACGTGGCCGCCGCGTGGGGCGGCGCCGGTCGGCGGTCTCGCGCCCCAGCGTCTTGCGCTGTGGCCGCCGCTGATCGAGACCTTGCGGCAATGGGCGCGCGCGGAGGCGGGGGCGGGGCGTTTGCTGCCCTGGGTGCCCGTCGCCTTCGGCACCGGCATCGCCTTCTACTTTGCCGCCGACCATGAGCCGGTGCTGTCGGTCGCGGCTGTCACCGCCATCGTGCTGTGCGCGGCGGCGTTCTTGCTGCGGCGGCACAAAATGTTTCCGGTCGCCGTGATGATCGCCGCCGTCGCCGCCGGCTTTGCGATTGCGACCTGGAAGACGGCTCGGA
Source organism: Bradyrhizobium sp. AUGA SZCCT0182 (assembly GCF_018130185.1). Lineage (NCBI taxonomy): Bacteria > Pseudomonadati > Pseudomonadota > Alphaproteobacteria > Hyphomicrobiales > Nitrobacteraceae > Bradyrhizobium > Bradyrhizobium sp. AUGA SZCCT0182. Next base: position 12,138 of record NZ_JAFCLY010000006.1, on the reverse strand, counting down.
TCGCGCATGGTGTGCTGGCGCGGCCGATGTTTTCGGTGGCGCTGACGGGATTTGTCGAAACCCGCGACATCCGCGAGCGCACCGATCGTTTTGTGCTGCGCGTCGTGACCATGGAGAGCGCGCGCGACGCGACAAAAATCGAACGGGTGCGGCTGTCGGTCAAGAAGGGTACCGCGCCTGACGTGGGCAGCTTTGTCGAATTGAAAGCGCGGCTGTTGCCGCCGATGTCGCCGCTGCGGCCCGGCAGCTACGATTTCGGCCGCGACATGTTCTTCTCCGGCATCGGCGCCTCCGGCTTCGTGATGGGCGCGATCAGGACCGCGGAAGCGCCTGATGGCGGCGGGTGGAAGCTGCGCTATTCGGCGTTCATGCAAGGCATGCGGGACGCGATCGATGCGCGGATCAGGACCACGCTGGAAGGCGACAAGCGCGCGATCGCGACCGCGCTTCTGACCGGCCGGCGCGATGCGATCTCCGAGCCCGTCAATGACGCGATGTTCATCTCCGGCCTTGGCCATGTGCTGTCGATATCAGGCTATCACATGGCTGTCGTCGCGGGCGTCGTGTTCTTTGCGGTACGGGCACTGCTGGCGCTGTTCCCGACGCTCACGGTTGGTTTTGCGATCAAGAAATGGTCGGCGGTGGCGGCACTCGCCGCGTCGGCGTTTTATCTGTTGCTCTCCGGCGCTGAAGTCGCGACCCAGCGTTCGTTCTTCATGACGGCCGTGGTGCTGATCGCGGTCATGGTCGACCGCCGCGCCATCACGTTTCGAACGCTCGCGGTCGCGGCCCTCATTGTCTTGACCATCGCACCGGAGGCGCTGGTGCATCCGAGCTTCCAGATGTCGTTTGCGGCGACCCTCGGACTGGTGGCGCTGGTGCAACTCGGCATGCCGCGCCTGTTCGCGCAGCCGGATCATTCCGCGACGGCGCAGGTGGCGCTGTGGGGCGGCCGCGAGATCACGATGCTGCTCCTGGCCTCGCTGGTGGCGGGCCTTGCCACCACGCCTTACGCGGCGTTTCATTTCCACCGGGTGACGCCCTATGGCGTGCTCGCCAATCTCGCGGCGATGCCGGTGGTCTCGGCGCTGGTGATGCCGGCGGGCCTGCTCGGCCTGGTTGCGATGCCGTTTGGTTTTGACGGTGTGTTCTGGGCCATCATGGGCGTCGGCATCGACTGGATGATCGTTGTCACGCAATGGGTCGCGGCCTTGCCGGGCGCGGTTGGTCGTGTGCCGGCGTTCGGCATCGGCCCGCTGATTGCGGCGAGTCTTGGCATCATCCTGCTCGGCCTGTTGCGGACGCCGCTGCGCTATACCGGCGCGGCCGTGGTGCTGGTGGCGGCGGTGTGGGCGGCGAGGGTGCCGCAGCCGGACATCCTGATCTCCGCCGACGGGCGCAATGTCGGTGTCCGCGGCCAGGACGGCAAACTGCATTTGATGCGCGCGGCCAAGGGCGCCGCGAGGGATGGCTTCCTCGTCAAGGAATGGCTGGCGGCGGATGCCGACGCCCGAAAGCCTGCCGATGCCTCGCTCACCGAGGGCGTCTCATGCGACGAGAGCGGCTGCGTGATGCAAGGCGCCGGTGGCGGGTTCGTGGCATTGGCGCTGCGGCCGGAAGCGCTGGCGGATGATTGTGAGCGCGCGGCGCTGGTGGTCACCGCAAGGCAGGCGCCTGCGGGGTGCGGCGCCTCGGTGATCTCTGCGGAGCGTCTGCGGCGGCAGGGCGCCATGGTGCTGCGGCGAAGCGGCAGCGGATTTACCATCGATGCCGTCAAGCTCCGGGGCGTCGATCGTCCATGGTCGCCGGCGATCGCGGGCGAGGGGGACGCGGAAACAACCATCCTCGCGCCGCGCCGTACGGCGCCGCGTGCGGTCGATGCGACCCCGTCGGAAGCGGATCTCCAGGCCGAGGAATAAGGATTCACGTTCCCCGGCGGGGCGCGACCGGCGGCGCGGAATTCAACCGGTGGAAAGCGGTGTCGCCGTGTCCGCCTTCGTTGTTGTGCGCTCGGGAATCGGATGCACCACCGGCAATTGCAGCACGGTGACGCGCTGCCCCTCGCAAAGCTGCGTCACCAGCACATGGCTGCCGTCGGGAAATTCGATCGCGTCGTGGTGACGTTCCTTGATATGCGGATCGATGGTGTTGAACTTGCCGACGCGAAAACCGATCGTCCGCGTCCAGATCCAGCGATTGTCGTATTTGACGTCTTGCGCGAAGGCCAGTTCGGTCCCGGGCAGCATGCAGACCGCGACTGCGGGGTCGCGTTCGCTGGCAAAGCCGCGGGTCGAGGTGCCGCGGAAGGTGGTCGATATCAATGTCTCGCCGACCTCAGCAGGACGCGTTGCCATCGCGTGCAAACTATAGTCACACATCGGATCGCTCCCTCGTAAGAGATAGAGACCCGTGCCTCCCTCGAGGCGCTGGCCTCTATCAGAGTGGACTTGAGCAAAGTCTATTCCTGTTCTGGGCAATAGTGCGACGGAAAGGCCGGCGTGCCCGATCACAAACGCGCTACGGCGGCTGCGGATCTTCGGGCATCGGCGGCAGCGGCAGTTCGAAGGCGCCGAGATGGAATTGCTCCCTTCCGTCGTCGGCAATCCCGGGCAGCGCGACCAGCGTGAACGCAGCCTCCGGATATTGCTGCCAGATCGCGAGATCTTCCGCCGTCACCATCAGCCAGCCGAACCGGAGCATGTAGCGGCCCGGCTCGGTCACGAGTCCAGCCCTCTGCCAGGTGATCTTGGTGATCATACTGCTGACCACGTCTCGTCCCCCCGGTTTTTGCGTCTTCGAGTCGAAGAAAACGCGTCAAACCAACCATCCTTGCCCGCACAGTTTTTGCCGCATTCTGGGCAATTGTGCGACGCGCGGCCCCACCGTTCTCCGTCAGGGCCGGGTCTTGATCTTGCAGCCAACAACGTGGATGCCCGGCACAAGGCCGGGCATGACGAGCTTACGGATGTCGTTACCGAACAGAAGCGCCCGCGAAAGCGGGCCGCCCTCAGTACTTCCGGTACAGCCCGATCAGCTTGCCCTGAATCCGGACCCGGTTCGGCGGCAGGATGCGGACTTCATAGGAGGTGTTGGCAGGCTCCAGCGCGATCGAGGCGCCGCGGCGGCGGAAGCGTTTCAGGGTGGCTTCCTCCTCGTCGATCAGCGCCACCACGATATCGCCGGTGTCGGCGGTCTCGTTGCGCTGGATCAGCGCCATGTCGCCGTCGAGAATGCCGGCGTCCACCATGGAATCGCCGCGGACTTCGAGCGCGTAATGTTCGCCGGAGCCGAGCATGTCAGGCGGTACGCTGATGGTGTGGCTGCGGGTCTGCAGCGCCTCGATCGGGGTGCCGGCGGCGATCCGGCCCATTACGGGAACGGCGACCGGACGGTTGCCATCGTCCTCGGCGGGCGCGCTGGCGGCGCGGACCTTGCCGAGCGTGCCTTCGATGACGCTGGGAGTGAAGCCGCGGCGGCCGTTGCCGTTACCGGCGCCCGCAAGCTCGGGCAGCTTGATGACTTCGATGGCGCGGGCACGGTTGGGCAGGCGGCGGATGAAGCCGCGCTCTTCCAGGGCGGTGATGAGGCGGTGGATGCCGGACTTGGAGCGGAGGTCGAGCGCATCCTTCATTTCGTCGAAGGAGGGCGGCACGCCGGCTTCCTTGAGCCGTTCGTTGATGAAACGCAGAAGTTCATACTGTTTGCGCGTAAGCATCTCGAGCAATCCCCCGGTTGGCGCGTCGTAATTCGTGGTCGTTCAGTTCAGTTGCGAGTGCGGTCTCAAATTCGGAAGTCCAAAACTCCCATTTGTAGACACTAGCTCTCGAAACAAATCATGAACGGACACTATATGTTCGATACATGTTCCGCAACCACTTAATTTCAGGTGAACGCGCGCCGACTTCGCCCGAACAGGCCGCCGCGATGCGTCATTCCGGCAGGCGCAGGAACTCGCATGGCGTGCCTTTCGGCAGCGCCGGCGCAAACGGCGGACGTATCAAAAGCGCCCGTGCCGCAGCGAGATTTCCAAGCAGCGACGAGTCCTGGTGGCTCACCGGCACCGCGATCAACGCACCGTCCTCGCGCTCTTCAAGTCGTGCGCGAAGATAGTCTTCGCGCTGATCGTTGGCGGGGAGATCGCGGCCGAGCAGGGCGGTCTCACGCGCGTGATGGATGGTTTTTCGGCCCGACAGCGCGCGAATCAGCGGCACCAGAAACAGGAAACCACAGACATAGGACGAGACCGGATTGCCGGGCAGGCCGATCACCCGCATCGCCCCGAGGCGCCCGTGCATCATCGGCTTGCCCGGCCGCATCGCGATGCGCCAGAACGCCATGGCGACGCCCTCGGCCTCCAGCGAGCGCTTGACGAGGTCGTGGTCGCCGACCGAGGCGCCGCCCATCGTGATCAGGATGTCGGCGCCCGATGCGCGGGCGCGGCGGATGCCGTCGGTGGTCGCCTCGACCGTGTCGGCGGCGATGCCGAAATCGATGGTCTCGGCGCCCTCGGCCCGCGCCAGCGCGCGCAGCGCATAGCCGTTGGAGTAGACGATCTGGCCGGGGCCCGGGATCGAGCCCGGCATCACCAGCTCGTCGCCGGTGGCGAGCACCGCCACCTTGGGGCGGCTGATCACGGCGAGTTCCGGATAGTTCATGCCGGCGGCGAGCGACAGGTCGCGTTCGGTGAGGCGGCTGCCCCTGGTGAGCAGCACATCGCCCTCGCGGAAATCGGCGCCGGCGGCGCGGATATGCCGTCCCGGTTTGGCGGTTTCCGTGATCGTGACGTGGTCGCCGCTGGCAGCCGTGTCTTCCTGGATGATGACGGCATCGGCGCCATCAGGGATCACGCCGCCGGTGAAAATCCGGACCGCTTCGCCCGGGCCCACCATGCGCTCGAACGGGCGGCCTGCCGCGACTTCGCCGATCACCTTCAGCCGCGCGGAGAGGTCGGCGGCGTCGGCCGATCGCACCGCATAGCCGTCCATCGCGGACATCGCCTGCGGCGGCTGGGTGCGCTTTGCCGCAAGGTCGCGCGCGAGCACGCGATGCCAGGCGGTGTCGAGTGCGGCCATTTCTTCCGCCAAGGGATCGGCGCCCGCAAGGATCGCGGCCAGCGCATCAACGACCGGCATCAGGGCCACGGCAACACCCTCTCAAATTCCCAGCGCGGCAAGCGCCTTTGCGACGTCATCCGGCCCTGTCACATGTACCGCGGCCAGGCCGCGCGCCCGCGCGCCGTCGATGTTTGCGGCGGAATCGTCGAAGAACACGATGCGGGAGGCGGGAACACCGATCGCCTTGACGACATGATCATAGGCCGCGGCATCAGGCTTTCGAAGCCCGATCGTCGATGACAGGTAGATTTCACGGAAATGGCCGAGCACGCCGGCATAGGCCTGGCTGAAATGCACGACATGCGCGTTATTGGTGTTGGAGAAGGCATAAAGCGGCAGGCGTTGTCCGGCGCGCGCCAGCGATGCTGATATGTCGGGCATTTCGCCGGCGAAGATCGCGTTCCAGCCTTCCAGGAACTGGGCGTCCGATATCCCGATGCCGAGTGAGCCACGCAGGCCTGCGAAGAATTCGGCGTCGCTGATCTCGCCCCGCTCGTGGCGATGCCAGGCGTCATTGGGCAAGAACCGCTCGACCAGCTGTGCCGGCTCGCAGCCGGCATGGCCGGCCCAATTGGCCACCACCTTGCCGAAGTCGATATCGAGTACGACGCGTCCGAGATCGAACAGCAGCGCGTCGGCGGAGTTGGGGAGAAGCGGGGCGTTCATGCCAGACGTTTACAAAACTGGACCGCTCTGGGCAACGACTGGCTGCAGCCGGCGAAATGCGTGTTTTCGCGAACAATTTCCGCCCAATCCAGCATTTAGGCTGGCGCGGGAGCTGTGCTATTCGTTTGGCCGGAACGTTTCGGGAGTGATCGCATGAGAATGATTGGCATCGTGGCTGTGATGGTCTTGCTGGCCGGGCCGGCGTTGGCCCAGCAGGCACCCGTTCAACAATACGGGGAGCCGGACAAGGAAAAGTCGCCGTCGGAGATCGCGGCGGCGAAGGAGGCCGAGCGCGCCTACAAGCGGTCGCTGGGCAATATTCCGGAGCAAAAGAGCACCGATCCCTGGGGAACCGTGCGCAGCGACAATGCCGCCCCGAAAGCCGCAGCCAAGCCGCCCGCGAAGCCGAAGGCAGCCAAAACGGATATCAAGACCGAGACCACCGCAAAACAATAACAGCCGCCCGCCGGCAGCTTGCCGGGACTGGGGTGCCCAGGATTCCAGGAAACCGGCGAGGACGCTAGAATGTCGAACACGCTGCTGTTTTCGCCGGTGACGATCCGCGGCGTCGAGCTGAAGAACCGCATCGTGGTGCCGCCGATGCACCAATATTCCGCCGTGAAGGGGTTTCCGACCGACTGGCACCTGATGAACTCAGGCAAATTCGCCGCCGGCGGGGCCGGGCTTGTCGTCGTCGAGTCGACCAAGGTCGAGCGCCGCGGTTGCGGCACGGTCGGCGATCTCGGCATCTGGGACGATGCCTTTGTCGAGCCGCTTGGCCGCCTCGTTAGATTCATCCATCAGCAGAATGCGGTCGCGGGCATTCAGCTCGGCCATTCCGGGCGCAAGGCGCGCGCGACCCGGCCGTGGGAAGGCGACCGGCCGCTGCAACGGACGCCCGAGATCGAGGATTGGGACGCCTGGTCGCCGGTGGCGCCGAGCGCGATTGCCCATAGCGAGAAATGGCCGGTGCCGAAGGCCCTGGAGCGGAGCGAAGTGAAAGACCTCGTGCAGGCCTGGGGCCAGGCCGCGCGGCGCGCCCATGAGGCCGGCTTCGACGTGCTGGAGCTGCATGGTGCGCACGGCTATCTCGTGCATCAATTTTTGTCCGAGCGATCCAACCAGCGCACCGACGAATATGGCGGCTCCGAGGCCAACCGGATGCGCTTCATCACCGAGATCACCGAAGCGGTGCGCACGCACTGGCCCGACCACAAGCCGCTGTTCGTCCGCCTGTCGGTGGACGACAACGCCGGATGGGGACCGGAGCAGAGCGCACGGCTGGCGAAAATCCTCAAGAGCAAGGGCGTCGACGTCATCGACTGTTCGTCCGGCGGCATCACCGAGATGGCGCCGATCCTGGGCAAGGAAATCAAATACAGCTACCAGGTGCCGCTGTCGGACTATGTCAAACGCCACGCCGATATCATGACCATGGCGGTCGGCCTCATCATCCATGGCGACCAGGCCGAGCAGATCCTGCAGGACAAGCAAGCCGATCTGATCGCGGTGGGCCGCGAAATCCTCAACAACCCGAACTGGCCGATGGACGCCGCCCTCAAACTCGGCGTCGAAGGCCCGTTCCGCAACGTGCCCCCGCAATTCGGCTATTGGCTGGGCACGCGCGCCAAGCGCGGCTTTGGCACGCAGCCGTCGACCTGGCAGAGCGGGCTGAACGAGGCGGGGAAGCTGACCTGAAGCTGGTAGCCCGCATGAGCGCTAGCGATATGCGGGTATCGGAGGGATGCCGGAGTCCCGGATGTCGCTTTGCTCATCCGGGCTACATAACAATCCGCTTCACATCCGCTTCTCGAAGAACACACTCGCCGCAATGGATTGCGGCGCTTTCAGCGCGTAATCCCCAAACGCGGAACATTCCCGGAATCCCGTCCGTATATAGAGCCGCATCGCCGCGATCTGGCGCGTTCCTGTCTCCAGGCGCAACATGGGAAGTCCGGCGCCACGCACCTCGTCTTCGATGCGTGCGAGAATGGCGTCGGCGACGCCCTGGCCCCGCGCGGTGCCGCGCACATACATCCGCTTGACCTCGGCATATTCAGGGAAGAGGGCGACGCCGCCGCAGCCCACCGCCGCGCCGTGACGTCGCGCGAGGAAGAAGCGGACATGCGGTTGGAAGATCGCATCGATGGAAAAGCCATGCCGCTGCTCCGGCGGATACTCCACCGCGAGCACGGCCTCGAGCTCGCCGATCAGCAGGCGCACCTCATCGGTCGCGGCCAGCGCAACTTCGATCTGCACGTCATCGCCGTTGCTCATCGGTGCTCCTTCTTGGACCCGTACGTTAGCGAGCTTGGCCCGGGCGAGCGAAGCGATATCAGGATTTTTTCAGATTCGTCCGGATAATTGCAACGAGATGCCGAAGATTGCAGGCGGCTTAACGCGATCGATCAAATGTCGAGTAATTGACATTACCGCCCATCCACCATGGCTCAACTAATCCCGTTGTCCTGACGTATGGCAAGGCAATTTGAACGCGTGAGCTGCTATGTGTCGGCGCGGCTATGAAATACGTTGGCGGCAACAAGGTCACTTGCGCAGCGCAGTCTCGATCGAGGAAAACATAATGGTAGATGGTGCCACCGCATCTGAGCCACCCTTCGTCCCCGACGCTCCCCTTCTCGCCGATACCGCAACGCCTCCCGAGGCCTTCGTTCCCTCCGACGTCTCGATCTTCAGGATGCTGACCGCAGAGCAGCGTCAGGAGATCCGGGGTTTCATGCGCGAGCTGGTCATTCTGCGCGGCGAAGAGCTTGTCGCCGAGGGCGATGCGTCGGACGCTTTCTTTGAAGTCGTGCGCGGCGCATTCACGGTGCAGCGCGCGGGCGACGAAGGGCTGATTGCCGAACTGGGGCCGGGCGATCTCATTGGTGAAATCGGCTTTTTTGGGAAGATCCGGCGGACGGCCACCGTAACGGCGATCAGGGATTCCTGTGTTCTCTCATTGTCGCGTGCCGCTTACAACAAAATTGCAACTGAAGCGCCCAGCATCGTTGGTTTCTTGCTTGAGGCGATGGCGCTTCGGGTGGCCGAGACGACGTCGCGCGTCGTTCCCAATCGACAACTTGCGCGCACGCGAACAATCGTGGTTCTGGAAGGGGGAAGGGAGCCGGTGCCGCCGCAGTTTTACGCGTTGCTGACACAGGCGCTCGGCAACGCGGTGGTTGAGATCGTAACCTCCCAGCGTATCAATCAAATGTTCCCCGGACGGGATCCGGACGATGAAGAAATAACCGGCTGGCTGCATCGACTGGAGCAGGCATCCGATCTCGTCGCCTATTTTGGCGACCGGGAGCTGACGCGCTGGACCCAGAAATGCATCCGGCAATCCGATCAGGTCCTGTTCGTATGCAGGGGCAGGGCGCCGGACGATTCCCTGACCGAAGTAGAGGCTGCGGCGTCGACCTATCATCGAACCAACGAGCGGCGGCTCGTGCTCGTTCATGATGAGCGAAGCGGTGAAGTGCGTGGCACGGGCGCCTGGTTGAGGCGCATGCCCGTCTTCATGCATCACCACATATCGCTCCAGGACGACATCGATGTACGGAGCCTGGCGCGCTTCCTGCTCGGCCGGGCGATCGGGTTTGTGGCGGCTGGCGGGGGAGGATTGGGGCCGGCGCACCTTGGAATCTACAAGGCGTTTCGCGAACGCGGCGTTGACTTCGATATCTTCGTCGGAACCAGCGTCGGGGCTGCCATGGTCGCCGGCTTCGCCAAGAACCTCGAAGCTGAAGATCTTGATCGAGGCACGGACGATATCTTCGTCAAGAGCCGGAGTTTCAAGCGCCCCACCTGGCCGCGATACTCCCTGCTTGACCACAAGGCCCTCGACCGCGCGCTTGCGGAGGCGCTCGGGGCGGATTGCAACATCGAGGATTGCTGGAAGCCGTTTGCCGCCGTGGCAACCAATCTCTCCACCCAGGCCGGCGAAGTCATTCGTACCGGTTCGCTGTGGCAGGCCGTGCGGGCGTCAGCCTCGATTCCAGGCATCTTGCCGCCGTTCTACACCAAGGATGGCTCGATGCTGGTTGACGGCTGTCTGATCGACAACATCCCGCTTGCGCCGATGCACAATCTGAAGCGCGGGCCCAACCTGGTGGTCCATTTTGGCAAGCAGGAAATCGAACGCTTCGAGGTGGATTACGATGCGCTTCCGGGACGCCTCAAGCTGATTTCCAGTCTGCTGCTGCCGTTTGGCAAAAAGCGCCTGCCAAGGGCGCCATCAGCGGTCAGCGTGCTCTGGCGCAGCCTGCTCGTGCATCAGCGCGTGGATTCGATTCCGGTGGGCCCCGCCGATTTTGTGATGCGTCCGCCGACCATTCCTGGCGCCAAGGTCATGGAGTTCGACAATCACAAGCGTGTTTTCGAAGCGTCCTATCTGTGGGCAAAATCAACGCTTGAAAGCGCGGAAGGCGATCAGCACGCAGCACTGCTCGCGATTCTCTCAAAGGGCTCGCCATTGCGCGCCGCTGCCGGCCGGACGTTCGCCGAGCTGGCCGCAAGCTGAGTTCAGGCGTCGCTTTGACGCGTGCATATCTATCATTTGAATAAAATTTATCCTGTTTTAGGGTTTCACCGCGAAAGCGAACCTGAAACCATTTTCCGTTCCACAGAACTATTCTCTGCAATTCACGAAGTCGTGCAGAAACGCGGCCTCCTTATTCGTCCGTTCCATCGCGTGAATGGAAGCGCAATAAGGAGACGATCATGCAAACGACTTCTGCCGAGACCAGCGCATCGGCCCGAGAGAACGGAATCTCCTGGCTGAACGAGGCCGGCATCGATCTGTCTCAGATGATGCTGCGGCTTGGATGCGCCAGGACGAGCGTGGAACTCGACCACTATCTCAGGAGGTTGCTGCCGGCTCATCGCGAGGTGATTGAACTCGTCGACTTCGCGCTCAAGTCCCTCGAGGAAGCAAGCGAGATCATCGGCCTCCCACAGGCGACGATCAAGACGCGCTTGTTCTACGCTCGCAAGGCGTTGGTCGACGTGGTCAAATATCAGAATATCGAGCCCGTTGCCGCCTAGTGCGCTCCCGGGGAGGGCATGACCTCCTCGACCCCTTCACCAGTATGTTCAGAGGAGCCGGTCATGAATTCGATCGAATGGCGGCATGAAGTGATGGTTGTGGATTGCGACTCTCCCGCGCTCGCACCAATGCTCCAGGGCGAAGCGCTCGACGTCGCCGCGGCCTTCGTAGCCACGGCAGGCGCGGCGGTTTTCGAGATTGTGCGGTTGCGGACCGGTAAGTCGGTCGTGATCCGCTTGCTTGAACCAGATGACCGCGAAGCGCTGCAGGCCTACTTCGAGGCGCTGTCGCCGGCCGCGCGGCGTAACCGGTTCACCGGCGCAAGCCATGGCCCCACGGATCGGGATCTCGATTTGTTGTTTCGGTCCAGCGCGGATAGTCGCTTCGCTGTGGTCGCCGTCATGACGGTGAATGGCGTCGAAACGATCGTCGCCGAGGCCTGCTATGCGTTCGATCGGGCAACCGGCGGCCTGGAGTTCGGCGTTTCCGTCCACGATGAGCATCGGGGCTGCAGCATCGGTTCTGCATTGCTTTCAAATCTCGAGCGCCTCGCGGCGGCATTCGGCGCCCGCCATATCTTTGGTGATACGCTGCGGACCAACAATGAGATGCAGGCGCTTGCGCGCAAGGCAGGCTTTTCCTTCTCCAATACGCCGGGCAATTGGTGCGAGCGCCGCATGGTGAAGCCGTGTTTGGCGGCGTTGGGCACGATGCTTGGCGGCGTCATGCCGGGGTTCGGGGCGGCCGGAAAGCTGTCTGTCGCCTGATCCGATGCGATCGGCTTGAAGCAGGCCAGCCGCCGCGATGGTCGCGAAGGCCGTTCGGGCCTGCGTGCAATGACGCCTGGGCGCGACAAAACGACCCGACGGCAAATCAGTTCTGATTTACGGAAATCGTGTCAAGCCCCAAAATAAAAATATTTCTGTTTACCAGAAGGGAAATCAGGTGCATATCTTTGCCCATCCCGTCCTACTCAGAAGGGCGTCGGCCGTCGTCACGGACGTTGGGCGGGTTGCGGTGGACGCTGGTTTGCGCTGAGACGACGGCGCGGACGGGCGTACGGCAAAACCGTGTGGTCCTGGCGCCCGTTGCAGGCGTCAAGCTGTCGGAGAAGCGCAAGCGGGAACGGCAGCGACGGAGTCAACCAAGAACTCGTCTCCGGGGAGATCACGGCATAAGCCGTAAAGCCATTGCGCAGGGAAGGCCGGGTGTTCTCCGCTGCCCTGTATGCTCGTGTGCACCTTGTTTTGTGCAAACCGCACGCGAGACCGCGGGTGCAGCGCGCACCCGGTCTTCCCTGCGCCCTCT
>NZ_JAFCLY010000059.1:0-54857 GCF_018130185.1 Bradyrhizobium sp. AUGA SZCCT0182 | reverse complement strand
TCGTGTGCACTTTGTTTTGTGCAAACCGCACGCGAGACCGCGGGTGCAGCGCGCACCCGGTCTTCCCTGCGCCCTCTCATTTCGGGGGCAAGGAATTTCTGGCAAAGCTCGGGCGCATCGCGCGGCGAGGGCGCGGAACCATGTCCCTGCATTGCGAAGCAGCAAACCGCCTCTTTGGTGAACACCGTGGATGGACAGGATGTCGCATTTTGCGCTGCAGCAAACCTCCAAAGACCGGCCCCTGCTAACGGGCAATGGCGTTTTGCCCGGCTTCTCTGTATTGGTTCGGTGGCATACAAGCTTCGGAGCCGGGTGTTCGCGCTCCGCAAAAAATTACGTGGGAGGAAACATGAAGAAATTGATATTGGCTGCGGCATCGATTGCAGCTTTGGCCCTGGTGGGCCCGGCGTCGGCGCAGTCGCCGATCATCATCAAGTTCAGCCACGTGGTTGCGCCGAACACGCCGAAGGGGCTGGCGACCGAGAAATTCAAGGAGCTCGCCGAGAAATACACCGCCGGCAAGGTCAAGGTCGAGGTCTACCCGAATTCGCAGCTCTACAAGGACAAGGAAGAGCTGGAAGCGCTGCAGCTCGGCGCGGTGCAGATGCTGGCGCCCTCGAACGCCAAGTTCGGCCCGATCGGCGTCAAGGAGTTCGAGGTGTTCGATCTGCCGTACATCCTCCCCGACCTGAAGACGCTGCGTAAAGTCACCGACGGGCCGCTCGGCGCAAAGCTTCTGAAGCTGCTCGATTCCAAGGGAATGACCGGTCTCGCCTATTGGGATAACGGCTTCAAGGTGATGACCGCCAACAAGAAGCTGGTCACGCCCGCCGACTACAAGGGCCTCAAGTTCCGCATCCAGTCCTCGAAAGTGCTGGAGGCGCAGATGCGGTCGCTGGGCGTGATCCCGCAGGTGATGGCGTTCTCCGAGGTCTATCAGGCGCTGCAGACCGGCGTCGTCGATGGTCAGGAAAACTCCTGGTCGAACATCTACACCCAGAAAATGCACGAAGTGCAGAAGCACATCGCCGTCACCAACCACGGCTACATCGGCTATGTCGTGGTCGTGAACAAGAAATTCTGGGACGGATTGCCGGAAGATATTCGTGGCCAGCTCGACAAGGCCATGAAGGAAGCCACCGCCTACGGCAACGGCCAGTCGCAGAAGGAAAACGACGACGCGTTTGCGGAAATCAAGAAGTCCGGCAAGAGCGAAATCCTGACGCTGACGCCCGATCAGGACGCCGCCATGCGCAAGGCGATGGAGCCGGTCTACAAGGACGTCGCAAGCCGCGTCGGCCAGCCGCTGATCGACGAATTCCTCAAGGAGACGAGGGGCGCGACCAACTAGGACGACATCAGGGCTTCCGGGCTTCGGCGCGGAAGCCCTTCGATGTCTGGGGCCGCGGCCGGCTGAAGGCGGCGGGGCGCGCAGGATCACCAACCCGGCCCGGGATTGGAATGATCGGCACGGGGGGAATTGATGTTTCTACGCATCCTCGATCGGCTTGAGGAATGGCTGATTACGTTTCTGATCGCTGCGGCGACCGTGATCATTTTTATCGCGGTGGTCCACCGCTATCTGGTCGGCGTTCCCCTGTTCTATCCGCTGCTGTTTCCGATCAACCTGGCCTGGGCGCAGGAACTCTGCATCATCATGTTCGTGTGGATGGCGAAGTTCGGCGCCGCCTACGGCGTGCGAACCGGCATCCATGTCGGCGTCGACGTGCTGGTCAACAAGCTCGGTCCGGAAAAGCGCAAAATCACCGTCATGTTCAGTCTGCTGTGCGGCGCGCTGTTTACGTTCGTCGTCGGCTCGATGGGTGCGAAGTTCGTCTGGGGGTTGTACCACACCGACCAGGTGACCCCCGACATGGAAATGCCGAGCTGGATCATCTATCTCTGCGTTCCGCTCGGCTCCTATCTGATGTGCTTCCGCTTCCTGCAGGTGGCGCGTAATTTCTGGCGCACCGGCCATCTGCCGCATCACGATGAAACGCAGGTCGAGGGCATCGAGGTCGATGCTCCCGGTGCCGGCGCTGCGGGGATCACCCGATGAGCGCCCTCATCATCTTCGGCCTGCTGATCGCGCTGATGCTGACGGGCATGCCGATCTCGATTTCGCTCGGCCTGACCGTGCTGTCGTTCCTGTTCTTCATGACGACGGTGCCGATCGAGTCGGTGGCGCTCAAGCTGTTCACCGGCATCGAGAAGTTCGAGATCATGGCGATCCCGTTCTTCATCCTCGCCGGCAATTTCCTCACCCATGGCGGCGTCGCGCGGCGAATGATCGAATTCGCACGGACGATGATCGGCCATTGGGCCGGCGGCCTGGGCATCGCCGCCACGATGGCGGCGGCGCTGTTCTCAGCGGTGTCGGGATCTTCGCCGGCGACCGTGGTCGCGATCGGATCGATCATGTTGCCGGCGATGTTGTCGGTCGGTTATCCCAAGCGCTTTGCCGCGGGCGTGATCGTCACCGGCGGCGCGCTCGGCAACCTCATTCCGCCCTCGATCATCATGGTGATCTATGCGGTGTCGACCAGCGGCGCGGTTTACTTCGGCCCCGCCGGTGAGAGGGTCAGCTCCGCGTCGGTCGGGCAATTGTTCATGGCCGGCATGGTGCCGGGTGTGATCCTGGCGATCATGCTCTCCACCACCACCTGGTATCGCGCCTGGAAGAACAACTATCCGAAAGTGCCCAAGGCGACGTGGGGCGAGGCCTGGCGTGCCTTTTTGGATTCGATCTGGGGCATTTCGCTGATCGTCGTGGTGCTGGGCGGCATCTATCTGGGCTGGTTCACGCCGACCGAAGCCGCCGCCATGAGTGCGGTGTACGCCTTCCTGATCGAGATGTTCATCTACAAGGACCTGAAGTTCAGGGACGTGCCCAAGGTCCTGCTCGCGTCCGCGAACATGAGCGCGATGATCCTCTACATCGTCACCAACGCGGTGCTGTTCTCGTTCCTGATGACGAGCGAGCAGATCCCGCAGGCGATGTCGAACTGGATCACCGACAGCGGCATCAACTGGATCACCTTCCTCCTGGTGGTGAACCTGCTGCTGCTACTGGCCGGCAACGTGATGGAGCCGTCGTCGATCGTTCTGATCATGGCGCCGATCCTGTATCCGATCGCGGTCAAGCTCGGCATTCATCCGGTGCATTTCGGCATCATCGTCGTGGTCAACATGGAAATCGGCATGTGCCATCCGCCGGTCGGACTTAATCTCTATGTGGCCTCCGGGATAGCCAAGATGGGCATTACGGAATTGTCGATCGCGGTTTTGCCATGGCTGATCACGCTCCTGGTTTTCCTCGGCCTCATCACCTACATCCCGGAATTGTCGTTGTGGCTGCCGCGTACCCTCGGGATGCTTTAACGATCTGGACAGACGAAGTTCATCGACATTACATCTTGGTAAGGGAAGGCACTCTTGCCTATCGTTAAGTTGATTGCCGGCAGCCGCGGGACCATCTTCATGCAACCTTTCAACGGAGGTCAGCATGAGGAAGTTCGCCATCGCCGCGGTCGCGGTGCTCGCCATCGCCGGTTCTACGGCGGTCTATGCCCAGCAACGTCATTGGGGCTACGGGCATACGCGGATGAACCCGGAAGACCGGGCGGCGTTTGCCGACGCGCGGATCGCCTCCGTGCATGCCGGGCTCAAGCTGACCGCCGACCAGGAAAAGCTGTGGCCGGCGGTGGAAACCGCGGTGCGGGAATTCGCCAAACTGCGGATCGATCGCGCCAATGCGCGGATGGATGCGCGGCGGGACGATTCGAGCCAGCAGAAACCGGATGATCCGCTGACGCGCCTGCGCGAGCGCGCCGACAACATGGCGACTTCGGCGGCCGCCATGAAGAAAATCGCTGACGCGGCCGATCCGCTTTACAAGACGCTGGATGACGGCCAAAAGCGCCGCCTGGCCGTCCTGACCGGAATGGACCGGTTTCGCGGCCATGGCGAAGGCTGGCGGGAGCGCCGCATGGAGCGGTTTGAGCGGGATCGCGACGATGGCGGCCGGGACCGCGGCTACAACCGCAACCGCTACGACCGGGATGACGGGCCGGACCGAGGGGGCCCGGAGCGGCTCTGAGCACCGGTTTGCCGAGGTCGGCCCGGGTAGAGCGTTTTCCAGCGAAGTGGATACCGGTTCGCGTCAAGAAAGCGCGTCAAATCATTGAATCTAGAGCCCCGTTCCGATTCAATCGGAACGGAAAAGGCTCTAGGGGCGGAAGCCGCTGAAATCCAGCGGCTTTTTGCCTTTCCGGGCCCGTGCCAAAGGCCGGGAAAACTCGCTCCAGTTTGCTGGACATCGGGGAATCGCTTTGCTAAACGACGCCCTCTTGCGAAGGCTTTTCCGGACCAAGTCCGGGCGCATAGCTCAGTTGGTAGAGCAGATGACTCTTAATCATCGGGTCCCAGGTTCGAGCCCTGGTGCGCCCACCAAGCTTTTCAAGCACTTAACAAGCTTTTGAATTGTCATTCTGACAAGTCATCACCTGCTTATTCTGACAAATTCCCCTTCTTTGTTCTGGCTTCCAGTCGCTTACGCGCACCAACTTGCTGTTGCTTGTCTGTCTCTTTTGCGTACCGCAGCAAGGCGGCGGTCGTTTTATGACCGCCCAACGCCCGCATCTGGGCGTCAGTCAGTCCGGCATCGGCGCCGTCTGTGTGGCCGCCATGCCTGAAGCTAGTGAACGTGATCGTGTCGGGTAGTCCTGCGGCGCGACAGATTCGGCGCACCTCGCCTTGAACGTAGCGCATGGGGTTCTGTCCGCCCGTTGTCCACGGCAGATGAATTTTCTTCCTGGGGTCCGGAGAATCCCGCATCACGACGAGCGTGCCGGTTTTAGCAACGGCATCCAGGCGCGCGACCATCTCTGGCCACAGGGACGCTCCGTCTTCGCCATCAAACAGCGGCACCGGCACCTTTTTGCTTTTTCGGTTTTTATGATGCCAAACCAAAACATGGTTCGGGAATTCGGCCGGGCGGTAATCCGTCCATGCGAAACGTTGGAAGATATCTTCCTCGCGAGGAAGCCAGTAATAGGCGATCATTGCCGCCGTGCCGAGCGAACCAGATCCATCCGCATCAGCCGCAGCCACGAATATCTGAAGCTGTTGCTGCGTTGCTGCCCGGTTTTTCTTCGGGTCATATTCGATTTCAAGCCCAACGAACGGATTTGCGCTAGCAACGACTGTTTCATGCGCGCGATTAGCAGCTGACCACGCAAGCTTGCAAACAGACACCGAGAGCAGGGCACTGCGATGGCGAGGCTTACCCGAAGAGTCCACCTTCAGCTTTTCGTAAAGGCGCTCAACCACACTCGGCGTCACGCTCTTAACCGACAGCGAACCGAACCGGCGCCCATCCGTTAGCCGATAGTCGGCAACAGAGGCGAGGGCTCGGTCATAGCTGGCCCGCGTTCGCGCCGGCCGCTTGGTATATTTGCCGGTCGCCTTGTAGGTCGCGATTACCCAGTCGAATGAGCCCACAGCTGCTCGTTTCTGAACAATGGCGTCGCTAGCGCCGCCTGTGCGCCAGCTATCGAAAAGCGGATTTAAGAACGTATCGCAGCGCGCCTTAGCCGCCCCGTATTCGGTGCCGAGGGCCTCGCTCTTGATTGGACAGCCGCGCTTACGCGCCCAGCTCGGTGCATTCCAATAGTACCTGGCGCCTCCCTTCGAGGGCTTCGCTTCCATATAATCGGGCCAGCCCAGCGGTTTACGTTTCATCAGATCAACGCCGTCACATCTTCAGCAATTAGCGAAGCGCCGACCTGAAGACCGTGTCTTTGCGCTATCGCGGCATCAAGTTTAAATCGGTGCCACTTCGGCAGCATTCCCTTGCACTTGATAGGCTGCGGGTAATGACCTTTTGCAACTTTCGCTAAAAAGGCATCCGTGCTTGGCTCGCCGCAGTATCCCGCGGCAATATCTGCCGTCATTTCGAGTGGCCATGAGCCGAGCGGGATTGATACGGCGCGGGACATCAGGCAGCCCCTGCATTGTAAGTGTTCTCTTCGGCGGCGGCCGCGCCCGGAAGAGAACACTTACCCCAACGTGCCCGCCTTACTCCCATCTCGCGCTCATGCTGCGCTGCTCGCTCCGCCGTCGCCCATACCTCGCGGTTTTGACTGGTGCGATACAGGCGAGCAACCATGCCAGCACGTTCGAGTCCGCGAAGCGCGCGCCGCACAGCTACAACTTGCGCGTCGGTCAACCGGTGGAAGTCGTTCTCGTCCGGCTTTACGTCGTAAACGAGCCGCGTCAGCTGGTACGTATCAAGGTCGCATTCCTTGTCTCGAATGCGCCTAGCAGCGATAAGCGCCAGCACTTCCCGCTGTATACGTCCCAATCCTCGCGACATTAAATAAGTCTCCATTGGGCGCTCGGCCAGCCAAGCCACAAGCGCGTCGTGGTTCGCATTTTGCGAAACCGAGGCCCAATGAAATTCGGGAAATCTGTTTCGCACTTAACCCGTTGGCTACGGGGATCAACTGGTTAGCGACTCTAATTCTAGCGGAAGCATCAGGTGCGACTAAATGGACTTATGCCCAATTCCCCCACCCTCACCGAATTAACGTTCACAGCTACACTTGTCGTTACTTGGGCAACCCAAAACACTCGCGCCGTCACAGTAGCTTTCAGGCAATTCACCACTCATGTCCTTTGCCGATGCTCCTTATTTTTTAGATTCGCTAGCGGTTTGAAATCGTGCCCATCAAACCCCCGCCGAACACGTAGAGTATGGTGATGCGAGTGACTCCATCACGCAATGCAATAGTCATGCTAAACGACTCGCCAGCTCAAGAATGTGCTGGAATCCACTGAATCTGTACCCGGAGTGCAACATGCGGCACCGCACAAGTACTGGTTTTTCCGGCAGTTGAATGCTTTGCGCCGGACCCAAAACACTCGCGCCATACCAAGATAATACCAGATGGTTTGGGGTAGGGACGGCATCACGATTTGGCGAGTGAGATAGTAGGTCGGGCATAACAGCAACTGGCGACTCATTCGGCGGCGCCGCCGAACGTCGGCGTGATCGAGTTGCCTCGAATGGGAAGCCCGCCGAGTTGCCCGGCGAGCCGTTGTTTGTTTTAGTTTGCCCGTGCCGTCGATACGGATTCCAGCGCGGCCAACGGATGGCCTCCATCGTTAAGGATCGCCTGAGCGACCTGAAACGCTGCATCCGCTGACAGGGCAAGCTGGATCACGGCGCCTTGCTCCCGGCTGCAAGCCCCGTCGGTGTAGTCGACGGCCGGCCGTGGGATGACGAACACGAGCCGGCGGTTAGGCCCGATGCGCTCCACGCGCGCCAGCGCTTCGACGAACACTTCCTGCACGCCGTAGGTATCAAGCAGCTTGCTCATGCTGAAACGCCTGCGCTCATGCGTGCTAGGTCGAGAGCCACCCCCATGGCCATGATGGGCTTCATATAGCCGCGCGGCTTATCGTCGAAGCCGCCCTCGAAGACGCAAACAAGACAGGCCTTATGGGCCAGCTCGTTCATGTCACGCGCTCGATATTCGGCGATGGCCTTGCGCGCGTCGCGGTGGGCCCGGCAGGCAACCTCATGCGCATCTTGCGTTGCAAAGAAGTTGTTGCCGCGCATGTATTTCTTTTGACGGCCGTCCCATCTGCGATATGCCCGCCGGCTGGGGCCGGTCGGCTCGGGCTGCTGCTTCAACCACTCTCGATACCGTACATATTCTGCATCATAAGCGGCGTGCGCCGCTATCAAGATCTCGTCGGCATCTTGCAGGGCATGGACAAGGTCCCGGAGTTCTTGACTTACCTTCGTGCCGTCCAGAGCTAACACAGACGGCCCCGGAGCGGCTTCGACCGCACCGGGCGGAATTGTCGCCAGAGCGAGAACGGCGCTACCAGCGGCGACGCCAGCAGCCTTAGCAAGAAATCCCCGCCTGGAGGACAATGGCGAGTTTGCATCCATCGTAGTTGACATTGTGCATGCTCCCTTATTGCAGGTGTCCGACCCTATCGTACGGTTCGCCTATCATGTGTATGATACATATGATAGGAACTTACGCAAGACGGGTGTTAAGATGAATAGACAGAATCACGATGCACTGATGCCGCCCAAGCTCGATCCCGAGACCGAAACCCGACGCCTCAACCTGGTCGCCTCGGCTTCCTGGGTGAAGAAGATTGACGACTGGCGCCGGCATCAGCCGGACTTGCCGAACATTTCTGAAGCAATCCGCAGGTTGGTCGAGATCGGCCTGAAGGCAAAGGCGAAATGAGCCGACCTCCGTCGGATCAAAGCGGCTGATTTCCCGGCTGACAGGAGGCGCGGAGTAATGATCCAGGATACTCCAGTACTCGCCGCCAACATGAGCCAACGCGCGGTGATGCAGCATCTCAGTTTGCTGAATGGAAGGTGGTGGCTCACCTACCTGTGCCGGCTGGCCCTGGTATGCTCGATCGGATACGGGGCCATGGTTGGATAGAACTTCGCGGAATGAAACCGCGAACCGAAATCCGTTTGACCGAGTTGGGACGGGCAGCAATGCGCGCCCCTGTTGTACTGAAGGCGAAGACGAAATGACAGACCCCACCCGATTTCGCGGAACGGGCACGCTGTTCGTCAAAGGGGCTGAAGAATCGCCCGTCGAGTATGAAATTACCCTCTTTGAGACACCATTATGCGCGCGGAAGGTTGGGTCGAAGCCGGCCCTGCCGTTTTGACATATGCGCAAAGTGCGAGCGGAGCTCAGCTTAGATTGAGCGATGGGCGAGTTGTCGATGTCAGCATCGGAGGCTTTATCGTGAAAGGCAGCCCTAGCCGGGCTGAGTTGATTGTCCACGGCGGCTTGTAGAGATGGCTGAAGGCGAAGAAGTGATGAAGCGAAAGATAACAACAGCTGCAGAGCGGGAGGCCGAAAAGGCCTTCAAGAAGGTCGAGACAAAAACGGCCACAAGCGAGCATGAGAAGGCAAAGAAGTCCTTCGATGAAAATCGGGAGCGGCTAAAGGCCGAGCGGATAGCACGCGAAGCGGGGCTGAAGGCGAAGGGAAAATGAACGATCCAATCGAAACCCTCATGAAGCGTTCAATCTCCGCGGCAGGAGAGTACAAGCGCTTGGACCGAAAACTGGGGCAGCTTATCGACCAAGCCCAGCGCCTCGAGTGGACCGATCCTTTGCGGAACGAGCTTGAACTTCAGAAAGTGGCGATCGCTCCGGAAATGAGGGCGTTGTCTGGTGGCCTGTAAGCTGGGGCCGAAGGCGATGGGGAAATGAGCGGTCCCCGTCCAGCAGGCCGCCCCTGGACACTTACGGATGACGATCAGCTGCGTAAACTACTGGTTTCCGGAATGGCCGTCACCTTGATCGCACTGAAAATGAAGCGCTCCATCGGCGCCATTTATTCGCGGAAAAGTTTTCTGAAGACGGCGAGGGAAAAGTGACCTGCCGCGACGGATGCGCTGGGGCCGCTAAGGTATTCGCCGAATTAGACCACTCGCCCATTCCAACAGGCCACTAACGGAAACAGCGCCCCCGAGCCGAATAATGCTTGGTGGCGCTGCTCCTGAGCTGGAAATTGCAATACCCAGCGGAGAAGATACCGCCGGCGCGGGATAAGGTTGCTAAAAAACATACACTGAATTTCGGGAACAAGTGGCAAAGGCCGGCGTTGATGGGGTATCCGAAAGGACACGTAGGGAATGGACACGGCAACTTACCGGCCTCAGCGCGCTAAGCGATGGGGCCGTTTTCTATGGCATCAACCCTGGTAGCCGCGACATGCAAACGGCCCCGGCGCGGAGAACGCCACGCTGCACCAAAGGCCGCCAACCCAAATGAGGGTTTTCTCCCTGAGGAATCCACCGAGAGCGCAGATTCGATTCCTGCGGCGCCGGATCGTTCCTAACGCCAAGAAGAAAGCCCCGCCGGTTAGGGCGGGGCGTCGTTCCAACTGCGTGCACGGTTCAAATCCGTGCAGAGCCATTTGTGCTAAAAATCACATACGCCAACCTGATCCCCGCGTATTTCCCCGATTACTGGCTGGCGGGAATGGTCTCGCCCCAATGACCGGGGATTTTCAAAATGATTACTCTCAAAATCACCGCTATTTTGGCCATCTGTGCCGGAACATTGATCGCGCTGGCATCGAGCGAATTCGGCGCCGAACTTGTTCTCGCCGTTGTCAGCCTCGTATAAGGCGCCGTTTTCGCGGGCAAAGAAAAACCCGCCGGGGTGAACCGGCGGGTCGTCGCGGTGTTTCTATCCAGCCTTGGGCGGTAGTGCCATCTGGCGAATGGACCGGCTCGCAAGGATTTACACAAGGCCGACATTGCGAAAGCCAGCGGCGACTAGGCGGGCGCCTCACTTTTTGGCTTGGTCTGGGCGCTTCGCTTCACGTTGCTCCGCTTCAAGAACGTGACGCCTAATTGGTCACCATTGACCCAAGCTAATCCGCAGCGGCGATAGGCAAGCCCAGTCGAGGAAAGCAGCAGGAAAAATTCGTTTAGCTGGAGCCCTTCGAGGGGACCCTCGACCGTCAGCTTTGCGCCGCCGTCCGACGCGTCTTCCATCACGCAGGTACGCCGCCAAGTGCCGTCGATGGCCATCATGTACGCAGGTTGGCCACGCTCAAACACGACCCGGCGATGTGATCGCTGCTCTGCCATCGGCGTGCTCCGCCATGAGACGAGAGGCCGGCTGGCTCTTGCCCGCCAGCGGGCCTCTTACGCGATTCTCGCGGGGCCTTGGGGGCATTCCGCGATTGCTCAAAACGATATGGGTGGATGGTTAAAGAATAATGCCGGATCGCTCACTTCTCGCGGGATTAGAGATGGTGCACACCGCGTCGTGACCAGCCCGCGCTCGCCACACCATCAAGGCCAACCACTTGGCGGTAGCAGTATCAAATAACGGCTGCGCAGTATGGAACGTTAAGGCTGGTTTCCGAATTAGCGCCGCGTCGTGCCTGTCCCCCGAGCACGATATACATGCAAGACCCCGGACGGCCCTGGATTACGCGCTCCAGGGCCGTCGCTTTTTGAGAGGGCGCCCAACGCAAGACCTTGCCGGACAACATGCGCCGGGCCCACCCGCCCATGGGAATCCTGGGCAATGGCTACATTGATTTGGCGTGAATTTTTGGCAAGAATTAGCGGTGTGGAGTGGGTTCATGGCTAGCTGGAGTGCCCCGCCATGCAAGACTATCAAAAACAACTAGAAAAGCTCCGAACCGACGCAGCCGAGTGCCGGCTGATTTACGTCGGGCTGAGTGACGCATTGCAGACCTGAGTCTCGGCGGTCGCCATCGTTCCCTAATGTACCCGGCGCGGTAAAAATCGCGTAATCGCGCTGCGAACGATGAAGCTGATGCGCGGCGGCAGGTCTGGCCGGCGCGAAGCTAAACTAATGGTCAGCGAAAAGATACTTGCGGCTTCCGAAGCCGCGGTTAGTCTGATGGTCGGCACATCAAGTGATGAAATAATTCAGAGATACCGGCACCATGTTGCCCGAAATGCGAAACGGCTGGGTGGCCTCAAAACGGGCCAAAACCGAGTGACTAAGGGAACGCGACGCCGACGGAAATAGCATCTGGGCTGTTCATGTCATTCGCAGCTCGAGCGTAGGCATTGATATGCGTAATCCGTTTCGCCGTAGCAACCCGCGCGGCTCGAACCGGCTCGCTGTGCCTGCCATGTTTTACCGCATTCTTATTGCCGGGCTGGCCGCGGCGTTTTCTGACTGGCATTCGTTTTCCATTATTTCTCATAACCTGCGCCGTCTAGGACGGCATCCCCGGTTAAAAGGCACCCATCTTCAAGGACTGGAGGCGCCCCCGGCCTTCTGCATCCCGAACAAAAATTATACAGGTTTATGATGACTTCACTGCACGACGCCGTAAGGGCGTCCAGACTCAGCTTGTTGAAGTTGGCCAAGGGCATTATTGAATGGGGTCCAGCGGAGCGATCACGACCGGCGTGCCTTCTCTGTTGTAGACCGCGAGGCACATTCCTTTGAGCTTCAGCTCCGGCATCGCGGTCAGCATCTCGCGCGCCACCCGGGCCGCGAACGACGGAACCTCCTGCTCGTCCAGCAGGATTTCGTCGGATGGCGACTCGTAATCGGTGAGGTCCGTGACGCTGTAGGAAAATATCTGCATGGGGGCAGAACGGCCCGCGCACAGTGGCGTTCCTATTTGCTGGCTGCGGAACAAAAAAAAGGCCCGCCAAAGCGGTGCCTTTGGTGTTGTTGGTGCCTTGAAGCACGTCTCTGCCGCGCCGGTCGTACTCGCGCTCGTAGATCCAATAAGGAGTTGGTCGGAGAGTACGACCGCCTGCGTAGGAACAAGCATGTTCATTCCGGTCTAACGGCAGGCGACCATCAAGGCTCGCACTTTGAGTATACTCTCTGGGATCGATCATGCCACCGTTGCAGTTGACGGGCATGCCCAAATCCCTCAGTACCGGTCGTAACTCTGCCAGGAAAAAACTTATCCAGATCGCCCGTACTGGACTTAGAAATTCGACAAATTCGACAAGAGCAAGAAGAATCGAAAGTGAGAGTGGTCCATAACATTGAAAAAAAGCCGGACGTACGGGACCAAACCATAGGTCCGGCTTGCGACGACCCACCAGGGTCGATACGACGACCCACCAGCTTCGATGCTTTACTTGTCGCTGTTGAGCACTTCGCGAGCCTTATCCTTGATGCCGCCGACGGTATTTTGCACCTTGCCCTCAGCCTTGTCTGCAGTTCCTTCGGCTTCGGTCTTACTATCGCCCGTCACCTTACCGACGGTTTTTTTGATCGTGCCCTTTGCCTGTTTTGCGGCACCTTCAATGCGGTCTTTATCCATGATCACTCTCCTTTGTGAGCGGATGTAACGAAGGGAGGGCGCCGGAGTTGCTTGACGATTTGGTGACCAGCACGCGGATTGCAGCGGTTACACGCCTGGAGCTTTCGGTACGGACGTAGCGTGGCTCGCACGCCAGAGTACGAAAGTGAACACAAGGCATCGCCGCCATATCGGATATCCAGCCAGATGGTGAGGCGATCGCCTCGCACAACGGCCACCGTGCTTCCAATCTGCCGAACGTTCCAGTCGGCCGGTGACCGACACGATTCTGAAGCCGTCTGTTGGCCTGCCTGGTCAATAGAGCTGCTCCCTTAGCTGAACCACTGGCGGCGGTTCCGGCGACGTCTGAGAGGCGTTTTCCCCGACCAGCCACCCCAGCTAAGAACCAGCAGACCTTTTCGCAGCCAAATCTTTCTCCCAGCCGAATACTGATCTGCCGTCCAGCGCCGGCGAGGCCGCGCGTTCAACGGCATTAAAGGACTCGAGCGACGGACCCCCGGCAACGACCTCAAGGCGGCGGGCTTGGCTGTCGAGGCGTTTCAGGGCCTGCATCTCCTCGTCCCGTCCGAGCTTTGCTTGCAGCACCGCGGACTTCATCACCCGGATGGTCTCGTCGTAGACCTTCAGGGGGACCGGGTAGGGGTGGCGATCCTTGCCGCCATGGGCGAGTGAGAAGCGGGCGGGGTCTAGAAAGCGGTATGGGGTCCCGTGCACGACCTCTGCCACCATGGCGAGCGACCGGACCGTGCGCGCTCCGACGCCGGGCGTTAGCAGGAGTTCTCGGAAATCCACTGGGCCGCGCTCGGCCGCTGCTGCGAGCGTGCCGTGAAGCCGCCGCGTAAAGACATCGCTCGATCGGACGTCGTGATGCGCCGGCATGACGAGATGCGGAAGCAAGGCTTGCGCCGGGACCTCGCCCGCTAGGGCGGACAGCTCCGAAACGATACGGTCGGGGCCCAAGCAGGTCAGCAACTGCAGCTGGGCGCTGCGAGAGGCCTCGGCGCGCCTGTCGGTTAGGTTCACGATCTCGCCCTGCGCGGGTCCCTCGATCCCGCTATGCGGTTCGTCGACGAAGCTCTTCAGGTCCCCTGAATGCCAATGGTACCGCCGCGCCTGCTTATTGTCGGCGTTCATGCCCTGCTGCACGACCGTCCATTTGCCGTCGTCGGTCACGAAGAACCCGTGCAGGTAGAGATCGAAGCCATCCTGGACGGCGGCGCTGTCGACTTTGGCGACCAAGCGGCTCGCGCGGGTGAGCTTAGCACCGTCGAAACCGACGCGCTCGCCCAGCAACCGCAATTCGTCTGGCGTCTTCCGCGAATGCTGTCCTCGTCCGCCGCAGACGTGGATGCCAAGCTCGCCTGAAAGCGGTCCCAGCCCGCGCTTGAGTGCGCCGATGACGCTGGTGGTGATGCCGGAGGAGTGCCAGTCCATGCCCATGACTGCGCCGAACGACTGGAACCAGAATGGATGGGCTAGTCTTTGGAGGAATTCGTCCCGGCCGTAATGGTGGACGATCGCCTGAGCAATGACGGCGCCGAGGGAAGACATGCGTGTCGCCAGCCAGGGCGGTACCCGCCCGCCATGCAGGGGAAGAATCGCGGTGCCGGAACGTCTTGCCATTTCGAATCGCACAATCCGTGTTCGGCCGAACCGTATCAGGCCAGCATACGTGGGTCAGGCCCTTTGATCATCGTGCGAAACGTAATTGAATATCTCGGCGCCTCAACGGCGGGAATGCTGTGTTCCCATATTCGTCGCGACGCGCCGGTCATCATGTAGAGCGACTGGGGCTCGGCATCGATCGTGGCGCGATCCCAGTTCTCGCCGGCCCCCCGTTTGCGGAACCGCAACTTGCAGGTAGATCCCAGCGATAAGCCGAATATTTCGTCGAAATGCGACTTGTCGCGGTGCCAGCCGATGCCGACCCCCACGCCGTATTCGGTACAGAGAATCTGCTGGATACGAACTCCAGGGCCTCCAAATGTCTCGACGTTTGCAACGATTTCCGCCAGCCAGCCGGGGATCGGTTCGGCGCGCCTCAATTGGCGCAGGGTCGTAGTCGTAGCGGAAGCCGAACGAGGCAAGCCGCCGCTTGCCTTCAAATTCGCCGAAATGAAAAGGCTGGAGCGGTAGGGTCTGAATTCCTAAAATAAGTTCCTGTTCGATCGCCGGCGTTACGAACTCGGCAGCGTAGCGCAGTCCTTCTGGCTTCGGACGCACTTTATTAAACAGGGAAAATTGCTCGGACACGAAGCCTCCATAGGCGGTGCCAGGTATGTAGGTTTCCAAGGCGCGGTTGAAAGGACGGCCTACGGGCGGGGTGGGGCTGGATTGGCGTCAGGAAATTGGAGTGAGGCCGGATATGGCAGGCGCGTTCAGCACTTGTCCCTCGGGCCCGAAGATAGATCCATGACACGGACAGTCCCAGCAGCTCTCGAAGCTATTCCAGTGCAGATGGCACCCGAGATGTGTGCACGCAGCGGAATGCTGATGGACATTCCCTTTTGCATCGCGATAAGCCGCAATCTTCCTTAGGCCCTCGCGTATGATTGCGCCCTCTCCGGGCTCCAATTCATCCGCAGAGCTGATTTCGCCCGGCGTCACATATTCTGCCAGATTTTTGAGTGCGGTGCTGTTTTCCATTACCCAGTTCTTAGCGGCCTTCAGTGGCTTGCGGTCGGGCGCATACAGCTCCGTCCATTTGCTTTCGCCGCCCGTAACGAGGGTCGCATTCAGAATCGCACCCATCACGCCGTGGGTCAGGCCCTGTCCGGAGTCGCCGGTTGCGACGTAAATGTACTCCGACCCGGGGTTTTTGCCGATGAAGCCGGCGTAGTCGATCGTATCGAGCACCTGTCCCGACCAGCGATGGGTGACATCTTTCAGCATCGGCATTTTGCCACGCGCCCATTGCTCCAGGCGCTCGAAACGCTTGTCGGCGTCATCGGCTTCGCCGCTCTTATGATCCTCGCCGCCAACCAGGACGAAATCCATGCCGTTATCCCCCGGCTGAAGGCGCACGTAGTGATAGGGTTCTTCGGTGTCCCAGTAGAGCGCATCCGGCAGGGCGCCGCGATTGATGGCGAAGCCAATGACATACGTCCGGTAGGGCGACGTTTTCGAATGCAGCGCTACGCGGTCGACGATCGATGAATTGGTGGCAACAACGGCATGGCCGGCGCGGATCAAACCCCGCGCGGTCTTGACCGTCACCGCGCCATTTTCTTCGACGACTTCATCTGCGGCCGTATTAGCAAAGAAGCGAACCCCGCGCTTTGCGCAGGCTTCGGCCACTCCCGCCAGATATTTGAGCGGATGAAATGTCGCTTGGCGGGGGTAACGCAACGCATGGCGGCTGTCGCACCCGCTGAGTGGCACGCCGACCAAACGCTCGACAGGAGCGCCTACCGCCCGCACAGCATCGAGTTCCTCGTCTATCACGTCGGCCGGCATATCGTCGCCTTGAAACAAGTAGCCGTTGAGACGGCGAAAATCGCAATCGATCCCTTCTCTTTTCTGTATTTCCTCGATGCGGTCCACCGCCGCAGCCTGGCTCTGATAGAAGAGCTTCGACTGATCTTCCCCCTTGATTTTCTGCATCTCGCTCATCAGGTCATCGCATAGCGGTGCCAAGTGGGCGGAGGTACGCGCCGTCATTCCGCCGGCAATCGGACCCCGATCAATAACGATGACCGAACGGCCGCGCTGGCTTAGCTCGTAGGCCGTCGACAGGCCGGCAATGCCGCTGCCCACGACGACTACGTCGCACCGTTCGTCACCTTGCAGCGGGATGGCCTGGGGCGCGACGGCAATCGACATCCAAAGAGATTTGCTGGTCATTTGCATTCCTCCTTCAATGCATGCAAACGGCCTGGCGTATCACCGGTTCCCATCGGGCCAATGGCGCAAAGAATGAGGGAAATCTCGCCGGCCCACGGCGGGCTTTTGCATGGGCTGTCGCCTGCCGAACACCCACTGACAATCGCGCGGAAGAGAGGAGCCGTTCGAGGGTGGCAGGCGTTAGGAACGTTCAGCGAATGGTCCATCTCTCGTCGGCATCCATGTACCCGCTCTTCGCCTGGCTTCGCGGCTCGCCTTCTGAACGTCGGGCATTCGAGGGGCGGACATTCCTTCGGGTATGGAGCCTGGCCGCAATTGCCGGAGTCCTGCTGCTTGGGTCGCAGTACTTTTCGCCGTCTACGGTCGGGATCCGACTATCGACCAGACCTTCATCCGGCATCACGAGCAGGAAATTCTGCTGGCCTCGATGGCTGCCGAGAGAGCCGGCGACCCGACGGGCCCATTGCTCCTGGTGGCGAGCCAAAGCTGAGAGGCCTAGATACTGTTACATTGGTGGGCGAGCTGGTTCGGTGAACCTATGAAGATCTGTTCGGCGCACGAGCGCGCGTCGATGCCCGGCCTGCTCGACACGGGGGAGGTTGCGAGACTTGGGTCCACAGAGGGCTCATCCTTCGACGCGCTATTCCTCGATCTCATGACCTCACAAGGGGGCGGTAGCAATGGCGAATTCGCAGGTTCGCGATGGGAGCGACCCGCGTTTGCGTATATTGGCGCATGCCATCCGTCATGAGCAGCAAGGCCAGATGCGTTGATAATGGCGTGAGCGGCGGAAATGCTGTCTCTGTTGGTTTTCGAAACACGTTCGCCGACAATGTGAATCCCGCAAATTCCTGGAGCCGAGGTTAGGCCCCTGAGTTGTGGGCCTCTCGTCTGCGGCTCTCGGTCCAAAGGAACATTCCATCCGCAGGGTCCTTATTGACCGTATAACGCTAAACGGGGTCGACGTGGTCATGTGGTGGACGGTACTGAAAGAGGCTGCGGCCAACTGGTCGAACCACAAGGATGCGAGGCAGGGGGCCGCGCTAGCGTATTATTCCGTGTTTTCACTCGGTCCCATTATCGTAATCGCCATCGCGGTGGCCGGACTGCTTTTCGGCCACGATGCCGTCACCGCACAGGTCATGTCGTCGATCAAGGACATGCTTGGCGAAACCGGTGCGAAGGCCATTGAGGCAATGCTCACTGAGGCCAGCCGGCCTGCTGCGGGCATTCTCGCCACCATACTTGGTATAGGAGCGCTACTTTTCGCCGCGATTGGTGTCGTCGTGCAATTGAAAGACGCGCTAAACGTGGTCTGGGAGGTGGAGGAGTCGAAGGGGTCGGGGCTTTGGCACTTCGCGCGCAACTATGTGCTGTCATTTGCCGCAGTATTGACGTTGGGTTTCTTACTGTTGGTCTCGCTATTGGTGAGCGCGGGCTTAGCTGCCGCGGGAAAGTATGCCGCAACCTACCTGCCAGAAGGCTTGCTGCACATCGCAAGCATGCTGGTTTCGTTTGTGGTGGTGATGGCGCTTTTCGCCATGATGTTCAAATGGCTGCCCGATGTTTCCGTCGGTTGGCGGGACGTCTGGCTGGGCGCGTTTCTCACCGCGCTATTCTTTGAGATCGGTAAGGCGGCGATCGGCTTCTACATTGGTAAACAGGGACTGGAATCAAACTACGGGGCTGCCGCTTCGATCGTCGTCGTGCTGATCTGGGTCTACTACACGTCGCAGATCATCTTGATGGGTGCGGAAATCACCCACAGTTACGCGAAGCACAACGGCTTGCTCAGGCGGCAGTGAGATAGATGGCGGCTTGGCAAATCCGGTGCTCCATGTGGCGGTCAATAGCGCACTTGACCAGCCGCGGGCCAGCGGTATCCGATCTTCAAGAGTAGGATTGTAAATAGATAGCCGCGCCGCCAAGATAACGGCGCGGCTGGTACGCCGCGAAGAGTTGGGCAGTGCGCGGCTTATTTGGAAGTCCCGCCCTTGTTCATTTGGCCCATGCCATCCTTTGAGGCGCCACCTTGGGTCATCCCGTCCTTCATACGGTCTTTCGAAGCGCCGGTCGTGCCGGAGTTCATTTGGGTACTGGAATTATTACTCATACCGGGCTTATTCATGTCCGACTGAGCCGCAGCGGGTGCACCGGTACTCTGAGCAAATGATGAGTTGGTACCTATTAGGCCATGGCAGCCGCGATGAGAATCTTCTTCATTAGTGTCTCCATTGAGTTGGCTGGTGATCAGACAACGTTGGATGGGAGAAATTCGTTCCTAGCAGTCGTCCCGTAAGGAAACTGCGAGAAGCAAAGAGTTGTTAATCAGCTGCTTCTAGCGACTGATGGGGACATTTCTGATTTGGGTTCGTGGTAAAGCGTCTTGTGGTTTATTAGGCCGCGACCTTGAGCGCCCAGGGGGCAGTGGATCCACAAAACAGGAACCGGGTCCAGTTTCACTCAACGAAGCGAACGCATCCACGCTCGAAACGGGCTCTGGGGCGAGAAACGTTTTTGCAACAGGGCCCTCAAATTTAGGACCCAATTCATCTATTTCGCGTTGATGTGACGAACAGAGGTCGTCATGGAAACCGTGGAAGCCTACCTCACCAGAAAAAAGCAAGAGCTTGAGCTGCTAAACGGTAGTCTCAATCATCCTTTGACGATCCAGTTTCCAAAGTCGGTAGCCGAGGTGATCGAGCAGAAATTTCATCTTGCCGCAGCGCTTAAAGCTGATCACGCTCTTCATGATTGGGCGCAGACGGAAACCGCCTGGACGCATTCAGGTCGGCCTAGATCGGGCCCATTCGAATTCAAATACGACTATCAGCGCGCCGATCTGGATGTAACTGGTCCATCCTTCTACGCGCTCGAGAACCAGTCGAGTAGCGAAACGGTCTATGCGGCGTCGGGAATGGCCGCCATTGCGGGGCTGTTAATGGCGACAGCTCCGGTTTTTTCCGCAGCTGACATCATCACCATGCCGAACTCCTACGTTGAGACGATCGAGCTCATAGACGGTCATATGAAGCATCTAAGAAGGATCGAACTCGGCGGATCATTCGCCGAACTCACAAGACTTCACGAATCACGGCCACGGATTCTGTTGTTGGACTCCTGTACCACGGCAAGCGCGTTTGAAGAGACACTCAAATGCGTTCTACCGCGGCTCGATTTGATAGCGTTCGATACGACCTGTTTTTCCAGCGGCTCCGGCCGGATTATGCGAGCTTTGAGTTGGGCCCGCTGCGCAGGAATTCCGATTATATTACTTCGTAGCCATACGAAGCTTGATTCTCTCGGCGTTGAATATGGGCGGCTTGGATCTGCAGTCTTCGCTCCTCGTTCGCGCGCGGGGGGCGCAAAGCATCAGTTGTTGGAAGCCCTCCTGACCGAGATGCAAAAGGCAATCCGACTATTTGGTGGCGCGGCATTGCCGGCGCACTTCCCGCCTTACGTGGGATCTCCGCCCTATCGCTCGCTGACGAATAAGCGGGTGGCCGCCATGCTGGTAAATAGTCGTCGGATGACGCACTATTTTTCCGCGAAGCTTGCCGGATTAGCTGCCGAACGCCATTTTGCACACGGTCTTTACGTCACTTTGGCTTCTGCCAGGACACTCGATGAGAACCAAGCGCGGAACATTGTCGCGGAACTATGTGCCGACTTGCGACGCAGAGGCTTGCCTCTACGCCATGCGGGAAGCTTCGGATTCGATTTTGGGGCGGCGGAGTGGTCAAAGGATAGGATCCGCGATCGCTACGTGGTCAGGATCGCAGCCGCTGATTTGCCAACCTCGCTTTGGGACGAGATCGTCGCAGCCGTAGGCGCTTGGTGGAAAGTGCACGAGCGCCGGGTGAGAATGCGTCCGCAAAATGTCGGAACGGCTACAAGGGTCACCGTCCGTAACGTTACTTAAAACCCTCTCGCCCGAGCATGCGCCGCAACGCTATCGCGTTTTTTGGGGCATGAGCATCGTTATCGTTGTTGAAGTAAATCCAAGCGTTCTTCGCCCCGCTCGATCTAATCCTGTCCGCCCAAATCGCCAACTCACTCTTGGAGTAGTCGTGCCGATACCATCGTTTTGGGCCGTGCAGGCGGACATATACTTCATCCGCTGTGCGGATAAGCTCGTCGGGCAGGCGCGGTCCGCTGCAGGAGCAGAAGATAATTCCCGCCGCCCGGAAAGCCTTGTAAACCTCTTCATTCCACCAGCTGGCGTGCCGGAATTCCACAACGTTGCGGCGCGCCGGATCGAGCTGGCTGACGATATCGCCCAGCCGGGTCATAGTGTACCGGTAGCTCGGCGGAAGCTGAAATAGGAAGCAGCCCATGCGATCGCCGAGAATGTCTGCAATCAATCCAAAATCCTTCACGAGCGTCTTCGTGCCTTTGAACTTCTTGATGTGAGTGATGTACTCGCTGACCTTGACCGTGTAGACGAACTTCTTCTTGCCCGGCTGGCGCCTCCAGGCCTGGACACCGGCAACCGTGGGCCATGAGTAGAAGGAGGCATTGATCTCGACGGTGTCGAAGCTCTTCAGGTAGTGCGCGAACCAGTCGTTCTGCGGCACGCCCTCATAGAATGAATCGCGCCATTTCCAGTAACGCCAGCCCGAGCATCCCACAAAAACCGCTTGCTTATGCCCGGCCATCTTCCTCGCGATATTTGTTTCGCTCTTCAGGCGGGCGGCATGCATCTTTGCGGCGCGTTGGACATTGTCCTCACGCTGCTTTTCGCGGCGAAGCCGACGCCGTTCGCGGCGCTCATCGAGCGTAAGTTCGGTCCATTGAGCTGCTGTTATTGCGCGCGGCATACCTCTTCCCGGTTGCTAACGTCCGGACAGCGGTGAGGGGTTCCAAGCAAAGCCGGGAAATCTATATGCTTTGGCAACGAAAGGGTTTTTGATGCAATTCGAGGTTCTCATCGTCGGCGGCGGACCCGCCGGACTAAGTGCCGCGCTCATCCTGGGAAGGTGCCACCGGAAGGCGCTGCTCTGCGATGAGGGCCGCCAGCGGAATCTGAGCTCGCACGCCATCCACGGCCTAATCGGACGGGAAGGGCGGTCGCCGTCAGATTTCCTCGACGAGGCGCTGGAGGAACTCTCACGATATAAATCCGTCGAGGTACGCGGGACACGGGTCACCGATATCGTTCCTGCCGACGAGGCCTTTAAGTTCATATGCGCGGACGGGACGCACGGCACGGCCTCGAAAGTCCTTCTTGCGACGGGGCTCGTTGACGAGCTCCCCGAACTTGCCGGGCTCGAACCCCTCTACGGGGGTTCGGTGCATCACTGTCTCTACTGCGACGGTTTCGAATACGCCGGGAAGCCGGCAGCTGCCTATGGCAAGGGTGATAAGGGCGCGGAGCTAGCCATCATGATGAAGCACTGGATGTCCGATGTGGTGGCCTGCAGCGATGGTACGGAGGTCAGTGCGAAAGCGATCAGGAAGCTCGAAGAATACAAGATTCCACTGCGATCTGAGCCAATCCGGTCCCTGGAAGGCGCGGACGGGGAGCTTGCGAGAATAGTATTTGAGAGCGGGCCTGAACTCCCCCGGACCGGTTTGTTCTTTTCGACCGGCTGCCATCAGGCTTCTGACCTGTCCGAAAGTCTCGGGTGCGCGCGTAACGAGAAAGGAGGCGTCGTCATCGATCCGGACACCGAAGAAAGCAGCGTTCCCGGTGTCTATGTTGCAGGTGATGTGTCGCGCGACGTCCTCCTCGTCGCGGTAGCTATCGCGGAGGGCGCGCAGGCAGCCGTGGCGATCAATAAGGCTTTCCTGCGCCGCGACGGATTGTGCGAGTAGTGTGTCAACTCTCGCTTCCCGGGCCGTTTGGAATTGTGGTCGTACCGGTCTGAACGAGCGCACCGCTGTTAACGCCGCGGCCGGGAATTCAATAACCAAGCAATAACGCTCCAAAATTTGAACCAAGCAATGAGAGCAGGAAAAAGAAGAACATGAGGAGCAAAACGACTCGAAAGCAGCCACCTGCTATCCTCGGGGTGGTGGGGCCATAAGTATAATCGGTTGAATCCGGCATTCGGGGGCCGTAACCGGCCCCACCAAGTATACGACGCAACCGTTCCATCGCCCTTGCCCGCGCTACCAGTTCATCACTTACAAGGATCTCTTCGGTATGAGTGGGTCTTGAGCCCCAAGGCCCCCGTCTCTTTGGAGGCGGCGGGCTTCGAGATCGAGCATCGCTAGTCGCGGCGCTTTTTCTAGTGCCGGCGCTTCGGACGGTCTCCACCGGGGAACGGGTTGGCGGCGTACTTATAGTTACGCCGTATTCGGCCCCGCACTGCGAGCACTTCGGGCTGTCAAGCCAGCGCCCCGGATCGTGGTTTTTACAGAAGTACCGAACCTGACCCTCATGACAGGCCTCGCACACCCCGCGAGCGGAATGCGAAGTGCCGCAATTGTCGCATCGCAAGATTACGGCACTCATGATGCGTCACAAGCTTGAGGTTCGGAAACGTCGGGGTAGAATTCCCGAACTAGATGTGGTGGGATATGGAGGCGAAACACCTGAGGTAACGAATGCTCAGTGTAAAGGGCTACCGTCGGGAGCCTTTCATGGGAGCCCAGAAACTCTCTAGAAAGGCGCCTGGATAGGGCAACGGTGGTCAGAACGGGGTTCGCTTTGTATGCGGCATAAGCCTGGTAGCGCTCCTCAACATGGTCGTGCCCACGCACCATGTGCGTAACCGGGCGGCCTAAGGAGGACGCTACCGAACAGAACGCTGAAAAATCTTCATGACCAAATTGACTGCCTCGAGTGAAACGGTTGGGTATTTTCTTTCGAGCAGTCGGATGGGCTCGCGCCCACACGAAGTCTGATAAGCAGGGTGGATCGTTCCAGTCTCCGGTCTCTTTGAGAGTGCAATGTAGGTCGGCCAAAGGAAAACCTCCGTGCGCGACTAGAAGCCCGTCAGGAAAAAAGAGTGCTCGAGGCGCATTCGCAAAAAGGCGTATAGCTAACTTTCCAGCGTTAACAATCGCATCGTCGCACAGATTGTTGTTAAGAAAGTCAGAGAAATCCGATGGAGATACTGTCGACGTAAAACGACTGCCGTCGTGCCCAAGCGCCTCGTCATGATTTCCTGCAATCACACAAATCGTTGCAGCGTGGGCCAGGATAAGCTCAAAAATACGAAGCAGCACTTCCAAACCGAAACCTTCGTCGTCGAATAGATCGCCGAGAAAAATGATCCGGGAATCGGGGGACCCATATTTCGGATGGGTGCGAATCAGGGCTATCGCCGCTTCAAGTGCCAGTAGATCGCCGTGAAGGTCCCCAATAAACCACAGCGGTGCCACGCCCGGGTCTATTACGCGAATGACTTTATCGTCTGGAAAAGCACGATACGCATCAAATAGCATCGCGTTTCTTTTGGAAGTGCCGAGAAAGGTCTCTACTTTGCTAACGATATCGGAGATCCGACCGCGGACGCCATTACCAAGCATGAGCCGTCTAAGTGCGCACCAATCTAAGTCCTCAATATCAACGACGGGAAGGAAGGGAGGGGATGCACGAAGGCCTCCGTCAGGCAAATGAGCACTGCTACCCGTGGATTCCGGAGGGGCACCCGTTGCGTACTCAGCAGTGGAAGGTGCATTCAATTTCTCGGGGTCTGGATCGGCAACTGGAGCGGTCACCCTGTCAGATTGTGACGCAAGGTCGGCCACTATTTGGGGTTCATCCTCCGAATCAGGTCGGCCGATCATTGGCATTAGCCGCCCCGCACTAAGAGTGGCATTTTCAAAACGCCCTTTGCCGCTCGGCCAACAGCGATTGAATCGCCATCGCTGAGCACCACCGGTCCGGTGACCGCTGCTCCATTAAGCAAGGTTTCGTTGACCGTTCTTTCTTGTGGGGTCAGGACCCACTGACCTTGAGAGTTGCGGTCTAGGATACATTGCTTCGTATCCCAAAATTGAGCCTCTGGACCAAGCTGTTGCATAAGGGACCGAGTTAGCTCTGTTCGAACCCCGATTCTCAGGGATCCGCCCTCCGCATTTTGGAGCTGCAACAAATCGGCGGTGATAGGCTCTCTTCGTTTCCTTCGATCGCTGGCTGTCGGTGAGGGATCCATTGATATCTCGCTCCGTTCCCGATTCGAATCGCTTCCGCTGAGAACGGCACGCAATTCAGAAGCTGTGGGGCGAAGTGTAGGGTCAGAAGAAAGGCAGCGGTGGATCGCCAAACTAACCGACGAGTTTTGGGCTGGCAGCGGCATGGTCCCCACCAGCGGTAGAGGCTTAGCCTGATCCCCGAGTGCCATTTTGGCATATTCCCCCTGGTCGTCGCTCCAGTAAGGATGCCTACCCGTAAGCAGTTCTGAAAGAATTAGTCCGCAGGTGAAAATATCTGATCGGGCATCAGGCACTTGACGACGGGTGAGGTGCTCGGGAGATCGGTAGTTATCGCTTCCGATGTATCCTTGATGACCGTGCCACGGCGCTCGATGGTCGGTCAATAACGAGAAATCCATGTCAATAAGCTTGAGCTGATAGCCCGCTTTGATAGTTGGATCACGGATCAAGTAGATATTAGCCGGTTTAAGATCAGCATGCGCAATGTTGGATTGATGAAGCGCTTCAATTCCGGCCATCAATACTTTGGCCCACGTTACATGCCGAGACCACACTGCTGAATTTTGGGTCGGAGCCACCTTTGATTTTCGGTGTTCATCGGCTTCGACATCGAAGATTTTCTGCAGATCGTCCCCATTCTTCACAAACTCAAAAGCCTGAAAATAGCAAGGACCGCCCCAGATTTCTTCGAAGGCATCTAGTTGGGCAACTGCGAAGCGAGCCGCCTTGCCATTCTTAACACGTGATGAGAGCTCGCGCTGATAGGCAACAAACGAATTATACCAAACGACGGTCGGCGCGGGAGATTTGTACTGCTTGAAGAAAACTAATTCCCCGGAAGGTGAAACGGCGCCATACGAAATCGCCATCATCCCTGGTCCGAAGACCTTCGTGATGCGGTAATCGCGGATAACGTCCCCAACTTTCAGCTTTTTTGCCATAACAGAGTAGCTCTCTCCTCAGAGGGCCACGGTCTCCGCTGATCGAGACACGCTTGCTGCAAGCTGTTTCAAGGTTGTTCGAAAACTTACGGGATCGGATGTGAATTTTTTTAAGGCCTCTTGAGGGCTTAACCCCTCATATTCCACCACCTCCCACTCCGATTTATCGATCTGGCTAAGACGGTCGTACCCTTCAAAATTGGGAGCGAACAAACTCAGAATAATCCTGTTGGCCATTATGACGTTTGCAACATCTTGCAAGGAGCCGCCCTTGGCCTCCTGGATGCTCATGCTCTCCTTGAACGATGCATCCGTGAAGACGATGATTACACGTGCCGCATCGCTTCTATACCGCCACTTGTTCGGGTCTTCGGTCTGGGAACCTTTGGGACTGGCTTCCATCGAGGCAGCCTTGTACAGAGCATCAAGAAGCGATTCAGGCTCGTCACCCCCTCCCTCCGCTTTCAACGCGGCCAATTGCGCCTTCAGCTGACTTGTATCGCGCACAAAAGGTGCATCCACGATCCATTGAATTCCTTCCGATTGAGCCGCCTCGACGTCACGATAACCCACCACCTTTCCTCGCCAGTCTCGGATCGGTGGAGCGTTATTCGCTTCTCCTTTGCTCAAAGAGTCGATGAAAGCTTCGATGTTTGTTCGCAGCGCATCAATGCAAGGAGCCATACTGCCGCTGATATCAACCATAAACACGATATCAGCCACGCCCTTTGTCTTCGCCTTTGCGGGAGGTGCTGACGTGGTCAAACTGGGTTCGTCTAAACTCGAAGTAGATTCCGCCGGAGCTTCGGGTTGAGGGTTGTCGATCGCTGCCTTGCCCTCCGGAAGGATCGGGTTCTCGGGATGCTCAGCTGAGGTCATGATGGCTCCATAAGCGAATGGGTGCAGTGGGCAGTACAACAAGGCAAAGTAGCCGAAGTTCCTATGCTTCACGCGGCATCTCGGCGTCGATAGCCATTGCGAGGTAGGCCAATTTCCAAAGGCCTCCGCCAGAATAAAGCAAGCACCCGGGTTGGTCGTTCGCTCGAGAGCCCGTCCCGCCATGGAGACGCTGGCCGGCACGAAGCCCGGAACTACTGTCACTTCGGGCGGCCTGGGCGAGGGATAGATCGTCGTCAGCTTCAGTAGGCCGACCACGGACACGTAGGTTTCGAAGCAAAATCATGCGCAAGCCTCTAGTCACGGGGATCTTTTCGGCCGGCTGATCGGAGGCTGGCGACGAACGAGCCGCACCGTTTCAACTGCCTGGCAAATGTCGCACCGGTAGTGAATGAGATCGTTGCCGTCGTCGTCCGGGTCGGCCTTCTCGATCTTCATCGTCTGCATGCAAATAACGCACGTCATCAAATCCAGCAGCGGGCTACGATCATCGTTCAGGGGAGGGCGATGATTACTCATTTGCGTGCTGTTACGGCTTGCACTTGTTTCGCTTCCTCGAACTCGGTTACCACGCACGAAAGGCGGCCGGCGCGCTCGCAACGGCGCGCCGGCCGGCAGTCCCTATTCGACTTCGATACGCTCGACCGCCGCCGGCATCTGGGCAACCGACATCAAGCTCCGGGCCACCTGATTCAGCAGTTGGTCGGAGTTTTCTTCCTCCGCCAGTGACTTTGACAGCAATTCCACCACGGCGCTGTGGCGTAGTTGCTGGGCCAGGTTCTTGGCGGTCGTGTACCCGGAAATCTCGTAGTGCTCGACCCGCTGCGCCGCACCGATGAGAGCGAGATCGGCAAGCGCGTCTTCCTTGTCCGCGCCTTCCTCCATGACTTCCTGGCCTTCCTCCACCAGACCCATCATGCCCTTGCAGGGCTTGGCGCGGGGAGTTTCGCCGAGCAGCGAGAAACATTCGTTGAGCCGCTCAATCTGCTCTTGGGTCTCCATCAGATGCTGTTCAAAAAGTTCTCTCAGGCGATCAAACCGCGCCGCCTTTGCCATCTTTGGCAGTGCCTTAGTCAACTGTTTCTCCGCGTGCAGGATGTCTCGCAGTTCGTCGACCAGAAGTTCAGCCATGCCCTCAGGCGCGAGGGGAGGCGAACTCTCTGTCTTGATCGGTTGCGAGCCATTGATGCCGGGCTCGGACTGCGAGAAGGCGGGCGACTCCACGAATTCCCACTCGCCGCCCTGGTTCCAGGGACCACGCGTATCGATCTCGCCTTCATCGCCGGCCCCCGTGGAATCGTTGAAGAACTGGTTCACCAGCCCTGGCGTCGGGGCGAGCTTGCCGATGCTGAACGCCGGCTTCTTCATGCTCTCCAGGGCTGCGGCAAAAGCCTTCATGTGCGTGATCTCCCGGGTCATGAGAAACTGAAGCGCGTCCTTGGTGCCGGCGTCGTCGCAAAAATTGATGAGCCGCTCATAGACGATCTTGGCCCTGGCTTCCGCCGCGATGTTGCTGCGCAGATCAACGTCGAGCTCGCCGGTGATCTTGAGGTAGTCGGCTGTCCATGGATTGCCTTGCGAGTTGAACAGATTAACGCCGCCACCTCCGGCGATCGCAATCAGCGGGTCAGTTTCGGCCGCCTGCCGGTCGAACTTCGAGGGCTTGAGGTGCATGCGTGCCAGACAACCGACGATTTCGAGATGACTGAGTTCTTCGGTCCCGATATCCATCAGGAGATCCTTGCGGTCAGGGTCTTCGCAATTCAATCCCTGGATGGAGTATTGCATGGCAGCAGCCAGTTCGCCGTTGGCACCGCCAAACTGCTCCAGCAGCATGTTGCCAAATCGGACGTCCGGCTCGTCGACACGCACGGTGAACATCAGTTTCTTGACGTGGTGGTACATGATTAGGCCGCCTTCTGTTCGATCGCGAGATACTGTTGGGTCACCTTTGCAACGTTGGCATCGATCCAGGCGGCCATTCGCTCTTCTTCCTTTAGGTTCGCCTCGAGCAGCGAGCGGGAGCTGCCTTGGCCAGCGCTGTCGCATAACGTTAGGAGCGATTTATATGCGGCGATCTCGAAATGCTCCAAAGCGTTGTTTGCAAACGTGTTCTTGAGAGTTTCATCTCCAGCCATCGCATGGGTCATTGCCATCATGTTAGCCATCACGGATTGCGCCGCGTCCTTGAGGGTGGAATTGCTTTCTCCGCACGCTTGCAAGCATTGCTCAAGGCGACCGAGCTGGCCGTTGGTTTCTGCCAGATGTTCCTGCACCCGCACCCTTACTTCTGGATAGTCGGTTAGTCGCTCCGATTGACGCTCCATCAATTCTCGCGCCTGTACTTCCATCGCGTGCGCATTGCGCAGACCGGCGACGTATACGTCTCTTGCTGTGGTAGTCATTGCCGTCTCCATTGTTGGTAGGAGACCGTCCAACGAGACGCGCCGCTCATCGTTCCTATTGTACCGCACGCTTCCCTTAGAACGGAGTTCCTTGCATGCGCTCATCGTACAGGCGGTACTGATGCGGCGAGGCATTAGGTAAGCCGCGTCGCATTGGCTGCCACTTGCTTGCTATAGAAATCGATGACCTCGCCGGTGCGCTTGCCTCCAATCAGCATCGCGCTAGCTTCCACTGCAGCATTGACCTTTTCGGAGACCATCAGGCGCGTCTCTTCACCAGAAATCGGTATAATGCCACCGAGCTTGTCGCCGCAAAAAGGGGGGAAGCACCTGAGGACAGTAGGTTCAATCGTCGAGCAACGCGAGCTTAGCATGGCCGACGACGTGCGTGAGGAGGCACAAGGGCACCCCGCTAATGTTTGAACGTAGTTCTTCGCGAAGCGCGACTGCGGAACCGCCACTCTTGAAACGAATGTTCGCCGGCCCCGCTGCGTGCTCACGGTGCTTGGCACCCTCGCATCCATCGCTATCAAGCCGCGCCGGGCTTCATCGTCGGCAGGGATGAGCCTGAAGGTCCGAATGGATGTGATTGAAATTCGCACGATGCCGGCGGATACAAGTGAGGTGGCCTTTACCGGCGAGTTAGTTCGTTCTTTCTATTTCGAATGAGAACTTAACGCGCATGACCGCGCCGGCATCAGTTCGGACTTCGACAGCCATGTCGGCTGGAGCGGCGGGAGAACTGCGCAAAGCCCCCCGCGCAAAATCTGCCAGTGATCGTGCGGCCTCGTCCTGAGCGGCTTCAATGTCCGCCAAATCCATCCCCTCGTCGTCCACGACAATCCCGTTGCTATCTATAAGATCAAAGTAATAGCGTTTCATTTACGTCGTCCGGCTGCACCACGCTGAGTTAAAGGGTGAAACCGGTTTCTGTTCCTCGCGAACTGCGCAGCCTCTTAGCGCGCCGCGCCAGAACTATTTCCGGGCGTCATCGGACCGGTTGAGCGTTCTACACGCAGCCGTTCTTCGAAGTCACAACAGTTCATCTTAGTAGAAGCAGGTCGATTGCTGTTTCGGATATCGTCCGCGGGTGTGAGCCACCTGGCTCTTGCCGCGCACAATGATCACTGGCTGTCCCTCAATTTGAGCAAACATATCGTCTGTAATGGCGAAGTTAAAATCGATGTGTGCCCGGAGCTTTTGATGTGAGGACTCGCGCTCTAGCGGGGCGGCCCAATGAAAACGTGAAAAAGGGCCGCGCGCAGCGCGCTGCGGCCCTCAATTGATTGTCCGTGCAATCCCGAAAAGTCAGTCTTAATCGGTGTTCCAGAACATTCTGCATGTTGAGTCATCAGAGCCGCGCACGCCGATTTACGCTGTTCATCATGCGCAAATACGCGCGCTAACACACAGCGCCGCCCTTCGCGGTCGTGGTGGAGACCGTGCTCGCGGGCTTTTCATCGTCCACTGCGACAAGGCAACGAGGCGTTTCGCCGACTTAAACCGCATTCGCAATTGGGCGCTTCTCGCCGAATTCTCGCGGCGGACCGAATTTAGCAGTGGGG
Source organism: Bradyrhizobium sp. AUGA SZCCT0182 (assembly GCF_018130185.1). Classification (NCBI taxonomy): domain Bacteria; kingdom Pseudomonadati; phylum Pseudomonadota; class Alphaproteobacteria; order Hyphomicrobiales; family Nitrobacteraceae; genus Bradyrhizobium; species Bradyrhizobium sp. AUGA SZCCT0182. Next base: position 24,249 of record NZ_JAFCLY010000059.1, on the reverse strand, counting down.
GCTTCGAGGACATTCTAATCCTGAGCCCCAACTGAACGAAAAAGGAATAGATGGCGGGGACGATAGCGGCGCTGTGTGGTCCGGCGGAGCTTTTTCGATCTTCGACATATGAAAGTCCTCTATGATGCAGCGCAACATCTGAGGAGGCGTTCCGTTCCTATCAGTGCCTGCCATTTATATGCATTTATAGGCTTTAGTCACAAAATTAGCTCCTTCCGGGCAATTGAGATGCAATTAGGAACAACCAGTCGGTTGGCAGGTTCTCCTTGTGCAACGCAACAAGGGTAAAAATGCCAGCTACAACTCAGTCATTTCGTCCGCCATCTAAGATTCTTATGATGCTTGAAGGGCGGCGCGCTTTCACCGAATTCGGCGCTTTTTTGGGTGCGCTTCCGATTTTAAACTTGGTGCCAAAGGGGGACGGACATCCGGTGTTGGTGTTACCCGGCCTCATGGCTGGTGACGACTCCACATTACTGCTGCGCAAATTTTTGGAAGGTCGTAGCTACAGGGTTAGTGGCTGGGGGCAGGGGCTAAACCGAGGCCTTCGTGAAGGCGTCCAGGATCGGATGCTCGATTTGGTGCGTGAACTTAGCGACTTGCACGGTAGAAAAATCAGCATAGTAGGCTGGAGCCTTGGCGGGATTTATGCGCGGGAACTGGCAAAGATGTTGCCAGATCGCGTTCGTTCGGTGATTTCGCTGGGAAGTCCCTTCGGCGCCAGTCCCAAATCCACAAATGCGTGGCGAGTTTATGAGTTTGCCAGCGGCCAATCGGTCGACGACGCGCAGGATGTTGCGGTCGCGCCACCAGTTCCTACGACGGCGATTTATAGCCGCACGGACGGAATTTGCGCGTGGCAGGGTTGTGTTGAGGAAACCTCCGCTCAGTCAGAAAGCATTGAGGTGCAAGGCAGCCATTGCGGGCTGGCCGTGAATCCCGCCGCCGTCTATGCGGTTGCCGACAGATTGGCGCAGCCGGAGGGAGCGTGGAAACGCTTCGATCGCAGTGGCTTGCGAAGCCTTATCTTCCCCGATCCCTCGCTGGGCGCTCAACGCGAGAAATGAGGAGCACCTGAGCGAAATCTCAGGGCATCCTGGAAGCAGACGTATGAATTGGGGACATCTTGTTAGAAGCGTCGCCGTCGCGATTGGCATCACGTTCGTTACAGCGGTCGTCGCCTACCTTGCTCTGAGGTTTTTCGCGTCGCTAACTTAGGCCACGTCAATTGGGACTGGGAGCAGTTATGACTGATGAGCATCAAATAAACGCGATCATCGCAACGGCGATACTCGATAGCTTTGGCGACCGTCCCGAGCTCAAGGTAGATTCTGAGGAGGCCAAAATAATTGCGAAGCGCATCCTTGGAGCTCTTGGGGATGCTGGCCTTCAAGTCACAGTGACGGAAGTGCCCGCACGGTGACGCTCTGCTATACCATTGAATGACATGGGAGCTTTAGCGGGCGAGTGCGGGTATAGGTTCGACGAATGGCGGTTAGCGAAGCGGCGGCACTGCCCTAGTTGTCCATGAGCTGGCCACCAACTCTCTGAAATACGGCGCTATCGGTCACGAGCGCCGTGCTGACCGCGTGGCGGCATACGATATATCCTTAAATGAGCTTGACGAAGGCAAGTGAACGCATGGCACATGACGTTAGTTTATACGGCCATCGCCGCGTTTGAGCAGGAGAAGTCCGCTGGCATAAGCGGCGTTGCAACGACCTAAAGAATATTATCCGCAACACGTGGCCCAAACTAGAGTTGTATGTCGGCTCGGCCGAATGGGCACATCAATATTCGACGTAATCGAATGTTCTAGAAATGTGATCATGCAGAGCGGCGTCCTTCAGCGCCTGGGAATAAATATCAGTGACTGAGTCAAGCAGGTTAGAGCATAATCCGCTTCGACTTTTTCCCCGTCTTCTTGCTCTTCTTAGAAGCTTTCTTCGCACTTTTCTTGGCGGTTTTTGCAGAGCGCATTTTAGCGGCGGTCTTCTTTTTCTTCTTTGCCATGGCGTTCGTGATCTGTCGCCCCGTCATCGGTACGTTAGAGTCTTTGCGTTTGGATTTCTTCGCCATGTTTCTCTCTCGCCCAGATGATGTGGGGCGTTTCAATGTCTGAGAAAGAGCTGAACGTTAGCGCTTTGACTTCTTACTTTTCTTCTTATTTGACTTTTTGGCGGATTTCTTCGACGCCTTTTTAGCTGATTTCTTCGGTGCGGACTTCTTCGCGGCCTTTTTCGAAGACTTCTTGGCCGACTTTTTTGCTGACTTCTTCGAGGCCTTCTTGGCGGTCTTCTTAGCCGCTGCAGCCTTGGCCACTTTCTTGGCGGCCTTCTTGACCGACTTCGGTACGCGCTTCGCAACCGCTTTGGTGGCCTTCTTGGCAACGGTCTTTACCGCGGCCTCAGCTAATGTTCCTGCCGCTCCAGCGACCAGGTCGGTCATTTGCTCCATGATGGGCTTCTTGGATTGGTCGGCCTCGGTGGCTTGCTCAGTCTTTTCAGTGTCCATGGTGTCCTCCAGAATCGGTATCCTAGCTCATTTTTCCTTCAGGCGGCATTGGTAGGGTGGGGTATCTCCCCAAGAAATCATTCAGAGGGACTGATTTTATGGAATTAGTGGCAGCCATCATCACGGGGGTGTTGAGCTTAGGTTATCCTGGCTAAACGCCGATCCGCCATTTGGCCCCTAAGCTGCAACGCAATCGCTTAATGCTAGAAGGGCACCTCACACAAAGGAGTCTCTTGTGGCCAAGAAAGCTAAGAAGACGGCGGCACGTCGTGGATATACGAAAGACGATCTAAAACTGCTGAAGACGCATTCGAAGTCTAAGACTCCGGTAGAGCGTATCGCAAAGCTTATGAAGCGATCGGGTGCGACGTTGCGTCAAAAGGCGAGGGCAATGAATCTGCCGTTGGGCCACCGTCGATAAATTGAAACCGGGCGGCCGTCTGCATGGTGTCAGTGGACCGCCCGGCCAGAGGACCGTCTGTGGCTAAACGAGACGGCTGGCCCGAGAATACACAAGCGCGGCTTGAGTTCCTATTTTTTAAATGGGAGACCAGGCGCAGTAGCGAGGTTTGATTACCGTCGCGCCTGGCCCACAGAGTGCTTGTTTGCCGGAAGCACCAGAATAGGAACGGTGAAGTATTTACAAAGTTTCTAACGCAGCAAGAGTGGTGAGGACCCATGTACGCTGCGCACTTTCCCATTACCGAAAACAACCCCGACTTGTGCCAAGCTATGACTATCGCCATGGGCTACGTGCACGCGACCGGGCTCGTTGATAAGTTTCCCAATCCTGAATTGTTGGTTGCCACGGCGATCTCAAATGCCTGGAAGGGCGGGATGAGGCACCCGATACGCCTTGCCAACGAAGGCATCGTTTGTGCGGAACGAACGGCCCAGCTCGGAACCCTGCCATCTGTGTTTGCGAGACTGGTATAAGGCTCGGTCCGCACTCTGCGCTGGTCCCCTGCCTTGGAGGTGCTGCATAAGTCGTCTACGAGTATGACGAAGTCCGGCCCGCTAACCTGATTGCTCGCGGTACACCCGCGGATTAGGCAGTCGGCTATCGATGGACGGTGCCGAGTGTTTCTAGCGGAAGAAACATCCCAATATTTTCCGAGGTGTCAGTAATCTCGGCACCGTCCCCACAAGAAGCCTTAACGGCGGCCCCATCATGGGGGCGACCATGAGTATGAGGCCGCCGGCCGGCCTGGTGCAGCGTTCGCACCTCCGACACTTTTAGTACCCGCCTCGTGGCATGCAGGTTGCTGTTATGTTGACCCGGTGCCTATAGCAGGGGCAGATTTTTTTCAACCGAACAAGCCGAAATACCATCCCATTAAGCCAAAGAACGGCAAAGCCGCGATCCCGAAAAAAAGGAACGGGGATGGTTCATTGCCTTGGCGTTCGAGATCTTTTTCATCCATGACCGCTAATTGTTAATGGTCTAGTTGGTTCCCCGCTCATCGCATCAATCGCATCCAGCGCGCCAGGAATTTGCAGCCGCATTCTTAACTATTTATTCGGGGGAGGGGATTTCCGATAGCCGGCCGCTTGCCGTGCTTTTCAGATCGTTCAAGGCCTGAATCGCGAGCGCGTTGAGGGTTGAGTCTGTTGCGGCCGCCAGGATCCTTAGTTCCTTAGTGTGCGCCACGCAGAGTTCATACGGACTAGAAGACTCTCAAATGCTCCTGAGAAGGCCGCCAGCACGCGCAAGGCGGGCTTTGGTCGCCGCAATGGCTCGACCCAGCCGCGCACGTTAAGAGCCAAAAGCAGGGCGCACTCCCTCGGTCGAAGGCAGGCCTAGTTTTTCGCGCAAAAAGGCTACGGAGCCCGGCCCAAGATTAGGCAAGCTGAGAAGCGTCGCATCCGAGGCCTCGGTACATCGCCGATGGATTTCATACCTGCGGCATTTAGTGCGTTCCTAACCCTAGTGGAAAATCGGACTCCTCGATCGGAGTAAGGTCCGGTAGCTCCGGTGGACCGACGAGCAAGACGCCAATCGCGCCAAGGAGCAGTTGCGGGTCTTCGCTGCGGAGCGCGGCATGCAGTTTGCGCTCCAGTGGTGTCACCGGAAACCCTCGCGCTCTATGGTTCCTCCAGCTTCGCCGGTCGGGCCGCCGTTTCGATTGGCTCACGACTAATCCGTTCATATTCTGCGATCACCTGGGCGCCGATCAACAAGACCAATGCGCCAAGCTCAACACTCAATAGCACAGCGATCGACGTGGTGAGGGAGCCGTAAACAAGTTGAATCTGAGACATGGTTGCGTAGTACCAAGCCAGAATGTGCCTCATCACTTCCCAAAGGAGCGTGGCCGTCACTCCGCCAATCAGTGCATGACGCAAGGACAATCGCCCCACAGGCATGACAAAATAGATCGCAGTTAGCAAAAAGATCTCACCGGTAACTCCAACGATATAGAGGAGAAAAATGGAAAATTGGTCCAGGGAATGTGGCTGACCGAGAATCACGATACTTCGAGTGCCCACGAACTGGAGCACTCCGGAAAGGACGGTGACGATGAGTAGCCCTACACCCAAAAAAAGGATGAACAAGTAGGGCATTACGGCTGACACCAGGAAATGTCGGCGCTTGATTTTGACCCGATGAAAGAAAATCACCGACATTGCGTTCTCGAGAATAGTAAACGCCAGTGCGCTAAAGAAAAGCATTGTGACGAACAGGATCCAGCCGACGACTTGCTTTTGAGCGAGGAACGTCCGAACTTCCTCTACCAAAGCTCCTGATTGCCCTGGAATTACAAACTCGAGATATTCGCTAAGGGTCAAAAGAAGACGGTCTTCTGGAACGATATGGGAGAGCGCCATTAGAATGAGGATAAGCAGCGGGACTAACGACAATAGCGTGTAGTACGCCACCGCTCCAGCAAGCAAAACACCCTGGTTGGCACGAAATTGTGTGATCACAGCCCAAGCAAAGGCGCCTGGTTGGTTGAAAACCTTCATGGCGGTTCGACCTGCAGTCCACATCGACCAAGTCCGCCTTGTTCGGAGCAAAGAAACTTGTCTAGGTCAGGTTGAGCCTAGTCCTCGAGAATTGATTTAGTGGCGTCAGAAACCTGTTAGCTGTGCCCTTGATTATACCTTTCGCCCATGCCTGAACCACCGCCACGTAGGCGTTCTTGTAGGCCGCATCGTCCGCCGAAAATTCCTCATAACAGGACGGCCCATGCTGCCAGTTCGATCAGAAACGCTATGCACACTGCAACGACCGCCAGGCAGGCCTTACCTATCACTTCTCACGTCTGACGCCCTTAAACTTCTTCGCGCTCTTCTTAACGGCCATAAACTGCCCGCCCGCCTTATTGCGCTTGGTGGATGTCTTCGTCAGCGGATTCTTGAGCTGCGTACGCTTCTTCACGGCTCCCTTGCGTGCGTTGTCGCCTGAACACGATGGCACTCAAAAGTGTGAACCGCAAGGCAGCGTAATTTTTAATGAGGCGCAGGAGTACAAGGGCTGTCAGATTCCAGTCGGGCAGCCCTCTTGCAAGAGATCGCGTAAGCTCTCTGCCCCGGAATTGGGTGACATTATCCGCAAGACCGGCAACTCGCTTGCTGCGATTACCAAAGAAGCAGCCGCCACCCGGCCTCGTTAGAACGCTTCTTGCATCATCCAGCACGGCGGCGTGCATTGGGTTGGGATACGCACGTCAGTGGGAGGCCGGCTTGCACAACCGCCTAGAAAGCGAGGTAAGAAAGGCTCGCGAGGACATGGCGAAGCTCCCGCCCAGCATCGAGAGAGACGCTCTGCTCTATAAGATTAAGGAGATCGAGGGGCGATCTATTTTAATTAGGACGCTTGCCGCGCCGAAGTTCTAGGCGGCAAATCCAGCAGGGTGCCTAGAACGGCCGGCGAATTAAGGGTGGCAAATTTCTCGCGTGGGCTAAGGAATGTGGCCGCCTCGTCGAAGGTTTCGGCATCCTCGATCTTGGCTCGCGCGATCGCGAGATGCGGATCGACCTCGCCGCGATTCCGCGGCCTTGGGCCGGACAGATTGTCGAGATGCGCCTCGCGCAGGTCGGCGTCACGGCGGAGTTCGAGAAGCGGGCAGGAAACCGCCCGGTGTGAGGCGCTGGCCAGTTCGTTGGCCCGCAGCAAGACCCGCGGTGGTGAGGTCTCCTCCGGTGTCTTGAACAGGCCGGAAGCAGCGCCTGCGCTGGCCGAGGAAGAGAGCGTGGCAAGCGGAACGGCAAGCAGGAGGCCGAGAATGACCGGCATCATCCATAACAGCAGCGGCAACGACACCGCGTAGGCGCTGACGGCCATTGCGACGCCAAAGAGTGTCGGAACCGAATATTTGTGAAGCGTCTCTTTACGCGAGACCATGCCGTCGTCGCGGCGTTGAACCTGCCATCCGGCATCGCGCCCCAGCAGGATCTCTCCGACCGCGGACGATTGGAAGATCATCATCACCGGCGCCGTCAGGCCTGAAAGGAATGTCTCGGCGACAATCCCCGCAAGAACCCGAAAGCCGCCGCCGAACTTTCTTCGCTCGTCACGATGCGTGAGCATGACGATGTAGGCGAGCAATTTGGGCAGAATCAGCATGCCCATCGTGGCGACGAATACCCAGGCCGCCAGGATCGGATCCTGTGCGGGCCATGTCGGAAACAGCGAGAACCCCTTCGGAAAATATTCGGGCCTGACAAACTGCGCCTGCAACGAGACCAGGATGCCGAGGCCCAGAAAGATGAACCAGAGCGGCGCCGTCAGGTAGGATCCGATCCCAGTCAGGAGATGGAGCCGCGAGACCCAGTGCAGGCCGCGCGACGGCAGCACCGCCAGATGTTGCAGGTTGCCCTGACACCATCGCCGGTCGCGGGCGGCAAAATCCAGCAGCGATGGCGGGCATTCCTCGTAACTGCCGCCGAGCGTGGGCGCCATATGGATGGCCCAACCGCCACGGCGCATGAACGCGGCCTCGATGAAATCATGGCTGAGGATGTGCCCGCCGAACGGCTTGCGGCCCCTCAGTTCCGGAAGGGCCGCGTAGCGGGCAAAAGCGCTGACGCGGATGATGGCGTTGTGGCCCCAGTAATTGCCTTCGGATCCATGCCACCAGGCAATTCCGGCCGCAATCAACGGGCCGTACAACCGCCCGGCAAACTGCTGCCACCGCGCGAACAACGTTCTGGCGTTGACCACGATCGGCAGCGTCTGGATCAGCGCAACGTGTCGGTGTTGCTCCATCGTAGCGACCAGCCGCACGATGGTATCCCCTGTCATCAGGCTGTCCGCATCCAGAATAAGCATGCATTCATAGTCGGAGCCGAACCGCCTGACCCAATCCTCGATATTGCCGGATTTGCGCGCGGTGTTTTCCGGCCGGTGACGATAGAAAATCCTGGCTGCCGGCCCGGCTTCATGCCGGAGTTGAAGAAAGCACTTTTCCTCGGCGATCCAGATCGCGGGATCGGTCGTGTCACTCAGAACGAACCAGTCGAACTTCGAAGCGCATCCCGTTTCCTCGACCGATTCGCAGATGGCGCGCAGCCGGGCCAGAACGCGATAGGGATCCTCATTGTAGGTGGGCAGCAGCATGGCGGTCCGGCTTTGGATCGCCGGCAGCGCCGCGCTGGCATCGATGCCGAGTTCGTCCTTGCGTCGAAACAGCAGCACGAAGAAACCGGCAATCGCCGACGTGAAGGAAAAAGCAATCCATGCAAACAACAACACGAACAGCACGAGGATCATCCACTCCAGGATCGTCACGCCTCCGACCTGGAGCACCTGGTACATTTCGTAGCAGCCGGCCAGGGTCAGCAAGACGGTGCCGGCAAGGATGCATGCGCGCCTGGGCCATGCCGTCGTGAAATCCGCGGCTTGGGGTTGCGGTTCGCGCTGCTGCGGCCGGAGCGCCATTTCCATTGGCGCCTCCCGGGGCAGGAATTGATTGAAGGGATCGCTGCGCTGAAGCGATCCGTGGACCTTCCCTAAGGTGTCCATCGATAGACCCAAACCTCCGATACCGCCTCGTTCTCCTGCATCAGCGACGCGCGAAGCTCGACGGGATTCTTCTCCTTCACAAGTTCGAAACTCAAACGCCAGCCGCCCGAGGCCGGATTCGGCTGGGTGACGATGTTCTGGATCTTGGCCTTCTCCGCGGTCACAACGCCCCGCAGGGTCTTTGGGTCTACGGACTTCAACCTGCCGCCGATCAGGTCCAGCACGAACAGCGTCGCGTTATCGCCTCTTGCGCCGATGCCGGTTCGGGAAAACCGCGCCAGCGGGCTCGGCTTCGGAATGTCCGGGCCCCAGTTCAGCCGATAGGTATAGGTGTGTTCGCCCTTGGCCTGCAAAGCCGCCTTGGGTTGCCAAAAGCTCGCAATATTGTCGTGCACTTCTTCCTTGGTCGGAATTTCGATCAGCCTGACCGAACCTTCGCCCCAGTCTCCGATCGGCTCCGCCCACAGACTTGGCCGCCGCTCGAAACTGGATTCGAGGTCCTGGTAGGCTAGAAAATCCCTCTGGCGCTGCATTAACCCGAAGCCATGCGGGTTGAGGTCGGCGAAGGCGCTGATCTGAAGATCCGTGGGATTATGAAGCGGCCGCCAAAGCTCCTCGCCTCGGCCGTTGGCCACGAACAGCCCGTCGGAATCATGGACGGATGGCCTGAAGTCGTCGACGTCCTTGCGGTCGTTCGGTCCGAAAAAGAACATGCTTGTCATCGGCATCAAGCCGGCACGCTCCAGATCCACTCTTGGATAGATCGCCATTTCCACGTCGAAGACGGTGGCGTCGCCGGGCCGGATGGTGAAGCGATAGGCCGCCGCGGCGCTTTCACTGTCGAGCAAGGCGTGCACCACGATAGATTTGGCGTTGGCTGCCGGCTTCTCGATCCAGAATGCCTTGAACGACGGAAACTCCTCGCCCTTCGCTTCGCCGGTGTTGATCGCAAGCCCGCGCGCCGACAGCCCGTACAATTGGCCCTTGGCGACGGCCCGGAAATAGCTCGCGCCGAGAAAGACACAAACCTCGTCATAATAGTCGGGCTTGTTGATCGGCGCATGAAGCCGAAAGCCGGCAAAGCCGAGATCGACACCCGCGCCGGGCGGCGTCAGCTTGCCGAATGAAAAAAGGTCGGGTTGATAGACGATCTTCGCCGCGTGGCCGTCCTTCACCTCATAGAGATCGACCCGGTTGGCGTAGAAAAATCCGCGATGAAAGAACTGCACTTCGAAAGGCAGCTTTTCGCCGCGCCAGAGCGCGCGTTCCGGCAAAAACCGTATCGCCCGGTAACGATCGTAATCCAGATCTTTCAAATTATCCGGCAGCTTGTTGTCGGGCGCCTTGAACGCTTTGCCGGCCAGATCACGCGCCATTTGCCGCACAAGGGATCGGTCGAACGGCACCGGCTGCGCGTGCGCGGAAGTCAGGAGTCCCGGCGCCGCGATCGATACGAGCGGCAAGGCGGAGGCTGCGAGGAAGTGTCTGCGGTTCACAATATCACTCGTGGTTACTGGCGGCGACCATGAGCAACGCAGTGCAGCATCAGGGGTTCCTGCCCCAGGAACTCTATTGCCATTTTTTCCCGAGTAGGCTGGAAATTAAGCATCTGCGCGGGGCGCTCGCGAATGCTAGTTGGCCAACGTGTGGCTTATTCGCGTGACCACGCGATCCCATTGCCGTTTTTCCGCGGCGGGATAATTGATCAGGACGCAATTCATATAGCCGGCCGAACGGTTACAGCGGTTGTACCAAATCCGGTCGTTGCGGATGCTAGACACCACGAAGAAGTTCGGCGTCACCCTTTTGTAGACGATACCGGGCGGCGGATTCTTCTTCGCCAGGAACGCCGCGGGCGAGTCGTTCTCGGGATTTGCAACCGATTGGACGGTCAAATCAGCGCGGCGATCGTCGGTGTAGAAACGCCGCCCGGTTCCACCATCCGGCAGTTCGGCGTCCCTGCTGAAAATCGTCACCGGAATTTCTACATTCGTCCCGGTGCTCGGTATTACATATCTCTGCCACTGGATGCTGGCCGCAACGACCGTTGCCGGCACCAAGCTAATAATAACGACAGCGAGCAGCCGAAACGTAGCCACGTCCAAATCTCCGGTTAGATCGACACAACCGCACTCGATCCGGATTCGTTCCAAGAAGGACGGCGTTGCGCCCTGAAATGCCTCGCCTTCACGCAGGGCGTCAATCCGGCTTAATTCAAAGTGCCCGCGCGACACGTCGTTGCGCGATATATCCAAGCGTCAGCCCGGCCCCAGCGTGATGCTGGCGCCGGGATAGTTGCCTCCTGACGCTTTAGTTATAGGCCTCTGCATTCATGTCGCCTGTTGGCACTTTTCGGACATTTGGAAGGTGCGAGGCGCCGACGAAGCTGAGAATGGTGACGGCTGCGATCGCAAACAGCACCAGGCGCGCTGCGGCCGCCTTTCCGCGGCTAATGCAAGACGCAGGGCGGCACGCTGAGAAGTTGGAGTCCTTCTAGTTGCTTAGTGCCTGTCGTTCGAGCCGTGTAATCTGAAGGGGCAACAAGAGCTATCTGCGCTCATCGGCTTTCCCCAGCCGCTCCCGGGTCATAGCCAGTTCGCGGTTGTATTGGTGTGTATTTTTAGATCGATTGATCCTTTGACGGGCTCCTTGGCAGACTGCGATTCCATAAAAAGGTGCGAAGCGACCAGCAAAACAGCCGCACATGCCACCACCAAACCAGCGGTGGCTAGTTCTGCACCTTCATTCATGTCACCACCTCTTTCTCTTGCGCAACGCCCAATAAAAGGCGGAGTTCCAAAACAACGGGAAAAAGTGGCAACTTCTTTCCAAGAGCGGAAACTTGGAACGACAAACGCGTTGCTTCGGCAAGCGACGTAGCCGCGGTATTCAAAATCCACTCTGTTGCCGAGCCAGGTTGCGCAGACATTTTGTAGAGCATTGATGCGCCCTACCGATGAGGATCCGTGAACGATGCCAAGCACCGGTCTTATAGTCGGCATCATTATAGCGATCATCGTGTGCGGCGTTACCGCCGCTGCAATGATGCTTCGCTTGCCTGTATGAGCGAAACCCGTGTGATCGCGAGGTTGGCGGGTTGCCAAGTCGGTACTGGAAAACAGGCCCAAACCCCCGTCCGGGGGCTGGCGCGGACGCTCGTTCAAGATTCCGCGGCGCATTCTGATCCTCGACCAACTGCCAAAGGGGGCGCTGTGACGATCGACGATGATTTTTTCGCCAGCGGTGGTGACTCCCTTCTAGCGATGGAAATGCTCATCGAAGTCGAGCGGCTCATCGGCCACCGCTTACCGGAAACGACTCTGTATGGGGCAGAAACCATCCGCCAACTTGTCCCAAAAATCGCCATGCAGACAGGCACCCCGGCGACGCCGTTCTTCCAGTTCGGTGTCAGTTGCGATCGGCCCCCCCTGTTCTTTTTCAATGGGAACCTCGTTGGCGGCCACTCGGGTATGCGGCGGATCGTAGAGCTTCTCGGGCCCGATTATCAAATCGTTTCGATCGATCCCCATGGTCTTCATGGGGAGCGGATTCCGCCGTCGATCGAGCAGATGGCCGCCGACCGCCTGCCGCTTGTTCTGCAGAGGCAGAGCAGCGGTCCTTTCCTCCTGGGCGGCAAATGCAACGGCGCCATGGTGGCGTTTGAAACAGCCCGCCTGCTGATGGCAGCCGGCCACAAGGTTGATATGGTGGCGATGGTCGACCCGCCGACCGTCAGTGCCCGTCCGGTGCCGCGGGCGATCATCGGGCTGATGAAGCCCCTGCTTCCGCTTTACCCTCTGCGCTGGGCATTTGAAAAAATGGCGGAGCTGGAGCGTTACTTCAAGGCGCCGAAGAGCGCGCCGATTACGATCGCCGAACTGGAGATTCCACCGGTGTTGTGGCAAGCCTATTCAATCGCAATGTCGCAATATCTTCCCGCACCGCTTGAGGTCCCTGTGGCTTTTTACGCGGCCGAACACGACGGCCGGGCGTGGCGGCATCTCAGTTCTCAACTCGACGTGGTCGAGGTGCCTTGGGGACATCATGGCTGCCTGACTATCGGCGCTGAACAGCTGGTTGGTCATCTGCGGCAAAGAATTGACGCTCTGGTTGACGGCTGGCCTTCGGCCACCGCATACGTTGCCGATGTGCCCCCCCAGCGGGCGAAAAAACGGCCCCAACGCCTAAGAGGATAGCGCGCTGAGGACGATGAAGGCACAATCGTCTAAACGGGGGTATAACTCGGATCGGTTGGCACGATTCCCGGTACAGATACCAAGTTTTCCCGAATCCTCTTTCCGCATTGAAATCGGCTGTTAGCTTTTCGATTGGCGTTCGCACAACCGCCGCCGGGAGCGCCTTTCGTTGGAAATTAGATCTCTGACTCTTTCCGACGGGTGGGGTTGCGGCCGGAGGCCCGCAAATCATAAGGGCTCCTGGGCCAAGGCGTTCCAAGCGACCATGCGCTCGGCGCCAGAAACATGATTCGAGAAACGGGCGCCATACGACCGAACAAGGACGGCATGAAGCTCTTCACCGCCCGCTCGAACAGACTTTTCGCCGTCCGGTTTGAAAATAATCGCCGGCTCTAAGGCTACAGGATAAGGTCAACCTCCCGCAGGCCGCGATCCTCGGCGTTCGTCTTGATTTCAAAACCTAGACCCTCGCACATCTTTAGCATGACAGCGTTTTCTTGGAGGATCTCGCCATGCAGGCGTTTCAGGCTTTCTGACTTGGCATACTCGATGATCAGTTGCATCAGCAGCCACCCCAATCCCCGTCCCTTTAGATCGGATCGAATAACAATCGCGTACTCTGCCGTTTCGTCGGCCTCATCAGTGTGCAGCCGAACAACACCGAGCGTATGGCCATCCGATTCGTCGATTGCAACAAAGGCCATAGCGCGTGAATAGTCTAGCCGAGTCAATTTGTTCATGAGTGCAGGCGATACTTCCTTGATCGAATCGAAGAAGCGAAGTCGCCGATCCTCATTGCTTACGTGCGCAAAAAGATCGCGAATAAGACCATCGTCGCTTGGTCGAACAGGTCGCAGAAATATTGGCCAATTATCGTCAAGAACCACATGCCTCTCCCATTCAGAAGGATACCGGCGAGCGCTCTCTTTCCTAGCTTTGCCGTTCACATAACCCTCCAGTGCGAGAAGGCCGCATTGGCGGCATTTGGGGTGTCACCCCTCGGTAGCCGCTTGCCGAAGTTGGATGGCACCCCCGGCCTTCGTCCGTGTTCGAAAAATCGGACGCCTCCGTCAACATGACGTGAGTCCCGGTCCGAACTTGGAAATGAAAGCGCACTGTTTTCCCACCCCGTAGGCCAGTTAGGCCCTTATGGAACAGTTCTAACCTATCCTAGTTCCGTCAAAAGGCGCGCGTGAGCACTGTAGCGAGCAACGCTGTGCTGAGGATTGCAACGCCCAGACAGATGCGTGCTGCGGCTGAATACCAGTCGAGATGGGTTAGTCCGTTCATGGCTCTCGCTTCCTTTATGGGCAGGCGGGAGCACGATCGACTCTCAGTCACCGACGCCTACGGACAGCGCCTTGGCCCGTGATGCAGGACAATGAGCCTGTCACCGGATGGTTGCTAACGATCGAGACACCTTCCGTAAGCGCGGCCGTCAAGTGAGGCGGGCCTCAGTTCAACCATCGCGGCCGGGCTTCCTTTTCGAACGCTTCCGCAAGCGTCGTCCAATCGGACGCAAGCTCTAGCCATGCGTCTGTGGCCAGCAAAGTCACAGACGCGGCAGCATTGGTACGGCAGTGGTCCGCGGCCTTGCGGCAGTAAGCTGCATCGTCTTTGCGCATGTCCGTCAGCTTCTAAGTTGCGCTAATGGGACGGTCCGGAGATGGTTTGTCTCGAATTAGTTCCGGCGGGATCGCGCCAGCAGCTACCAACCGTTCCCGGTCTCTAGCTAATAGCCGGTACACGCCGCGATGTCAGCGAACCGCTTTTGCATACACTCGTCGATGATGTTGCCGCAAACGCCTCGAATTGTCTGCCTTTTCGAGGTACTGTTCAACGGTTCGCATAACCTCACTCCGGCGCTTGCAGGCCGGGCGATGAAAGCCACTCATCAACGTGTGTCGCAGTCTCCGCTTGGCGTGCCTTGCGAAGAATCTGTTCCCGCTCCGGGCCATGCGGCAATTTTTCAGCTCGGGCGCGTAGGCGCCGGGCTTCCTGTTCGAGACGCTCGGAGAGGGATAGCAATTGCTTGAATCGACGCCGCTGTACCATTGGCGCTCCTTTCCATTAAGGAAGGCGGGAGCGCTACCAGGCGTTCTCATCACCGATAAAAGCCACTGACCGGGCGGTGATGAACCAGTCTGACATGGCTGTAGCTGTCTCGCTGGTCAAAACAGCTCACATCACAAAACTTAACACGATATCGCCGCCGTGGGTGTTCGGGAACAAGTGGCCGATGGCCGGAGTTTTGACTGCGCTGCCTGTCCCCAATTACCCGGCAGTATATGCGGCCCCAGTGCTCCCCGAGGCTGGGGCCGTTTCTTTGCTAATTACGGGCGATCAGGAACGATAGCGATCGGCTGGATTTTGCTTTCCAATGCGTCGTGCCAGACGCATGAGGCTACCTAATCCCTAGCCGATCGGCCCCAGTTTCCTCCTCAGGGCTGGGGCCGTTTTAGCGGCGCGTCTTCCTGCCCGAAACAACGAAACTGCCCTCAGGAAAACGCATCCTTGGCCCTCGAAGGCGTAGAACTGCACCTCGTAATTGTGCTTGCGGCTGTGCAGACCTCGAAATCGGAGATGCCATGACGAACTTGGCGAGGTATTGCATGCCAAGCTGGAGTTTCGAATAAGCCGGCTGAATTGAACTAACCACTCATGGCGCTGGGGCGATTGGCACTTTGCAGAGATCGTTTCCTTCATCGTCCACTACGACAAGGCAACGAGGCGTTTCGCCGACTTCAACAGCCATCGCATTCGCAATTTGGTGCGCCTTGGCGATTGCATCCTCGTTATCTTTACAATTGAGGCCCCGCGGGTCAGGAATCCGATGTCCATTCGCTAATTCAAAATGATAGTGCGGCATTGAGGGTAAATACCCCAATATGCGGTTCGTTCCCCAGGGGGACCTCGTCTGTGCCGATGGTGCGAGGCGGGGCAACTTCATTTAGCGGTGCCGCGCTTCGGCTTCCTGCGCCATCTTGGCCCAGTCTCCGGCCTGCTTCAGCCAGCGTTCTTGATCGAGCGGGTTTATCGCGCGATCGGCCTGATCGCGGCATTCATCAGCTAGCTTGCGAAATCTGGCGGCATCGTCGGACATGTTGGTGAGGATACAGGAGAGTGGAGAGCAATCTCACCTCTGCCAGATCGGGGTACTCCCAACTAGTTCGGAGGGGCAACCGACTTGCAGTAACAATGCCCTGCGTTTTTCGAAACGCACCAACCCCACTAGCCCCGCCGGGTGAAGGCTGGGCTTTTTCTTTGTTGCCGTACTTATACGAGGCTGACAACGGCGAGGACTAGTTCCGGGCCGAAATCGCTCGATGCCAGCGCGATCAATGTTCCGGCACAGACGGCTAAAATGGCGGTGACTGTGAGAGCAATCATTTTGAAATCCCCTGTTGTCAGCGACGAGGAGACTGCTCCGGCTTCGTTTCCGGACGACTGCGTGGAGGAAGGCAATCGGTTTCGTTCACCGAGACGTTATCTTCCGTAGGAATGTCGAAATGAGCCGACCGCTAAGGGAGCGGAACGATTCCTGACCGGATCGCTTAGTTGGTGCACGACCGAATGATGCAACGTCCCCCCCGCGCTTCATTCGAGGAAATGTCGGCCCCAGTGTTCGCCCACCGCGCGGCGCTGGGGCCGTTTCTTTGGAACTCCTTAAGCGTCCCAAGAATCGATTCTGGTGCTCCCGGTATGCCCCTAACCTCCAACCGGGAGAAACCCCCACGGGGTTGGCGGCCTTGGTGCAGCGTGGCGTTCTCCGCGCCGGGGCCGTTTGTGCCGATGGTGCGCAGGCGGCATTATTATGTCGGGACGCATGCGGGATAAGTAGGCAAGCATGCGGGAAACGCGGTCGACTATACCGACCGGATCGTTACTCTGTCAGCAGCCCTCACGCGGGCTAAAGAAGCGATGCTACCTCGACTTAGCCCCGCCCTAACCGGCGGGGTCTTTCGATCTCCGGCAAGCTCCCAACTCATTAGTTCTTCTGATAAAAATTCGGGAAAAACTGGCAACGGCGGGATTTTTCGTCAAGCGCCGCAATTGTTTTGATTTAAGTCAAGAATCCCTGGGTTTCTCACGATCAGCGTTCCGTATGAACCGGCGCATCGATTGGCTCGGTATCGCAGGATATGGCTCGCTGGTCCTAGCCGGGCGGGCGCTGATTGCCCTTCTCGTGTCTTAGGCGCCGACTCACAATTTTACTCCCCGATAAAAACAACCGCGTAGAAACTCCTCTCCCGGCCCAGCGTTCCAAACGGCCGGGTAGTTTACGAACGGGGTGGTCACCGAGTGTCAAAAATCGGGGCCCATCGGGGTGGTCACCGCCCCGGCCCCACCAATGACAATAGAGTCCATCTAAAATAGACAGAAATAGAAATTGAAAATACACCTTCTGAGGAGGTCACCCATGTCAAAGCCGATCGTCGGCTGCACAGCGGGAAGCCCTCGCTAGGTTCGCTGCTGCTGAGGATCTGTGGGGCAGTAGGAAGAGGACTGAACCAAGTTGCGAATAAGGTCCGAGGCACCGGCGTCACGCTGTAAGCGTCATTGCAAAGTCGAAGGCTCGATGCGCGCTTCGATCACGCCGCGCAACTCTTGCTCATCCATGGACATGGCACCGGAGAGGCTGAGAGCCAGCATGGCGAGCGCTCATGCTGACGCCAGGACCGCGCCGCATGGCCAATTCTGGCTCAGAACCAAAAATGAGGGCGATTAGCGCAGCTTAGCCCCCGCGCGGTCTCAGTTTGTCCGGATGGAGATTTCCAGCGTAGCCCCCGGGAGGGGGGCATTTTCCGAAACGGCTGGCCCGATCCGCTCCACCGCACGGCAAGCATAAACCTGTAGAATTTTCCTTTGGGCTGCCCCATGTTTTGAATTGTAGATGCGCCGATTTTTCGCCCGGCGGTAAACGGGTGCCGATGGCTGAGATTCCGGAAATAGCCCCTCCGGCCTTCATCTTGCCGGCCTCCCGCGGGGCCTCGGCTGCCATGCGTGATCGGTCACACATGGTGCTGCCTTTTAGGTGCTCTGCCACACCTGCCACACCTTGGTTCGGCAAAGGTTTGGCAAGGTTCGGCATTCCTCTGCCACACCACCACCCCCTTAGGGGTGAGGGGTGTGGTGAGGCACGGCAGCGATGAGAAAGTGAGGTGTGGCAAATCAAGCTGCATCTGCCACCTGCACAAACTTGCGGGGCATTCGCTTTTCGTCGAGTTCTTCGACGACAACGAGGTTGCCGGTGCCGATCCAGATTTTGACGAGCCCCTTCACCTTGGCCTTATCGGCTGTGTCAGCCAGGCTCAGGCCCAACGCTCGAGCAACGGGAACACCAACCCAGTCCGTCGATTGGACGTTCTCTCGCCACTTATTTGCGCGGATGGCTTGCGCTGCGGCCTCAAAGTCGCTGCCGGTGACACCATCCAGCGGGTCAGGCCACTGCCACGCCGTGACGGCACCGACGTTGTCGCCCGTATCGAGGAGCCCGTTCCCGTTACCTAGCGGCACGCCAACGATGCGATACCAGTCTTTCCCCTCCGGAGGTGGGGCCAGGTTGGCCTTGCCGTTTTCAACCTTGAAATACTGCCGGTGGTTATCAACTCCCGCCTTGGCACCCTCGTCAGGCGTCATCTTGTTGAGCACCTGGGCAGACCGCACGGCGGCCAGGAGAGCAACAGCGCCACGACCGTCCTCAACCGTGGCTTCAGCACCCCCGGTTTTCTTGGTGTGGTGGATTAGCTCAATGGCCGTATTCGTCTCGTCAGCGATTGCGGTCCACTGCTTGGCCACCATGTCCATTGCCGGGTTGTCGTTCTCGACAATGCGGTGACAAGACACGAACGGATCGACGGTCAGCACGTCTATTTTGTCGTCAAGGATCGCCTTAACAAGAGCCCTCACAACGGGCTTGGCGATAACGCTGCCCGTCTTGGTTTGCTCAGCAATGACGATTGGCTGATCCCGCCCGCTGTCGTAAAATAACCAGCCCTCGATCTCTTCCCGGGTGATGCCGTGGTGCAGGCAGATCGCCGCAATGCGTCGTTCCGTTTCCTCGCGGGGATCTTCGCCGTTCCAGTACCAGACGCGACAACGTCGGCGTGGGGCGATACCGAGCAGCGGGCGATTAGTAGCCATCGCAATGGCTTCGGTTAGCGCGAGGGCAGACTTGCCCACACCACCGGCCGCAAACTTGGCCGAGCCAAACTTGCGAATGAGGTGAGTCCCATAGAGAAATTCGCGCTTCGGGATGTCCCTGGGATCGCGCCAGACGTAGGGGGTCGCCCTTACCGGCCCCGCGGGCTCAGCGGTGCCTTCACCGCCCCTGAATTGCTCGGCGCTATCGACCAGTTCGGGGATACTGCTGAAACGAGCCATCCAGCGCACGTCCCGCGCCGCGCTTGAACTCTCCATCAGCGCCCGCAGAAGGTTGACGACTGTGCCAGCGCTTGTGCCCGACGTGACCAGCTTGGCGGCCAGGTCGCGCAGCGAGGTATGCAGTGGTTCGCCGGCAAGGATGTTGCCGATCAGGGGTTGCCAGTCGGCGGGCTTACCGCCTTCTGTGTCATCACCTGACGATCTGTATTGTTCACGAGCGCGGCGGGAACCGGGACCGTTAGGGTTGCCGCCTGCTTTGTTGCCGACCCTGCTGCCGTCCTTGAAGATCGATCCGGCATAGGTGTCGTCGCGCAGGTCGAGGAAGTCGCCGTCGAGCACCTCAACGCGGTACTCGTTGCCTTCGACGTGGCCGTATAGATACCCTTGCGCCAGCGTGAAGCTTTCGCCCGCAAGCTTGCCGTCGAGGAGACCGTTAACCCGTGCAAGGTACTTTGCTCGCAAATCAGGTAAGGGCCGGGGACAGATCTCGGGCTCACGGGCCTTCGATAGCGGCACCAGGATGCGCCAGCGTTCCTTAGTGCCCGGTACGTGGGATGCCGACGTGTAGAGCAGCGCGCGAATGTTGGCTTGGCGTATTCTCGCGACCGCCTCGTCGAATGACAGTTCTCCGCTGTCGTGATCGCCTTCGACGCCGCTGATCTGCACCACGTTGGTATTGGTACGCAGCGAGCTATTTTCGCTTCGCTTGTTCCCGAACAGCGCCAGCTTGAGCCAGGGCAATTCCATCTTGCTGGCGGCGGCCTGTTTTCGGATGTGCTCGGCCAGTTGCGGCAGCGTCATGTCCACGCGGCGCATGTCCTGCCCGGTTTCGTCCTTGATGAACGTGACCGTAATCTTGCGGGTGTCGAGGTCGCTGACCTCCTCAGATTCCTCGGCGGGACCCTCAAAAGGAACAAACTCAACGTCCTCGACAACCGGCACAGCGGCTGCGCGACCCGTCCATTCGTCCATCGGCCTAAATGGTCCGTATATCTGCTGAGTGGTTGCATTCATCGCGGTAACCCCGCGAAGGCAAGCTCGGCGACGGCATTGGCCACGGAGGCGGTCAGGGCGTAGAGGCGCCGAAGATGTTGCGCTTGTCGGGCTGGCAGTATATTCTGGGCGTGCTCAAAGCTTCCAAGTTTGCAATTGGCCAGTGCAGGGTTGCCGCCCTCGCGCTGGCTTTGAGCTTCAGGGTCAAGCGGATGCATTTTGCAGCACCTCGCGGATGGTCTTGAAGTGCCGAAACTTGGTTACCGGCGCAGGGCAGGGCGGGAGGCCACTTGCCACGCGCAAAGCGAACTGCCGGGTGCGAAAACACGGCGCATCGTCGGCGAGACTGAGTTGGAAAAACCCGTCCTCACGTTCGAAGATTTCATGTAGAAGTAGTTCTGACATTTTAAAATTCTCCTTTCAGTTCAACGCCGGAACGGAAAGGGAATTTGTCAGAAGTGCTGTTGAGAACGTTGGGTTTAAAGATGACTCTTAATCATCGGGTCCCAGGTTCGAGCCCTGGTGCGCCCACCAAGCTTTTCAAGAATTTGGCCAGATAGCCGCCACGCAGACCGCGAACCGTTTGCGCGGTCGCGGCCGAGCAATATCTGAATGCTCCGCATGGCGGATCGGCAGTCAGGAAGTCAATGGACGGGGGCGAGCGTCCGCTTCAGCTTGTTGACGGCGCGAACGGCCAGACCGAGCAAGAACGGACTGGTCTGGCGGAAGACGGCGACCTTCTTCACATAGCCCTCGACATGCCATTTGGCGTGGGCACCGTTGTGGAAAACGATCACGTCACCGACGCCGTAACGTTTTGGTGGCATGCCCTTGCTCTCAAGCACGATCGATCCTTCCTGGATCACGATTGTCTCGTCGACATCGTAGTACCAGTTGAATTTGCCCTCGGTACAGGACCAGATCACGGTTGTGGCAGCGCCGTCCGCGCTGGTCGACAGCACATGCGAGCGGGCTTCCGGATTGCCTTCAAGGATCCAGGATGGCTCGATCGGCGACGGCTTGAGATCCACGTTCAAATGGCCAGTTTCTATAAGCGCAAGCGGCATCGATCACCTCAGCGGATTGAAAAAGTATGCACGGTCAACAGCGTCCCGGCTACGCGAGGGGCCGCTTCAGTTGGCGGCCTCTTTCATTGGTCTCTCTTGAGACCCACCCTGGAGCTTTAGGAGAGGAGCGGTCGAAAATGGATATTATCGCCCGAGAGAACAAATCGCCGCACGGCAATGGCGACATGGCGGTCTTGCGAGACGATGAGCTTGATGGCGTCACCGGCGGAGTCGGCAAGACCATTGGAGCAAAAAGCCAAAATTATAGACGGTCGGTTTAGTACATGACCCTTGGTTTGCCCGCATGGAGCGCATCGCCGATGGCGATCGTGGGGTGCGCTGGCCCATGAAAGCCGAGCATGCGCGTGTTCCAAGGCTTGCACGCGAGCTGATCCGCGTTCGTGCGCGCCCACGGGCCGGGACGTTTTCGCGTGCGCTTGCCGCATCGAAACGGCAGCGCGCGGTGAATGCAAATTATCAATCCTTTGGGGATCGAAAAGGCGCGAACCCACTTATGTGAAGATTCACGGAACGCTGCCAACGCTTATTGCGGCCGGCGCGGTTGTTTGAAATACAATCCCACTTCACCAGTTGGGTGCGGAACGTGTTTACTTTCGATTTCACCCGCTGCGGCCATCTTCTTCAAAGTGTGTTTGACACTAACGGGTGACCACATGCCCCGCTGCTGCCAGAGCACCCGGCCCGAGACCGCGTTCGCTTCGCCCTCAGGTACCAACTTGATGAGTTTAGCAGGTATGGACATGGTTGGCTTCAGTCCCTCAATCTAGCGCGGCCTTTTGTTAATTTCCTCGATGGCGACCTGCAGAAAGCGCGCGATGTGTTCCGGTGTGGCACCCACCGAATAAAACTTCTCAACTTTCTCGACCATGATGGGGATCATTTTAGCCGTCAGGTCCATGCGGGCTGTTTTTTCCTGCTGCGCTTTTAGCCTGTCTCCAAGGTTCACGATGTCAGCCAATGAAACCTCCTAACGCTCACCTTCAGTTTTCCGCAACCACGGACAGCAGTCGCGATGAATTGATCCCCGGTTATATCTTCTGTACCGTTCCCATTTTGAAGGCTTGAGAGCTCTTTAACCATAACGATCTGCTTAGCGAATAAAGGCACTCCGCGTAAAGCAAAGCGCCTGCTCCATAGACACACACATAGGCGACGATGAACGTGTCGATGCTCCAATGAAACAGAAGCATTAGAGCGCTGATCAGTGCCATCCCCGCAAGCGTGATGCTGGCGCGACGGGCGAGTGCCTCAAATTTTCCCGCGCCGACCAGCACAAATGCGCACGTTGTTTGTATCAGCATGAACACGAGCATTGCACAAAGTGCCGTTCGCATAGTCGGTGATACAATTCCGCTATGGTTCAAAATAGTACCAAATATCCTTTCGCCGAACATGGAGACCGCGACAATGCCCAGCGTCATCGGCAACAAGCCCAACAGGAATCCGGCTGCAGTTGCTCTACCCAATCCGAACGCATTTTTGTTATGTAGCGCGCGCGTTTGATGAGGCAGGACCGTCTCTGCGCCAATCAGGTAGGTCATCATCGCGAAGCGCGACACCTTATAGAACATATCGAACGCGACAATTGCCAATCCATCCCCTGTGGCAGAGAGCAAGTAATACGGAAAAATGCTGATCACAAACTTAGCCGATGACAACACGACTGCCGCGCGCGCCTCCCGAAATTTGCGCCTCAGAAACAGCAAACCCTCGAGAAACACTCCACTCTGCAAGGCAAAGCCGTGTGGGCGGGCGAGCCAGACCAGGGCTGCTATCGACGTTACCCATATCAACAAGCTCAGCGTGCTATATGCGACAAGCGAAAGCCCAAAAAGCATCGCGATCGTCACCGCCAGGATCGCAACACGTCTAGCCAGTTCAACGCTCTCAGTCCAAACAAAGCCATCCCTGGCGTTGATGGCCATGCGAAGGGGCATATGCGGCAAAGGACAGACAGCTCCGGCGAAAATCAGGAAGTATGCGATGCTATGATGTGCGACAGGAACAATGCCGGCAAAGAATGCAACACCCAGAGTTGCGACGGCGATGGCAGCGATCGCGCTGTAGATCGTCACGATCGCTAGCACCAGGTCGTTGTCGTCCTGGTTCGCCTTACGTTTTTGGGCCTCACTAAGGTAGTGAGACCGCAGTTCAGAAAATGTCAGAACGGCAATTCCGAGATCGCACTGCACCACAAGAGCAGCGACCGCCAACAAGCCTGCAATAAATGCATACGACTCGAGGCCAACTGTCCGAATCAGCACATACGCCAGGACAAAATTCGATACCGCCGTTAGTGCGGCATTGAGCCCCTTCATTACGAGAAGAGCTAACCAGCTATGCGCGCCCCGGCCCAGGCCCGCCAGTATTGCGCTTCTCAGGCCACGTTTGCGAATTGCTGGTGGTGAGTAAAACCGGAACAGTGACATCGCAATTATCCGCGCCAGAGCCTGGCCGGCCGCACGTCAGGCCCTGCGCCATACAGAGCTCTATCGCGAGCCCGATACCCTGCCAACGGATACAAAGCTCTATAGGTACAATACACCTAACCATCCGAGGTACTCACCATTGCCAGTTGTCCGGTCAGTGGGCAGGTGGGTGTAATCTTTGCCACTGGGGATTGCAGTGGCTTGGTGTAGCGGCGGCACACAGCGCTCACATTCTTGTGGTCACGGGAGGCTTGTGTGACGAATTTGCTCCTGGGGGAGGCGAACTCCGCCCGCGTGATCTGGCCCGAGGGAGCCTCGTCCTTCCGCGACGGCGCAGAGCCCGAGGTCCAATGCACGCTGGGCCACGTCATCGGTCGGACCGCCAGCCGGTTGCCAGACCAGCCTGCGATCGTCTCCACCAAGTTTGCGCCGCTGACGTACCGCGATCTTCAGCGCCAGTTGGACGGTATCCGCCTGCAGCTTCGTTTGGCCGGGTTCGATTGCAAGGCCCGGATCGGGGTACTCATGCCGAACGGCGCGGAGGCGGTTCTCGCCATCGTGGCCGTGGCCTGCTGCAGCATCGCGGTTCCTCTTGATCCACGACTGTCCGAGGCGGAATTCGATCAACGTCTCGACATGCTGCGCCTGGACGCGCTTCTCGTGCCGCAAGGCAGGGC
>NZ_JAFCLY010000058.1:0-55089 GCF_018130185.1 Bradyrhizobium sp. AUGA SZCCT0182 | reverse complement strand
CTTCAAGACGGGACGGCGAGTGAGAAAGGGAAGGGCAACAAGTTCCAGAACTGCGACCCGATGTCCGCTTTGGGTCAAACTGAGAAGTCCGGCTGCTCGACTCGGAGGTCGGCTTTGCCCTCAATAACGGACGGACAAGTCTGTTAGGTCCGAAAGTGCCAATAGGCGACATCCACATACAGCTCAATCTATGATTTTGTCTGCACGCAGCACTAACCCGGCCGGAATTTCGTGGGCTATCGCTCGCGCGGTCTTGAGATTGATAACCATTTCGAAGTTTGTCGGTTGCTCGACCGCAATGACGGCGGGTTTGGTGCCACGCAACACTTTGATGACCATCCGCGCCGCTTGGCGAGAGATGCCCGACAAGCGAGCGCCATATGCGATAAGGCCACCTTCTTCCGCCATTTCAGGCCATTCGTAGATAGCCGGAAGCCGCAGCGCGGCGGCACGCTCGATCACGAGGCGACGATTGACGTACAACAGCGGCGACGACAGCACATTAATAGCGGCGGCGCCCGACGCTTTGATCTCGTTCGTCGCTGGCGCGATTTCCTCGGGCGTGCGGATGGTAAAAATCGCAATCTCAATCCCGCGCGCCCGGCCCGCATCTTGAAGTGCCTTGAGTTGCTGTGGCTCGGTGCCTGTCGCCTCCGCCAGCATCGCCATCCGGCGAGCCCCGGGCACCGCCTCAATCATTATGTCCTGCCGCTTGCCGTTAAGTTCGGGAGAAAAAAGACTGATGCCAGTGATGTTGCCGCCAGGACGTGCAAGCGATTTCACCAGCCCAGTCGCAACCATGTCAGTGGCGAGGCCAACAATAGGAACGGCGGGCATCGCCTCCTGTGCGGCGCGCATGTGGGCCACTGCGGCACAGAAAATGACATCTGGTGGGGATTTAGCCATCGCCGTTACGGTTTCGGCGAGTTGCTCGTCACGCAGACCAAAGCCGTCGCCATTAACCTTCAAATTCATTCCGTCGACGAAGCCGAACACGCGGAGCTCGTCAAAAAATGCAGCGTTAAACGGCGCCGCCTTCGGCCCGGGACTCAAAACCCCAAGGCGATAGATGCGACCCGCCTCTTGCGCGCCCGCCGCGAGCGGCCACGCCGTCGCACCGCCTAAGAGCGTCATGAACTCGCGCCGTCTCATTGATTCCTCAAAGGATGCTCCTTACCCGGAGATTAGCATTTTGGCGCAGGGCGGCGAGCAATAAAGGCCAGGCCATCGGCCCGGGAACCTGCGTCCCAATGCCCGCCCATGTCCGTTTCGGGTCATTCGCGTCCTTTTGGCCGGACCACGGCGACTTCTGGTCTACCCCGGTGAACGGACATTCTCATGATAGGCGGTCACGTCTCCTAGGTGCCCAAAACCTGACCTTCCTTGCTAGCCTTGCGACCACAAGCAACCTTCATTGCACCAGCTGGTCGAGCAAGGTCTTGGCCTGTTTCAGGTCCGACGTGTCAAAACCCTCAGTGAACCAGCCGTAGACCGGAGCGAGCAGTTCGCGGGCTTCCGCCCGTTTCCCTTGATCGCGCCAGAGGCGTGCCAGGCTCATAGTTGCACGTAGTTCTAAGGATTTTGCTAGCTGCTGGCGGGCTACCGCGAGAGCTCGTTCAAACTGGGCTTCTGCCCGTGCGGGATCCGGCTTGGGAGAGCAAAGGAGAACGTGCCCAGCGGTACGGTGTATCTCGGCTTGATACCACAGTTCATGTGTGGCCTCGATGAGAGCTTGCGCTTCATCTGTACAGCGCAACGCTTCACTGTATTGGCCGAGATCCAAATGGGCTTTCGCGAGATATGTCAGCGTCTCCGGGATCCATAGCCTTGCTCCTGTCGACCGGTATGCCGTCAGACTATCGGCAATCATCCGAATAGCTTCTTCGGGCTTCTCTGTTGCGGCAGCGAGACAACCTCGGCCCATCATTCCGGCCACCTTCCAGAACAAAACCCCCTTTTTATCAGCCAAGGTAGCGAGCTCGTTGAGGAAGTTGCCGGCCACCGCATAGGACCCACGGACTCGGTTGGTCCAATATCCACCCCAAAGCGCAAAAAACACCGTGGCAGCATGGCCGATAGCGCGCGCATCGCTGACCGAACGTTGGCTGTCCGCCAGCGCAGCGTCTGGATAGCCGAGAAACCACAGTGTCATCGCTCGTCGGAGCAAGCTTACCATCCGAACGTCTTGGCCAAACCGCGTGGCCAGCGCACGATGTGCGTCTGGATCATACAGTTCGATCGCACGGTCCAAATGCGTCCGCGCTTGCGACAGCTCGCCAAAGTGCAGCGTCGTTGTGCCTTCCATGCGATGGGCGAGCATGAGAGGCGCAGTTGCGCCCTGTTTTTTGGCGAGCTCGAAGAATTGCCGTGAAAGCTCGCGTATAGCATCTGCATTGCCGGCCACATAGTTCGTTAGCCAGCCTCCATTGAGCACCGAGAACAGCAACAGTGGATCTTCTGGCGCCTCTCCCCGCGCTTCCGCTCGTTGGATTAAGTCGTGGGCGCGGTGCACAGCCTGCATGGTTTCCGGAGCGGCATAGCCCTTCACATGAATGAGGGGGGTAATCAATGCGACCTGAGCATTGATCTGCTCCCGTCGGAGCGCAGGGCTTTCGGGTGCAGCTGCAATCAGGGTAAGCGCCCGCGTAAGCTGCTCCACAGCTTCCACAAGCGCCGAACGTTCGAGCGAGCGCCGGCCCGCTTTGCTCCAAAGGGCCGCGGCTTTCTCGACCAGACCGGCTTCCGTGCAGTGCCGGGCCAGCAATTCGGGCCGGCTCTCCGCAATCCCACCGAACTGTGCTTCCAGCGTTTCAGCGACCCGCGCGTGAAGTGCCCGACGTGGCTCGCGCAGCAGCGTAGAATAGGCCGCGTCCCGCACGAGGGCGTGCTTGAATAGATATATTGTATCCGTATCCGGCGTCGCGCCTTGTCGGATCAGCAACCCTGCCTGGATGAGCCGGTCTAGCGCCGGTCTTAGCTCAACCGCCCTATCCCCTAATACCCCGGCTAGCAATACATGTGAAAACTCCCGCCCTATCACAGCCCCAATCTGAGCTACCCGCTTGGCGGCGCCGAGGCGGTCGAGTCGGGCCATCAGCGATGCGTGTAGACTTGCCGGGATCATCAATGCGGAAGACGGCACGGTGGCCACCGTGCGCTTGGCTTCTCTTTCGCTCTCTGCCTCTAGTACTGCTGTCGTGATCTCTTCCACGAACAGCGGAATGCCATCAGTTCGTTCCACTATCTCGGCCACTATATCCGCTGGCAGCTTCTTCGGGCCGACAAGCCGCTCGATGATTGTTGTTACCTCGCTCTCCGTGAGCCGGTCGAGCGTGATCATCGAGACACTCGGCTGTTCCAGCCAGGGAAGATCGAATTCCGGCCGAAACGTGACGACGAGCATGAGTGGGAGGTTCCGGACGCGCTCGACCGTCCGGCTCAGCACCTCGAGGCTCGTAGGATCGATCCAGTGTGCGTCCTCGAAGATCATCAGCACTGGTTGTCGAAGCGCCAGCCACTCAAGTTGCGTTTGCAGTGCCTGCAAGGTCCGTTGCCGACGCAGCTGCGGATCGGGTGCCAGCGCCGGATAGCGTCCGTCATTCGGGAGCGCAAGCAGGTCGGCGATCAGCGCCCGGCTCTCGCCGGAGCAATCAGTTCGCGACAACAAGGCATCGAGCTTGTCGAGTTTCGCCGCTACCGTGTCGCGGTGTGCGAAGCCTGCTGCGCGGCTGAGCTGACCAATGATCGGATAGAAGGCGCTGTCGCCATGCTGCGGCGAGCAGAAGTATCGCAGCCGCACGTGCGGATCCGAAGCTATTTCATCGACCAGTGCCGCAGTGAGACGCGACTTCCCAATGCCTGCCTCGCCGGAGAGTAGCGCTACTTGGCCGTGACCACTCTGTGCCTGGTGCCACTGCCGCAGCAACGATGTGCGTTCGGCCTCGCGTCCCACTAATGCGGAGAAAGCAGTTCCGTGCAGCGCCTCGAACCGGCCCTGCACTGTGCTCTCGCGCAGAGCCAACCACGCTGGCACCGAACCGAACCCTTTGAGGTCGCGGGGCCCGAAAACCTTCAGCTCGAAGAGAGTGCCGATGAGGCGCCGCGTTGTCTCGTCGATCACAACTTGATCGGGCTCTGCAATGGCCTGAAGACGCGCCGCAAGGTTCGGCGTCTCCCCGACGATGCCGCGCTCCTGTGCCTCGCCCGATCCTACGAGGTCGCCAATGACGACCAACCCCGTCGCAATTCCAATACGCGTTTGAAGGGGAGCCTGGAACTGGAGCCGATTCACTGCTGCGATTAACTCGAGTGCCGCCCGCACGGCTCGCTCAGCGTCGTCCTCGTGCGCCTGCGGATAGCCAAAGTAAACGAGCACCCCATCGCCCATGTATTTCGCGACAAAGCCCCCAAAGCGCCTGACAATGTCGGCGACGCATCTTTGATAGGCCGAAATGATCTCGCGAAGGTCCTCCGGGTCCATACGTGCGGAGAGCGCCGTGGAACCGACAAGGTCCGAGAACATCACGGTGACTTGGCGGCGCTCGGCGGTGTCCTCGGCGGCTTTGTCGGTTGCCAGCGGCTCGCCGGATAGCGGCACTGGTGCGCTCGCTTCAGCGCGTAAGGCGGCGATGGCGTAAAGCAATTTGCGGCGATGCCCGACTAATCCGACACCAAGGTCCTTCAAGTCCTCCGCCGTCAAGTTCGGCAGGACCGTGTCGTCGATCTCATTCTCGCGGAACGTCGCCTCATATTGTTCGAGGCCAAGCCTCCGCAGCCACCTGCCGAGGTCCATAACGGCACCCCAGTTCGTTATCGCTGCATGATCCCCCAGGCGAGACAGCCTGTCTATAGGGTGCCGCTCTTTGAATGACCGGTTTGGGTCAAACTGAAAAGTCCGGATGCTCGACCAGGAGGTCGGCTTTGCCCACAATAACGGACATTGTCAGGCAGTTCTTCTACGTCCGAAAAGTGTGCCAAAGCCTGAAGTCGACGATCCTACTCGATCACTTCGTCGGCGCGCACTAGCAGCGATGGCGGCACCACGACGCCGAGCGCCTTGGCGGTCTTAAGGTTCACCACCAGCTCGAACTTGGTCGGCTGCTCGACCGGCAGATCACCCGGCTTTGTACCCTTGAGAATCTTATCAACAAAAAATGCGGTCCGGCGAAACTGATCTCGAAAGTCAACGCCGTAATGCAGTAGTAAACCCGCCTCCGCGAATTGTTTGGCACCCGAGATAGCTGGCAGTTGATTTCTGAGAGCCGCCATAACAATCTGGCCGCGATAATCGAACAGCACAGCGTCGCCCAACACGACGACCGCCTGTGCGCGCTCTTTCACCATTGTCGCAAAAGCCCCTTCGACTGCATCCAATCCGCGGGCGTCAACCGGAACTAGCGTCAGCCCCAACGGCCGGGCAGCCTCCTTCATCGAGGTCAACCGGTTTCGATTGGGCGCAAAGTCCGGATTTCCCAAAACGCCGACACGCGAAAGGTTCGGTAGAGCCTCCTTCAGCAGCTCAAGTCGCTTGCCGAAAATCTCGTCGCCAGGGTCCTGCGCGAACCCAGTGACGTTCCCACCCGGCCGCGCCAGACTGGCGACAAGCCCGGCGCTGACTGGATCGGCGCTGTTGGCCATCACAATCGGGATGGTCGTGGTCGCCTTCATCGCCGCAACGGTGTTCGGATTGGCTCCAGACACGATCACGTCCACGCCGAGCCCAACCAAGTCACCAGCCAACGCGGGCAGCCGTTCTATCTCTGCGTTGGTGAAGCGGTACTCGATGGCGACATTCTCGCCAACCCGATAGCCGAGGCTCCTTAATCCATCTTCGAACGCCCGAATGTGAGAGAGTTGCTGGTCTCGGGAACCATACGAGAGATACCCCACCCGGTAGACCCGTCCTGCGGGTTGCTGTGCGCGCGCTTCCAACGGCCCCGTCGCCATCATCCCGCCAGCCAGAATAATGAACTCGCGTCGTTTCACTGCCGATTGCCCCAGATGTTCTCGAGAGCGTAGGCTCTTTTGCGCAATGTCCAAAGGGGCGAATGTCCGCTCGGGGTCAATCGCGTCGGTTTGGCCCTCTGTCGATGCTCCGGTTTTCCTCCTGAAGCGGACACCGTCACGGACGGTCGGTATGTCTCAAAAGTGCAATGAACGAGGATGCGATCAGAATTGACGTCCTTTCCAGACCAGATCGCTCGGACAGGCCGAAGCATCGATCCGCCCCGGGACATGCTTGCGTTCGCTATCTCGCCCGTCGTGCGGTCTTCAGATGCGGCCGATCGAGGTACAGGGAGGCAGCGAGCCCCTCCTCGTTTTGTGCGGCGAATTCGGTCAGTAGCTTCATCTCGGGAATTCGCGAACGATCGAGCGTCTCAACGTCAGGCCAGTCGATCTCGATCAGGTTTCCCGCTGGGTCCCGCAAATACATCTGGACGCAGCCATCCGGAAGTTCGTTCACCGGATTGCGAAACGCCGTCGAGTCGAGCGCGCCAATCGCCTTCGCGGCATCGTAGGCAGCATGGAAATCGTCTACATCTACCGCAAAGTGCTGGTAGAGCGGAACCTGATCTTCCAGCTCGAAGACGTGCAATTGCAGATCGCCGCAGCGGAGATATTTTGTTTTGAAGCCAAAATTGTAGCTGGGGATGGTCTGCATGCCCAATACGGTCTCGTAGAATTTCACCGACTCCGCGAGATTCTTGGTGCCTATCGACAGGTGGTTGAAGCCCGTAACCTTCATCATCGCCTCCCACGAAAGCAAAAAGCGCCCCACCCGGCCATAGTACTCTGACGACCAATCTGGAACAATCATGCAATTGGGCTTTGTCGTCGCGACACGAGGTCCGTTCCGGGTCAAAAGCTGCCTCGACAGCCCCGCAACGCCACTTCCGCTTTGCTTCGACGAACGGACATTTACCGACCGGCGCCGCACTCAATAACATCGTCAGTGCAAGCAGCGAGATCGACGTTGCATGCCGTTCGGTTGCTCGGATGATGCCAACGCCCATCGGTATTAAGCAAGGACAGGCGGCCCTCTTCGTCTCTTCGCCAGAGCAACCGCGCATCCGCACGCGAAGTTAGCCGCTAGCATGAGAGTGCTCAGGCGACCGGCAAAAGCCTTGCGTCCGGCCTCGTCGCGTTTACGGTTGATTGTCGGTGCGCCTGGTCATTCAAGCTAGTGCAATCTTGGAAGTGCTCAACGACCGTGGCACTTGCCAGATGCTCCCAATACTCTGCCTCGGCAAGCAGCTGCCAGCTATTTTCAGGATGATATGCAGCACTCTGCCGACACAAAGACGCCATCGCCCGGAGGCGGCGTACAGTTTCCATTCCCATCCTCCCCGTCGTTTTCCCCATCTTAATTTTTGTTTTTCATCGGAGTCATTATGATTATGACTCAGAACTAATTTCTGCGTTTGCGGCGCTGACGCCGCGGCTGATTGCGAAATGTTTCGGTTCGGGTTAATAGCTCCGACCGTGCCAGCACGCTGTCGCACCGATCCATCCGAACGCGATGCCGGTGATCCGGACGAGGGATGGAAGCGATCGGTGGCCTAGCCGGCAGCTTGATACCCAGCCCACATGAGGTCTTACGCCCGGCTTTACGTCGGGAAGTTCGGCTTCAACTGATTCCGAAAATTTTAGTAAATTCGGACCAGCCTCCCGTCAGTGTGAGGAGGTGTATCACGCGTAAGCGACTTCGTTTCTGGCGGATTCCCCGCGCTAATCGTAACCGCCCTTGTGACGTTGTGCTCAGTTTGGCTCGCCCTCGCGTTCCGCAGGCGGGCAATCGCGCGCGCGAGGAAAACTAGCTTCCTATACGGCCGCGATTGAATTGGCTGACGTGCTTGTTAAAAAACGGCCCCAGCGCGGGGAAGCAACTGGAGCCGTCAAGACTTAACGCGGCGCCCAATATGGACCTCAGAGTTCGCGCGCGTTTGTTCACTTGTGAACGCAGGAACTCAGTTGTGCGGCGTTGCCAGACGCGCGGAGACTCGTTTCTCGCGCCACTCGAAATAGGCAGTACGTTGCCTCGGGTGTGGCGACATCCTTCGCCCGTATCGGGTGGGCCGAGCGGCACACTGGATCAGTGAAGAGTCTACCTCACCTGCCAAATCCGGGTCGCCGATAGCGTGTGATGGGAGGCACGAACGTCTGGACCGAAATCCGCGTTGATCGATTGGGCCCGCCTTGGGGAACGATAACCCAGCATCCGCATTTCCCATCAATGCCGCACTATCATTTTGAGTTAACGAATGGACAGCGGATTCCAGACCCGCGTGGCCTCCATTGTAGAGATAACGAGGATGCAATCGCCAAAGCGCACCAAATTGCGGATCCGATGGCCGCTGAGGTCGGCGAAACGCTCGTTGCCTGGTCGTAGTGGACGATGAAGGAAACGATCTCTGCAAGGTGCCGATTGCTCCATCACTCTCATCCTGACGCCGTGAAACTTGCGATGGTTGGAAGTAGGAATAGGCCTTGGACAGAGCAAGACGATCGCCGGCTGCTTGAATTGCGAAACAGCGGGAGATCGTATCTTTCGATAGCGGTGGCCATGAGACGCTCGGCCTC
Source organism: Bradyrhizobium sp. AUGA SZCCT0182 (assembly GCF_018130185.1). Classification (NCBI taxonomy): domain Bacteria; kingdom Pseudomonadati; phylum Pseudomonadota; class Alphaproteobacteria; order Hyphomicrobiales; family Nitrobacteraceae; genus Bradyrhizobium; species Bradyrhizobium sp. AUGA SZCCT0182. The sequence goes on along the minus strand of NZ_JAFCLY010000058.1, from coordinate 46,509 downwards.
TGCGATTAGAGGTCGTCTGTGTATTGTCCGGGCTCGGGTGAGATCCATCCCAGAATCGCTAAAGGTCGATGCCTAGCGCCACGTTCTAGCCCACCCGCCCGCACATAGGCGGCGCTATGCGTATCTCGCCTCATGGTTCTGAGGCTGAACAGACCGCCGGAACCGTCGAGATTGTCGGAGCCAACGCGCCGTCCGTACCCCGGATTGCCCTTCCGCCAAGGCAGCCGCATTCTCCGCGCCCGAAGTAAGGCCGCCTCGGTTGGGGCCTGTTCCGTAAAAGCCCGTGAACCGGAGTCTTATATCACGCCGACCACTTATCTTCTTCGCGCCTGGCTTCGTCGTCGTTAAGACGTTCGGCAATGTCGTCAGCTACAGCCGGATCATCGGTGTCTGCAATCGGAACGCCGTCTTGCTTCTTGATCTTTTTACCGTCGGCATTCACCGGAAAATCCCCGGACTTCAGAGGCTTTTTGGGAACTGACATCGCGACCTCCTCTTGCGCGCAATCGCCCCGGTCAGGGCGTAAGCGCACCCAGATCTACTCGTCTCGAGATTTCCCGCGCTCCGACTCCGCCTGCAGCCAGAACTCCTCGTCCCGGCCAACTGGGCGGCCGTGCTGCTCCCATAGTTCGTGAGCGCGCGCTCTAATCTCTTCCTTAGATCGCCTAGCAGCAAGGTGTTTTTGCAGTTTCTGTCGTAGTTCATCGACCCAAGCGGTAAGGCGCTGATAGGTCGTCTGGTCTGTTACCCGAGAGGCTATACGGCTCGCTTGTTCAATCTTGCGCTCCAGGTCGCGGGGGTCCTCGAGCTGATCCATGGCAAACCTCCGTCCATATAAGACGGCGCTGGTCGGAAATGGTTCAGGTTCCTCACCTAGAAGGACTCCATTTTGTCGGCGCGCTTCCTATCTTCCGATCGTTGTCTTGTTGCGTAAGGAATTGCCCATGAGTAATCCGAAAGCCGTAAAATACCGTCGCTTAGCGCTTATCGAACCCGACCAGGACAAAGCGCGCTTGCTTAACAAGCTCGCTGAAGATTCCGAGCAAGGTATCCTCGTAACGGCAGACTGGCGAGCCCGCCCCTCAAGGGCGGCAACCGCGCCTCAGCCTGTTAATGATTAGGCGCCTTAGAACCTGCGATCGCCGGCTGCTTGAATTGCGAGACAGCGGGAGGTCTACACTTTCGGTATCCGTGGCTATGAGACGATCGGTCTCTGCAATTAGAAATCGCCTGTGTATCGTCCGAGCCCGGGCAGCCCGAGCGAAATCCACTTCAAGCCATATTGAGAAATGATGCGAAGCTCGTCGTTCGAACCCTGCATCCCGACCCCGCCACCAAGGTCCCTGCCTCGAAGAATTGGCTCCACGAGATCAAGCACGATGGCTATCGGCTGATCGTCCACCGCGAGGGCAAGCGGGTCCGGCTGTTCACCCGGAATGGCTTCGACTGGAGTGACCGATATCCGTTGATCACTGAGCCGCGCTGCGCATCCGGTCAACGTCCTTTGTGCTGGACGGCGAGGCCGTGCTGCTGGGTGTTGACGGAATCTCCGACTTCGACGACCTGGAAAGCCGCAAGCACAATGACGAGGTGCAGTTCTATGCCTTCGATATGCTGGTGACCGACGGTGATGATATCCGCAAGCTACCGCTCACCATGAGGAAGACCAACCTCGCGCGGCTACTCGCGCGGCGGGTTGATGGCATCTTTCTGAGCGACTTCGAGCGCGGCGAGATCGGGCCAGAGCTCTTCCGGCACGCCTGCCTTATGGGACTCGAGGGCTTGGTGTCCAAGCTGGACGATCGACCCTACCGGCCGGGCCGGTCGCCCAACTGGGTGAAGATCAAGAACCCCGCCTCTCCCGCCATGATGCGGTCCAAGAATGAGTTCTCCTGATGGATGGCGATAAGCCCCAGTTGACGCGGCGCCGCTTTCCGAACGAGACATGGCACCTTTGGTATGACGATGTGCGTGTTGGGACGATAGCCAAAGCGGAGGGGCTAAGGGGCTTAACCTATTGGACCTGGGACTGCGGTTTCAGCGTTAACGGCGCCAGTCGCGACCACCGATCCGGCGCAGCCGCGACCTACGACGACGCGCGCGTGGCCTTCCTTGCCGCCTGGGCCAAATACCTTCCAAGGCGAACAGCAGAGGACTTTGACAACTGGCGCCATCACGCCGCATGGACAGCGGAGAAGTACGCCCGGTGGGAACGCGGCGACCGCAGCGCACCTCCGTGGCCGCTGCCCGGGTTCGCGTTCCGGCAACTTAACTTGGAGTGACGATGACACCGCGCGAGCGAAAAGACATGCCCTGGCTTTTGGCCGCCTTCGTTGTGGTGATCGTGGTCATCATCGGCGCGGCGTTCTTCCGCTGGCACTAGGCTCAACCGAGAAAACCGCCGGCGCTAAAACCCGTATTCTTACGGGTCGCAACTGGCAAGCCGCTTGCGATGGATGCTTCAACCGTTCGGCATAAAACTCTTGATGTGCCGAACTCAGACATTCGGAGCACGCCCATGAACATGCAGCCCCATTTTGACACAACGCGAGGCCACAGTAATCCGTAAGATACTTGCTGATCTCGTTCGCACAGTTCAGCTGATCGAGTCCGACATTGTAGCTGAAGAGGAGCGCGCTGGAATTTCCGACCAAGGTGACGCCAAGTATCCGATGCTGGCGAGGTCGCTGATCGAGCGGCGAAACAATCTCATGATGACCATTGCCGGCCTTGAAGGGCGTCTCATCCAGCAGCACGAACAGGTACTGACTGCGGCTTAGGCTGGTGCTCCGGCACGTTGGCCTGCTGTCGGCATGAACCGGCCGATGTGTCCTAAGCAAAAAGCCGACACGGTGACTCTGGGTGGCGGCTTCCTCGCAGTCAGTCCGACCCAAAGCTTTTGGCTAATGGCGAGTTACCCGACCCGCAAAAAACCCGCCGGCTAAGCGGCTTGAACCTTAAGCACCGTGGCCTAAAGTTGCAGTAGGTTTAAGCCATTCGAGCGATTCGCTATCCCAGGGGACAGCAGATGCAAGAGTACCGCGCTTACCTGATCGGCCGGGACGGGCATATTCAGCACCGCGTTGACCTAATCTGCAGGGACGAAAACTCAGCCAAAGAACATGCCAAACAGTTAGTGGACGGTCACGACGTCGAGCTATGGCAGAGCACCCGAAAGCTGGCCCGGTTTTACCATAACGAGCAAGGCCGCCGGGACTTTTGAAATAAGCCCAGCGCGACCCAAGCTGATTAAACCGGGTTCCGATAATTAGGCGCTCTAAGGGGCTCGCACATGACTAAGGCCACACGGGCGTTACACCGTATGGCCTTTAGCCGGGACTGTCCCGCTCCTCGCAAGGATTCCGTCACCGGCTAGACAACAGCGAAACAAGCGGAAGCGTTCCCGAACCGCGCGGCAGTGCTTTCAGTACAAAAGTGTACACATCACTTGCTTATCAGAAATCCAGTACTTTTCGCACTAGCCGTTCATGATCGGTAGAGATTTTTCGTCTCTTACTTGGCACAACAGGTTCTGGGGATGGCGACAATGAACGATCTGGCACCGCTACTGAATGCAATCGATACTGCTTATCGCATGGCCGTCAGGGCGGGCGAAAAGGACATTGCCAAGCTCCTGCTTATGGCAAGCCTTGGAGTTTCTCAGAAGGTGGAAGCGCCGAAGCAGAATGCCGGATAGCCGGCATGAAAAAGCCCCGCCGGTACTTACTTCAACTGTTCGGCATAGAACTATTGATGTGCCCAACTCAGCATTCGGAGCCCGCCCATGAATATGAAGTCTGTCATGCTGGATGCGTTCTCCTGAGCGGATGAATCCAGCTAATTAGAGCTTAGGTGGCCAATTCTCAAAGCCCGCGGCTCCCAGATCGACATACGAAATTCTCGTGTTCTCCCGATGGCGGCTCCTGAGCGAGACTTTCAGTTTATGGGCCTTGAAGACGATGCCGCCCACCGTTCGATCCATAATCTCCGCAATTTTCGGAATAGGGTGTCGCTGCGCCAGTTGTTTAAGGTCCCGGATATCTTCGTCAGTCCAACGCCTTCCCATCGACTTACTCCATTACAATACGTGTTCTGAAGTCGGGAAAAAGCGGGAAAGTTCCTATCCAGTTGGAACATCGCCGCGCGTATAGAATGTATGCCCCGGATCGGCGGCCCCAGCGCGCCTGGCGATGCAACCGGGGCCGCCACACCGCATGGCAATGGCGGTTGCCAGCGGGTTCTGCCAAGTTACCGCAACCCGTTTTGATCGTTCCGAACTAGTTCGGAGTAACCCTCCCTCGGGAACAAGTGGCAATGACCCGCGTTGAGGGCCCCTGTCTGGACGAGACGACCCGGACATATCAAAACGGCCTCAGCGCGTCCCCCGAAAGGCGCTGGGGCCGTTGCTTTTGGAACTTCGCCCCTCCCGAAGAGTCGATTCAGCGCTCCCGGATTTCACGCCCCTTAAAGCCACCGGGAGAAAACCCCAACTGGGTTGGCGGCTCTAGCGTCTACGCTGGGGCCGCTTCTTTTGCGATGCCAATTTCGGAAAAGTGGCAATGACGAGTGTTGATGGGGCTGTCTAAGCCCGCTTCCCCTAGAGCGCTGGAGGCCTTTTTTTGGCATCGAAGGCAACTCCCGCAGGCTGCTCACGCAAACGGCCCCCGCGCGGAGAGAACGCCACGCTGAACCTAAGGCCGCCAACCCAGTTGGGGTTTTCTCCCGGCCAGGAGGCAGCGGAGCCTGCCGGCCAGAATCCATTCCTGCGGCGCCGGATCGTTCCTAACGTCAGTAAGAAACCCGCCGGTAAGGGCGGGCCCAAGTCGAGATACGCATCCTGACCGAGTGAGGATCGCTGAGATGACAACAGGCCTTAGCCTATCCGCAAGTTCTCAACGGCAGCGCCTGTTCAAGGCCAGCTGCGGCAGCCGGCCGTGCATGAAGCAGACCCGCCGGGGTGGACCAGCAGGTCCAACTTGCTAGCCGACTCTGAGGTTTTCCGCGGACGTTTTGCCCCGGTTTTCGGTTTCCTCGTAGCTTACCTTTGCACCCTCGTTGAGGCTGCTGAGACCGGCTCGTTCGACGGCGGAGATGTGCACGAAGACATCCTTGCCGCCCTTGTCCGGCTGAATAAAGCCATAGCCCTTGGTTGGGTTAAACACTTCACCGTACCTGTCGCCACGTCCCGCTCTCCCGTTTTTAAACAATGCCGCCAGCTTAGGTCCGCGGCCGGTGCGCGGCAAGAAAAACCCGCCGGTAACTGCCCCCGGCGGGTATTCCTTACGCAATACTCTCACGGAGGCTTTGGGGTCCGTTCCGCGATTGTCACCAAGATAACTGCAAGCAGTTAAAATTTGATCTCTCGCCCTTTCCAAGCGAAACTCTGCGTAGTTGCTGCTCTGAGAACAACCGTTGCCAACGCCGCGATGGAAACGGTCGGCCGTCAAGGGTACCCTCGTTGGAGTTGCCTGCAGCCGCCTCATCTCAAAGCGCTGGATGCTTGGATCGACAAGCAGAAAGAGCCCTACACCCGCCCTGAGGCGATCCGGGGCATGATCGAAGCCATGCTGAATATCCTCGCGAAAGACACAGGCGAGAAGCCAGTCAAGAAGGCGAAGAGCCGATGAAGGAAAGTACTCAAGCCAAAATCACGGCTGCCGTAGCCGCTGCTAGAGGAATGGCCCAGAAGGCACTAGCAGCCAGTCCAAACCCCGAGTGGACCGAGTATGAAATGCGCTCAATTGACGAGTGGATCGCCCGTCAGGATGTGAAACCCGAGCGCCCCGAAGCCATCCGCCGGCTTGTGGAGTTGGGGCTGAAGGCGAAGTAATGAGTGCGACCGGCCTGCGGGACCTCGAAGAAATGGCGGCGAAGCTCGAAGCCACCGCTCGCAAACTTCCGACGGGACGACGGCGCGACGAATTACTTGAAGATATCGCGAGATTTCGTGCGCAAATAGCCGCCCTGCAGGTCGCCGGTTTACAGGGGAAATGACGATGAGAGTTTTGATCATTCCAGCCGCGGCATGTTTTCGACAAACGCGATGGCGCAGGCTCCTTCGCCGCCGAAGGTGGGCCACAAGCCGCTGGTTCAGGTGAAGCCGAAAGCGGCAGAAGGCTGCAAGCTCGTCGGAACGGTCAAAGGGACCAAGCTGTGGGCCGGCAATTGCGCGGCGGCGTCAGAACTTCGGGGAACCGCACCCGCGGACGAGCCCTCCGCGCCAGCGACGGCTCCTGAAGCAATTCCTCCTGCGGCGAAAGAATAGCCAAGCCCCCGGCCGGTGCGGCTCTTCGCGTGATTACAAATTGTACTTGTCGCTTCACTCCTCTGCAGGTAACTTCCGACTATCGGACAGTGGCCGAGGACACATTTTTTAATTTCGGTCCCTGCGTGAAGACCTGGTCATTTTACCAGGTGGAAGCATTGCATTTTGGCCAAGACGGTTTTGCTTCGAAAGAATTTTAAAAATGGATTACGAAACCAAGAGATTGGTTGTCGGCACTCGCTTTAAGATGAGTGAACTCGGAGCCGCTCGATGCCCGGATCTGGCCGGGCAGACAGGGATCGTTGTTGAGGTTAGCCAAAGCAACACCGGCGTTACCGTGTTGTTCGGCGGAGCCAACAGACCAACGGCATTGCACAGGGATTTTATCACCCCAATTTAGCGGTAACGCATCCTGCGTGGCCTTACGCGAAGATCATAAAGCCAAGGAACGCCACCAAGACGGCCAGACAGATCACCCCGAGTCGGAAGTACAGGGTGCTGCGATCCATGGCGTGCCCGGCTAAGTTTCATTTGGCGTCTATTTCCGAACCAGCCGCGCGACCCGCCGGTGGTCGTGAGACCAAATCTCGATGGTCGGATGGTCTTCAAGATATTGGCGGGCCTCCCGCTCCGCGGTTTGCGAGTCGGTAGCGGCGAGGTCATAACGGGCCAGCGCCATCCCGCTAAGGTCGAGCGCGTAGGCAACGAATTTCCTCATGGCTGGGCCGCTCCTTGGCATGCGAAAAGCCCGGCAACATGCCGGGCGGAACGCAAGTATTACGCAGCTAAAAAGCAATGGATCTAGTTAAGCGCGCCGTTTCCGGGCCGTCTGTTCACTTTTGAACCCTACGCGTAAGGCGCCTTATCGCTTGCGCGCCCACACTGGTTGCGGAAAACTGCGGCTGGTCGAGATCTTGGCTGAAGGCTAAGAAAATGACGAAGACACCGGGCAAAGCTGAACCACAGAAGCCGATCAGCAAAGCCGAGCGCGAAGCGCGTAAGGCATTCCGCCAAGTCGACGCCGAAAAGGCAATGACCGAGCACGAGATCGCGCAAAAGGCGTTCTCAGAGCGTCTCAAGGCCGAGCGGCTGGAGCGCGAGGCTGCAGCGCCACCGCCTACAAAAGCCCAACCCAAGGCGAAGAAATGACAGATCCGAGTCCAGCGAGACGGCGTTGGACCTCCGAAGAGGAGCAGAAGCTTGATGAGCTTCTCGATGCCGGAAAGGAAGCCGCCGAGATAGCAGTTAAACTGAATCGAACACGCCAAGCTGTCTATGCTCGATTGCAACGGCGGTACAGAAAGCGAGCAAAGCAGTTCGGCTTGTCCAACTCCGGCTGAAGATACAGCGCAATCCCGAGTACGCGGACAGATACGAACCCTAGCGCTGAGTCGTTTGGCTAGACGCCGCGAGCGCGCTTCAATGGGTCATGCCCTCCCTTACCCGCCGCCCCCACCCCGAACGCTCCGACTGTCGGTCAAGGCCAGCAATGGAGATGGGACGTCGGCTTCTACCCGGCAACACATCGCGGTCGGCCATGCAGCAAGTTTCGACGAGGCGCGGGCCGGCTTCGAGGCTGCTGGAAAGAATACCTGCCTCGATGCACCGAGGCCGACTTCATCGAACATCGCCGCCAGCGAGCGCGTGGACGGCATGGAAATACGCTATGTAAAAAGCCGGCCTCCCGCTGGCCGACGCAATCAACCAGTGGACAGGCGCGGTGCTTCTGTGGCGCAGCAATCGGCACAGCGGTAACCGACCGGCATATTCACGAAGCACACATGGATTCGTAGCCCCCATGAAGTTCAGCACCGACCGCCCATTCGCCGATCCGGAGGCCCGCCGCACGCAAACTGATTGACCTCGATCTCGCGATCTCGCGCGGCTAGCTGTGCCTGCACGAGAGAGGCACCTATGTGAGGTTCACGCCGGCCGGGGCCGAACTGTTCGCCTGAGAACGCGAAAAGCCGCCCCTTCAGTTATAGCACGCCCACAAAGGCAGAAACGATCAAGATTGCCGCTCCCACCGCTAGGATTATCACATCAACTGTTACGCGTCGCTTGGCAGATTCGGTCATGGCTGAACCCTCCATCCACGGGAAACCGCGTTGTCTGACCTATCGCGACCGAGCACTGTGCGTCAGCTCACATACATATCGAGAAAGTTCACCCAGGCGGGCGCCGATCTGTTGGCCTAAACCAACTGACGCGGTCACCTGCGCTTCAATCAACGGGCCGTGTCTGTTCAAGGAAGGCGGCAAACGCGCGAACGTGAATTGACTGGGAACAAAGGGACCTGTCTGCTAGCGGTTTGAAAATCGCGCCGGGCGCCGGAGCGCGAGCTGCGAGCGTCCCGAAGGAGGCTCTGATGCGCATTCCGGCTTTGGCGATTTTGACCATCGCGACGGTTTTGACGTCGGTGTCTGCTCGGGCGCAGACGTACGATCCGGCTTATCCGGTTTGCCTGCATGTGTACGCCCGGGGGGCCAACTATTACGAATGCCGCTACACGTCGCTGCCTCAGTGCAACGCAACGGCATCGGGCCGGGGCGCGCAGTGCGTCATCAATCCATATTTTGCCAGCGCGCACTCGGATTATCGGCGGCATCGCCGCGCCTACTAAACTTATGGCGATCTAACGCCGCCCCCTTGCCCGACGACGCGCTCAAGATCGTCATGCGCGGTGCCGTCAAGGAAGACAAGGTGGTGGCAAGCTGAGGGCACGCAATCCGGCAACTCTTGCTGATCGGGGTTGGCAACTTCGGCTTGACGACCTGCACCAAGGAAGGCTGTTGGATCACAGTGTCATGGTCGCGCAAGTTCGTTGATCCGATCCTGACGCCAGACGGCAAGCAGCTCAATACGTTGCGCGAGGCGATCGCTTACCTTGCAAAGACTGTCCCCAAGGCTGAACGCGATATGCCGGCGGTCAACGACGGCAGCGGAGATGCTGACCTATGCGGCGGAGCGCGGCATTGCTTGGATGTTTCTGGCGCGCATGGGCGTCATGAAGGCGTTGCCACGAAGTCCGGGAGTTCAACCCCGATACTAAAGAGCATCATTGGGGACGGCGAAAGCTTAAGAGGGACGAATGACCGTTGCCGACGCCCTTAGATAGTGGCTTCATGTCGACTGCGACTCTGGTGCAACAGCGGCGGCGATTTTGGGAAACAATGGGCAATTTGACAACTGCGCGCCCTTGGGGGTCAAAGCAGGCGATAAACCGAGCTGGCGAGGCGCTTAGAAAGTCATCCTTGTCCATAGAGCAAGCTGGTGCGCTTGAGACGTGGCGAATAGCGCACAAGCAGGTAATCAACTCGTTCCAAGCGCTCCTCCGAAAGCGGGCTCGCGGGAAACAGGTTGAGGTCGCTCAACGCCTTAAACGACGGTTCACCATCATAGATAAGCTGTCTCGCTATCCTCGCATGGAGTTGGCGAGAATGGACGACGTAGCAGGCTGCCGACTGATTTTCCCAAACCTGGTTGCGCTAGCGGAATTTCGCGCCGGGGTGCACAGCGCAAATTTCAAGCATATTCGCAAGAACGATGCGTCGAAGTACGATTATATCGCCTCTCCAACCGAGAGAGGTTATCGGGGCATCCATGATGTGTATGAGTATCGCTCGCGCCGCAAAAGCTCTCCATCGAGAGTGTGCGATGGTCTCTTGATCGAGGTGCAGTACCGGACCGATCTGCAACACGCGTGGGCAACGGCGGTTGAAGTTGTGACGCAGATGACCGAAAACGAGCCCAAGTTTGACCGGGGCGATCCCCGGCACATCAAACTTTTTTGCCTGGCGAGCGAAATTCTTGCTCGGGTGCATGAGGAGAAAAAGTCATCCCTGCCCACCTTGTCTGATAGACAGCTAGCCGAGGAATTTGAAAAATTAGATGCAGAGATCGGCGTAATGAACATGCTGCTGAATCTTGCAGCCGCAAAATGGATCGATGACCAAGCAAGGTCGAAGCACGTCATCTTGCAGTTGAAAAAGGGCGAAGGGCTAAAACTCCATCCGTTCGATCTTGAATTAGAAGCATCCACCGCTCTCTTAGAGCTTGAAAAAGAATTTCCGGAAGATGACATCGTGTTGGTTGGGGCGGATAGCGTCGCTGAGATAACATCGGCCTTTCGCAATTACTTTCGCGACGTCGGCGACTTTTTGCATCTAATGCGGAGCGGTCGGGCTGAACTCTCAGAGGTAACTTCGGATGAGTGAGTGAACTCCGGCACCGGGGCGGGTGCCCGTATCACCACGACATGTGGACTCAGCACCGGACGCGATGGACCGCAGGCGATCTCTCGCATTGGCACGGTCATTGCTGTACCAATCGCTTGCCAGAAAAGAAACGTTCATGGTCGCGGCGACGCCGATCACTGCGGCAGCGACTGCCCCGAGCAGGATCAATAAGCTCGGCAACTTCGGTCGGCGGCGAAACGGGATCACGGGGGACATGCGCTTTGAGGTTATAAGTCGCCGCGCCGGATGCAACGCGATCTATTACCGCACAGTGGGCCTTGCACGCCCGCGCGACGCTCGCTGATGCGGGCGGCGCGGAGTTTGAGGGGTTTGTTGCCGGGCGGATCAAACGGCACTCAGCGAGCCCCGATGTCCGCTTCGTTGCCTCCAATACCGCCGAGGGCTGGTCGCGCGACGTCACGGTCGATATTGCTAGCTGCGTCGGCGCTTTCCTGAATACGATGAGGTGCCGCGCTCTGTGCAGGAGTTCTTGGAAACCGCTGTCAGGCGCTGAGCTGTTCGCCTAAAAGTCGCTGCGTTTCAAACACCGTTTCAAACGCTCGATTTCATCAAACTACATCTGAGAGTCTAAAAGCGAACCGACACCTAAAGTCCATTGGTATCTTGATGGTACGGAAGTGGGGATGACGGGGCGCGGCCGCGTTGGAAGTGTTGATTACCAAGCGAAGCTCAACCAAGTGGGAATGGCGGGTCTGTGACCGCCAGGGGGCCACGATTATCGGCGGGTTTGAGAGTACCCGACCGGCGGCCAATTACCGTGGTAATCGGGCGCTATTTCTTGTGTTGTCTACACGCTGGATACTACGATGATGCGCGAAGTCGTGCGCATCCCCGAGCGGGCTGGTACGCTTCCGGCCCAGACCTAAGCCCACTACCGAGGCGGGATCGTGCTCAGCGGCGTCTACCGAAGCGCCCGTCAACTGCGAAATGAGTGCCTGATTTGTCGCAGCATCGACACAGTGCCGTCGGTGTACTTGCCATTACAGAAGTACTGATCTAGCTGCGATGCACCAAGTACAAGCAAGACTGCAATCACGAAGCCCTTGAACATAGTGGGCCTCCTATGGAGACCGCCAACCGGGCCGGTCGGATTAAAGCATTTCGGGAATTCGCTATCGCTCGTCGCGACCTATCTGCAATGGCGGTAAGCTTGACAATGACTGGTAACAAATCCCTTAAAGGGCGGCCTGCGGCGGCCATTCGCAAAAGCCCGGCCGGCCATTTGGGACGACCGGGCGGCGGGCCGGGGTTGTTGGCGGGTTTCAGGTATGCCCGAATCGCCGTACAGCGTCCATCGTTGTGAAACTGGAGATTGCGACGTAAGGTTGGTACGCGCTGTCTGTTCCGAATGTGCATAGTCGTCTGGACGAGGAGAGTTACCTACGTGGTCGCCGTTTACATTACCGCGACCCTTCCATCTCGAAACGCGCACAAGCATTGGAGATGAAACCATGAAGCTATTCCGCAATTCCCTCACAGTCATCGTCGCCTGCTCTATGTTGGCACTGCCTTGCTTGGCAACCGCCCAGACCGCCCCCGCAATCTCTCCGGCGATTAGCACGCCGGACAAAGTCGAGACGCGCATCGGTACGCTGGACTTCAAGGACGGCATGCCGAGCAAGGAAACCATCGCCAAGATATATGACCACCGCTAAATCGATCTTGCCACGGCTCAAATTAATTCGATTCCGCGATGCGGCATCGCGGTGCGAGACTTCATGTCCAGCCACCCCCGCGCCAGCGTCGGCTCCTGGGCCGTCTGTTCACTTTTGAACGTTGCGCGTCAGGCGACTTATCGCTTGCTGGTCCGCTCTGATTGCGGAAAACTCCCGGCTTGCAAAGATCGGATCTGGCGCTGAGGCGAAGGGTAAATAGTGCCGAAGTCGCCCCTCATTAACACCATTGAGGTCAATGGCAAACCGACGCTCACGTTCGCGGGCCATGCTCGTGAAGCCGCCGAGCTTTGCAAAGAGGCGTGGCTTCGGTCCGACCTTACCGAGCTCACTTCGAACGGCGTTCCGCTCTGTTTGCCCGCTTCAACGCTTACCAGCCGTATTGCGAACGAAGGCGAGATGGGAACGTATCGGGAAGCCGCCAAAGAAGCGAAAGCGTCCGATGAGATTTTGTTCGCTTATCTCGTTGAATTAGATGGAATGCCAGAATGAACAGACTGCGTCGCTACCAAGAGAAACACTAGGGGCTGAAGGCGAAGAAGTGAACCGACTTCGAAAATACATCGAGCTAATGCCAGATGGCCAAGGACTGCGTCTGGCCTACGCCATGTCGGAGACCGCACTTCCTGACGCGAGGCCGCGGTCGCGCTGGCAGGAAATTTAGCGCAGCCGACGAGGTCATGGCGAAGCCTGGGCTCAAGTCAGTGTTTAAAGCCGCCATTGAGAGAGGTTTTGCGATCGCGCCGGATAACAGCAAATGATAACACAGCGGGCGCCATACAAGACGCGCCGCTGGACGGAAGCCGAGCTGGCCGCACTGCGGTCAATGGCTCAGGCCGGAAAGGACGCCCGCAGCATCGGCAAAGAACTTCGAAGATCCTTTATGGGCGTCCAAGCCAAGGCCAAGAAACTTAAGCTTACCTTGCGCCGCATGAGGGTATGATCGTGGAGGACGGCCCCTTTCGGGAAAACGACATCATGATCGCGACGATAGCTGGCTTGTTAGCCTGGATGATCACGCTTGCTCTACGCGTCGCTTTTAGCAGCTGAGACGCCAATCGTGAAAGCGAGACGATACAGGAAGCGGGCTACACGGCGGTACGTCAAACTACCGCTGGCCAACGCTGTCAGTCTTTCCAACACGGCGATTCTTTTTGTTCGGGTTCAAGACCTGCACCTCTAAAATTCAATCACTTCTCCGCCAAATCGTTCTGCGAAGTCTTCCGCATTCTTTAGATTGTGGAAGCTGAAGAACATCCAAACCCCGTGATCGGCTGGCGCTTCTGAACACCCGGTGAGCAATGCCTCGCCGCGTTCGAGATAGAACTGGACCATCTTGTCCCAGTCGTCACCGAAGTCGAGATCGGGCATTTTGAGCCGGACATAACATGCATTCGCAAAATTCGTTGGGGGTGCTCCTCCGTTAGACATGACGCTCCTCTGGCGTTTGCCAGAACGGCCTCAGCGTTCGCGGAATGCGCGATTCATCTGATCGGTGAAGGGCTTGGCCAGATAGGAGGCTGCGGTGCGCTCCTGAGTCGAGACGAAGACCTCCGCGGGCATGCCGGGAACGAGCCTCAGCCCCTTCTGCTGGACGAACTCCTCCTCAGCCGGCAGCAGGCGGACGTGGGCGATGTAGTGCTCCTGGCCGTTGGACGGATCGCGGGCCGAGGCCGGCGATACCATCGCGACCCTGCCCTTCAGTTCCGGCGTGGTGGTGCGGTTGAAGGCGGAGAGGCGGATGCGCGCCGGATGGCCGATCCTCACCTGGTCGATGTCGGCCGGCGAGATCTTGATCTCGAACTTGAGGTCCGCGTTCTCGGGCACCACGGTGGCGATCTTGGCCGCCGGGGTGATGACGCCGCCCACCGTGTAGGCGAACAATTCGTTGATGTAGCCTGAGGCCGGGGAGCGGATCTCGGTGCGCGACAGCCGATCCTCGACGGCGAGCTTGCGTTCCTGGAGTTCGGCGATGCGCGCCTCCACCGTGCGCAGCTCCTTCTGAGCCTCGGTCGAGGCGTTCTGGTCCACGGCGATGATCTGCACGCGGATCTCGCTCGTCCTCACCTTGGCGCGGGCGATGCTCGCCTGGATCTCGCCCCGTTCGCCCATGATGCGCGCGTAGTCGCGCTGGGCGGAGTAAACGCGCTGGTACTCGACGATCTTGCGGTCGAATAGCGACTGCAGCTTCTCGCGTTCGGCGCCGACGAGCCCGATCTCCTCCACCTTAGCGGCAAGGCGGGCCTCCATGCCCCTGATCTCCTCGCCGGTCTGGCCGATGCTGAGCTCGAGCTGCTCCTTCTGGCTGTCCCGCGCGGTCTTGTTGCCCGTGAACAGCCGGCTCTCGCCGTGGATCACGGCGCCGGCGGTCGAGGGAAACAGCGTGTGCATCTCGGCGGGAAAATCGGCGGACGGCAGATTGTCGCGTTCGGCCACCAGGCGGGCGCGGCGGCCGAGCGCTTCCACCATCTGGGCGCGCACGATCAGATGCTCGGCCTTGATCTGGACGTCGTCGAGCGTCGCCAGCACCTGGCCTTCCTTGACCTGATCGCCCTGGCGCACCGACAGCGTCTTGACGATGCCGCCGTCGCGGTGCTGCACCTCCTTGAGGTTCTGGTCGACCTTGACCGTGCCGGCTGCGACCACCGCGCCCTCCAGCATCGCCCAGGCCGCCCAGCCGCCGCACCCGGCCACCAGCAGCGCGCTCAGCACCAGGCCGGCCAGGATGCGGGGCCACAGGCGCAGCGCCCGTTCGCGGGGCGCGCCCCGGGCCGGGACCGGCTGCGGTACGAATTCGGATGCGTCGACATGCATCATGGCTTCTCTCCCCCTCAGGAATGGATCGCGGCGAATTGCAGATGATGGTGGCCGGCGACCTCGATCGTCATGACGTCCTCGGCATGGGAGCCGTGGGAAACGTCGATTGCGGTGTACTTGCCGTGGGCAAGTTCCTCGAAGCGGAAGCGAACGGGCCGGCCATGGTCGCGGTCCTCGTCGAGATAGAGCTGCTGGAACAGGTCAGCGACCTGTTCCACGGCTTCGTCGCCGTCTTTGATGGTGATCTGGTAGGTGGCGGCCACGATCCGGTCGCCGACCGTGAAGTCGGTGATCTTCTTCACGGTGTCCTGCTCCGAACCGCCGCCGTCGTCGCACGGCGGCTGGAACTCGAAGGTGTCGTTGCCGGCGCCGCCGGTCAGTACCACCGATCCGCCGTCGACGCGGATCACGTCGTCGCCCGAGCCCGCGATGATCTCCTCGAAGTCCTCGATCAGGTCCTCACCGATCTCGACGCCGCGGGCGGTGCCGTTGCGCAGGTCGATGGTGACGGTGATGGTGGTCGCCGAATAGTCCAGCGTGTCGTGGCCCGAATTGCCATCATAGTTGTCGTCGGTCCCGTCGGCCGCCGCCAGCACGACGTCGTCGCCGCAGCCGCCGTCGACCGTGTCCGATCCGCCGCCGTCGGCGATGGTGTCGTTGCCGGCGTCGCCCGCCAGCACGTCGTCGCCGGCTCCGCCCGTCAAGGCGTCGTCGCCGCAGCCGCCCGCGATCGAGGCCGAGCACGCGCCGGCGACGATTGTGTCGTCGCCGGCGCCGCCGACGACATTCTCGAACTCCGCAATTGCATCGTTGCCAATGTCCGCGCCGGAGGCATGACCAGTTGCGAAATCGATGGCGAGGTTCTGGTCGGCCGAGGAGTAGTCGATGGTGTCCGTTCCAGCGCCGCCGTTGAAGGTGTCGGCCGCGGCATCGGCCGAAGCCATGACAAGGTCGTTGCCCGTGCCGCCGGTCACGACGTCGGATCCGCCGCCATCGGCAAGCGTGTCGTTGCCGGCATTGCCCGCCAAGACATCGTCGCCCACGCCGCCGGTCACGGCGTCGTGGCCAGCGCCACCGTCGATCGACGCTGCGGTCGGACCTGCCGCCAGGGTGTCGTCGCCCGCGCTGCCGACCACGGCCTCGATCTCCGAAATCGTGTCGTTGCCGATGTCGGCGCCGTAGGCATGGCCGGTGGCCAAATTCACGTCGATCGCCCGCGCGGACGAGGAGTAGTCCAGCGTGTCGTTGCCGGCGCCGCCGGCGAAGCTGTCGTTGGCGGAATCGGCGGCCGCCACCAGATGGTCGTTGCCCGTGCCGCCGGTCACGACGTCGGATCCGCCGCCATCCGAAATGGCATCGTTGCCGGCGTCGCCGGCCAGCATGTCGGCACCGACACCGCCCGTCAGGACGTCGTTGCCGTCGCCGCCGGCCATCCGGTCCGCACCGTCGCCGCCGTCGAGCGTGTCGTTGCCGGTGCCGCCGTCGATAGTGTCGTCCCCGGCTCCCGCCATCAGAATGTCGCGGCCTGCGCCGCCGTCGAGACGGTCGTTGCCGTCCTCGCCCTGGAGCGTATCGTCGCCGTCCTCGCCGAACAGGCGGTCGTCGCCGGCTCCGCCGAACAATACGTCGTTGCCCGCGCCCGCGAACACGATGTCATTGCCGGCGCCCGCATAGACGACGTCGTTGCCCGCGCCCGCCAGGATGTGGTCGTTGCCGTCGCCGCCCGAGATCCGGTCGTCGCCGCCGCGGGCGTCGATATTGTCGTCGCCGCCGAGCCCCACGATGGTCTCGGCGCATTGGGTGCCGAGCAGGGTGTCGTCGCCTTCGGTTCCGATGATCGGCGGCGCCTCGACCACATTGAAGTAGGCCGTCTGCATCACGATGTGGCGACCGTCGCTGATCGCGTAGGTCAGCTTGACCTCGCCGAGCATGTCCGGGGCGCGGTCGAACTCCCAGCCGCCGTCCGCGGTCCGGGTCAGCGTGCCCGAGGACGAGTAGATGCCGACCACGGTCAGGCGGTCGCCGTCGGGATCGGTGGCGCCGGCCAGCAGCGCCGCCATCGATATCGCCAGCCCGTGGCAGGCGACGACGTCGGGAAGATGCACGGCCCCCGAGACGCGGGGGGCGCGGTTGCGGTGATCGGGTGCCGGGGGGTCGCGCGGATCGCGCGGAGTGGGATGCCTGTCGTCGCCACCGCCTCCCCCTCCTCCCCCTCCGCCGCCACCGCCTCCGCCGCCACCGGCGGGGGCCTCCTGGCGCGGCGACGGACGGTTGTCGTTGGCGACCTTCGGGCTTTCGCCCGATCCGGTGTCCACCTTGGGCTTGTCGGTGCGCGCCCGGGCGCTGAAATCCGTCGATCCGTCCGGGGCGCGCTCCTCGTCGCCATGCGCCGAAATCCTGACTTCCTCGGTCCGGCCGGACGATTTTGCCGCCGGCTCCTCGGGGTCGGTTTCGTCGGCCGCAGCGAGCGCGTCCTCCTTGACGGTCTCCTCCTCGCCGGCGGAGCCGTGGGGAGCCGGCTCACGGTTCTCGCTGGCCTCCAGCTTCACGGGCAGGAAGCTCTTGAGATAGGCCGAGCACGATCCCACGAACAGCAGGAAGAACAGCGGCACGAAGCGGCGGCGACGGTCATCCTTCTCCTCGTAGTCCTTGCGGCCCGGAGCGGTCTCGGCGGTGGACTGGCGGGTGGCCTGGACATTGATCGTCATGCGGGCCTCCGCAGCTGGGTCTCGGAAAGGGTGTCGGCCGGTGCGGCCGCGGCAGGCTGCCGGACCGGAGTCATGATGTCCTGCTTCTTGCCGAAGGCGACCATGCGGCCGGCCTGGACGATGGCGACGAGATCGACCGCCACCAGCGCGCTCGGCCGGTGCGCGATCACGATGGCGATGCCGCCGCGGGCGCGGATGCCCTCGATGGCCGCAGTGAGCGCCGCCTCGCCCTCGCCGTCGAGGTTGGAGTTCGGCTCATCCATCACCACCACGAACGGGTTGCCGTAGAGCGCACGCGCCAGCGCGATGCGCTGCCGCTGCCCGGCGGAGAGCGCGCAGCCCTGCGGGCCCAGCCTGGTCGCGTAGCCGTCCGGCAACTTGACGATCATCTCGTGGACGCCGGCGGCCTTGGCGGCCCCGATCACCTTGCGGTAGTCGGGATCGGGCTCGAGGCGGCAGATGTTGTCCTCGATGGTGGCGTCCATCAGCGCGACCTCCTGGGGGAGATAGCCGATGTGCCTGCCGAGGTCCTCCTCGCGCCATTGCGTCAGGTCGGCGTCGTCGAGCCGGACGCTGCCGCGCAACGCCGGCCAGATGCCGGTGAGCGCTCGCACCAGCGTGGTCTTGCCGCCGGCGGAGGGACCGATGATGCCGAGCGCCTGGCCGGCCTCAAGCTCGAATGCGACCTCGCTCAGCACCACCTGGCCGGATCCCGGCACCGCGACGGTGATCTTCTCGACCGAGAGGCGGGCGGTCGGATCGGGCAGCCGCATCGGCTCGTCCGCGCTGGCGAGCGCGATCACGGTGTCGCGCAGCCGCTGATAGGCCATGCGCGCGGCGATGAAGGCCTTCCAGTTGCCGATCGCCAGATCGACGGGAGCCAGCGCCCGCGCCGAGGCGACCGAGACCGCGATGATGGCGCCGGCCGAAAGCTCGCCCTTGATGGCGAGGTAGGCGCCAAGTCCCAGCAGGGCCGACTGCAGCACCATGCGGAGCACGCGCGAGACCGCGGCAAAGCTTCCGGTGATGTCGTTGGCCCTGGTCTGCAGGTCGAGATGCTCGGCATTGGCCTCGTTGAAGCGGCCGACGGCGCGGCCGGCGAAGCCCATCGCCTTGAGGACCTCGGCGTTGCGGGCGTTGCAGTCGGCGATGCCGTTGCGTTCCATCGCGGCCTTGCGCGTGGAGACGGTGAGGCGCCGCGTCATGATCTCGCTGACGACGGTGAGCACGACGAGGACCAGGGCGCCGGCGAAGGTCAGCGCGCCGAGCATCGGGTGGAGGAAGTAAATGAAAGCGAGATAGATCGGCATCCAGGGCAGATCGAACAGCGCCGAAGGGCCCTGGCTTCCGAGGAAGCCGCGTACCGTGTCGACGTCGCGACCGCGCTCAAGCGCCTCGGAGGTGGAGAAACCGAAGCGCGGCATGTCGATGGCGACGCGATGCGCCAGGGGAGCGATCTTGCGGTCGATGCGGGCGCCGACCCGCACCAGCACCTGGGAGCGGACGACGTCGAAGGCGCCCTGGAACAGATAGAGCCCGATTGCGAGCGCCGACAGCACCGCCAGGGTCGGGATGCTGCCGCTGGTCAAGGCGCGGTCGTAGATCTGCATCATGTAGACGGAACCGGTAAGCGCCAGCACGTTGATCATGCCGGAGATCACGAAGAGAAACACGACGATGCCGCGGAAGCCCTGGGTCAGCTCGGCGAGGCGCTGGCGCTTCGCGGGGGTGAGTTCTTTCGATTTGGCCATTTTTCAGGGTGCCGTCTGGTGCGAGGAAAACGGAAGGCACCGGAACGGGAGGAGCATCTCTTCCGTTCCGGCCGAGGTCGCGATCAGAGCGTGACGTTGGAGCCGAGGTTCTGGTGGCCCGCGATCTCGATCTTGAAGTCGGCGGCGGCGTTGCCGTCGACGTTGCCCTGGACGACGGTGAACTCCTCGCCGTTGCGGGTCTCGTAGGTCACCGCGAGCTGGCCCGCGGCGGTGAAGGCCGCGTCGGAAACCAGCGTGAAGCTCTCGTTGCCGTCGGTGGCGTAGTTGGCGTCGATGCCGCTGAGGTCGATCCGATCGCCGGGCTCGAAGCCGACGATGGTGTCGCCCTTGGCCGCTTCCACCGAGTTGAAGCGGAAGGTGTCGTCGCCGAGCCCTCCGTTCATCACGTTGGCCGCGGTGCCGGCGACGATGACGTCGTTGCCGGAGCCGGTGGTGACGTTCTCGATGCCCCAGAGGGTATCGTTGCCCGTCTGGGAGCTCGAGGCGCTGCCGTTCGACAGCGGGCCGGAGCCGAGGTTGACGGTGACGGCCGCGCTCGCCGCCGACATGTCGAGCGTATCGGCGTCCCAGCCGCCTGTGCCTTCGTCGCCGAAGTAGGCGTCGTTGCCGTCGCCAATCTCGGCCACGATCAGGTCGTTGCCGGCACCGCCGAACACCGTGTCGTCGCCCGCCCCGGCATTGATCAGGTCGTTGCCCTGCTCGCCGAAGATGCGATCCGCTCCCGCATCGCCGTAGACCATGTCGGCATCCGCCCCGGCGAACACGTGGTCGTCGCCGGCTCCTGCGGAGATCACGTCCCGGCCGCTGCCTCCGCTGACGAAGTCGGCACCCTCGCCGGCCACGATCGCGTCGGCCCCGGCATCGCCGATGGCGATGTCGTCTCCGGCGAATGCGACGATGTTGTCGTCGCCCGCGGTGCCGACCAGCGTGTCGGACTGCGAGGTTCCGGTCCGGACCACGCCGGTTGCCGTGGTCTCCTCGTCGTCGCCGCCGGCGGTCGGCGTTGCCTCGTCGTCGCAGTCGTCGTGCGGCGTCTCGTTCTCGTCCTCGTCCTCGTCTTCGTCCGGTTCGTCGGTCTGGAACTGGGACGGCACGACGCCCGTAAAGGTGACCGAATGGGTCCCGTTCGAGATGGTTCGGGTGCCATTCTGGTTCTCGACCAGGTGGTAGCTCGTGAGATCCGTCCCCTCCGGGAGCTCGATCACATCCTCGGCCTGCAGGGCGCCGATGATGGTGTCGTTGCCTCCGTTGGACTTGAACACGATGCGATGGGCCGAAGTCAGGGCCGAGATATCGATCATGTCGTCGCCGTCGTCGCCATCGATCGTGATGGTGTTGAGACGCAGGCTGGTCGAGGTGAAGTCGCCGATGACATTGAACGTATCGCCGGCTCCCGCGCCGCCGGTCGGTCCGTTCGGCTCGACACTGTTGACGCGGATTTCCTCGATTTCGTTCAGTTCCGCGATCACGTTGGCGAAGCCCGTGCCGTTCCGGGTGATGACGATCTCCGGCGTACGTCCCGCGAAGCTCGCGAGGTCGTTGCCGGCGACGGCGTCCCAGGCGGCCAGCGTGTAGATGTTGAAGGTCTCGCTGGAGGTGTTGCCGTTGATGACGAAGGTATCGCCCGCGCCGCCTTCGGTTCCGCCGTTGACCACGTCGCGACCGTCGGTGGGAGCCACGGCGTTGGCGTTCCAGACGATGGTGTCGTCTCCGGCACCGCCGTTGACCGTGTCCGCGCCGGCGTTGAGGCCGGGCACGGTCAGGCTGACCGTGAAGTCGTCGACGAAGAAGTTGTCGCCGTTGTCCCAGTTGCTGCCGTCGCCGGTGGTCAGGAAGCGGATCGCCGAGTTCGAGCCGATCTGGCTGGCCGTCAGCGGGGCGCTGAAGCTGAAGGTGCCGTTGGTGCCTGCTCCCAGCGTGCCGCCGGCAACCGTTTCCCAGGCGTTGGTGGTGACGTTCCTCGCCTGGACGATGACCGTCTGACCGGCGGTCAGATTGTCGTCCTCGTAGCTGAAGGAAACCGTCGCCGCGGTCGCACCGGCCAGGTTGACGGCGCGCTCGATCGTCTCGCCGCCATCGACGCCTGCGTTGAACTGAAGGCGTCCGCCAGAGATGGTGATGTCGCCTCCGGACGGGCTGGTGGTCTCGCCGCCGCCCTCGGTCCACGGTCCCGTGAAGGCGACCGTGCCGTTGCTGTTGGCGTACGACGTCGATCCGAAGGCATCGACGTAGGCGCCGCTGTTGCTGCCGGCACCGCCGCTCAGGGTGTCGTTGCCGTCGCCGCCGTTGAGGGTGTCCGCGCCCTCGCCGCCGTTGACCACATCGTTGCCGCCGTTGGCGTTGACCGTATCGTTGCCGCCCGCGGCGTTGATCGTCTCGCCATTTGCGGTCCCGGTGAGGGTCTGGCTGGTGTCGTCGCCGTTGATCGGCGTGCCTGTCGGCGCCGCCGCCAGGATGAAGTCGGTCGCATCGATGGCCGCCGGCAGGACGCCGTTGACCTGGATGGTGCCGATCGTGGCCAGGGACGCATCCCGGACCGTGATCAGGGTGTTGGCACCCGCCGGGGTCACCACCACGCGGGTGGGGAAGTTGGCGAGGGTGACGCCCAGGGCGCTGAGGTCGATCCGGTCCTGGGTAGTGGCGGTACCACCGGTCGCATCGAAGTTGGTGACGATGTCGGCGCCGAAGTTGACGCCGTTGTAGATGAGGACGTCGTTGCCGCCGTCGGCGCCCGTGGTGACCAGATTGATCGTGTCGTTGCCGCCACCGCCGATGATGGTGTCGGTGTCGCCCCCGGTTCCGCCACTCAGCGTGTCGTCGCCGAGTCCGCCGTCGACCAGGTCGGTGCCGTTGCCGGCATCGACGATGTCGTTGCCGCCACCGCCGAAGATCTGGTTGTTGGTGCCGCTGCCTGTGATGACGTTGGCGAGCGCGTTGCCGGTGCCGTTGATGTCGGTCCCGGTCAGCGTCAGGTTCTCGAGCTCCGACCCGAGGGTGTAGGAGATCGAGGACTGGATCGTATCGGTGCCGCCGCCAGCCAATTCGGTCACCACGTCGGCTTCTTCGATGACGTAGGTGTCGTCGCCGGCGCCGCCCACCATGATGTCGGCTCCGGCGCCGCCATTGAGGATGTCGTTGCCGATGCCGCCATTCAGCGTGTCGACGTCGTCGTTGCCGTTGAGCGTGTCGTTGCCGTCCCCGCCGTTGAGCGTGTCGTTGCCGAGTCCGCCGTTGAGCGTGTCGTTGCCGAGGAGTCCGTTGAGGGTGTCAGCGAGGTCGCCGCCGGAAATGATGTTGTTTCCGGCGTTGCCCGTGCCGACGAACTGGTCGGCATCGGCACCACGGTAGGTCAGGTTCTCGACGTTGGCCATGGTCTCGAGCGACAGCGCGGCCATGAAGGTCTCGACCGTGTCTGCTGTTCCCTCGCCCGCGGCTTCCACCACGACGTCCAGCAGGTCATCAACGCCGTAGGTGTCGTTGCCCGCGCCGCCGACCATCGTGTCGGCGCCGAGTGCTCCTACCAGATCCAGATTGTCGTCATCGTCGTTGTCCCGGGCGTCGAGGTCGTCGTTGCCCGTGCCGCCGACCAGGAGGTCGTCACCCAGCCCGCCGACCAGGTCGTTGGAGCCCGCACCGGCGCCTCCGAAGATCAGGTCGTTGCCGCTGCCGCCGACGATCTCGTCGGAGGTTCCGGTCTCGCCGACGATGAAGTTGTTGGCGGTCGAGGCCGCTAGATTGACGCCGCCACTGTCGCGGTTGCCCGGATCGGAGCGACTGACGAGGTAGTCGTCGGCTCCGAGCGCGTAGCCGGCGAAATTGGCGCCGTTGAAATTGATGCGCTCGACGCCAGTCTGGGCATTGCCGCCCGTGAAGTGCCCGGCTACCGTGATGGTCTGCTGGGTACCGGTGGGCAGGGTGTAGTTGATCACCAGGTCGCCATTGGCCGTGGCGCCGTTGTTGTCGCTGGCGTTCAGCGAGGTGATCGTCAGGATCGGCAGCAAGGTATCCGGATCGATTCCGGTGCTCGGTGCCAGGATGGAGATGCGGTCCGCGGCTCCCTCGTTGGCCAGTTCGTTGACGATGTCGATGCCGTCGCCGACGGCGAAGGAGTAGGTGTCGTTGCCGAGTCCGCCGTTGAGCGTTTCGGCCGCGGAGTACACGATCTGCAGATCGTCGATCTCGACGTTATCGGTCAGGCCTCCGGCGATGCTCGTGACCTCGAAGCGGATGCGTGCGGTCGTGGAGAACGGCCCGGTGACGACGTGGTTGCCGGGGGCGTTGTCGTTGCCGTCGATGGTGTTGAGCAGGACGTAGTTGTTGCCGTCGGCCGCGAACAGTACCCGCACCTGTTCGGCGCCGTCGAGGTTGTCGGCGTCGACGTTGTAGGTGATGGTCGCGGTGTTCGCGCTGGAGAGGTCGAACGCCCGGGTGATCTCGGCGCCGTTCATGTTGGGTCCGCCGAAGAAGCGGAGCACGTTGTTGTTGTTGTCGTCGATGCGGATCTGGTCCGTGGCCGCGGTGGTGCCGTCGTTGGTCTGCACCCAGGCCGGATTGGCCGTGGTGAAGGGGTCCGCGAAGGTGCCGCCGGTGGCCGGTCCGTTCGGACCGCCGACCAGAATGTCGTTGCCGGCGCCGCCGTTGAGCAGGTCGTTGCCGGCAAGGCCGAGCATCAGATCGTCCTGGGCGGTGCCGGTGAGCACGTCGTTGTTCGGCGTCCCGACGATGATGTTGAGCGGGTTGCCGTCGAGGAACTGGAGCCTTTCGATGTTGCGCAGCCGGTCGGTGCCGTCGAGCGAGTCCTCGACAGCATGCGACACGACAAGTTCGCCGGCCGCCGTGGCCGAGAAGGCGTACTCCGAACGGTTGCCCTGGTACCTCGCGGTGTCGATGTCCGGCGTGGCATCCGCGGCGGTCGTGATCTCGCGGACTATCTGGAGCTGACCGGGATTGATCTCGCCCGAGAACATCTTGGCCGCCAGCGTGGTCATGCTGCTGTGGTGCTCGAGGATGGCGCCGGTGCCGCCGTTCGGGCCGATGTTGGCATGAACGGCGATCCTGACGTTGAGCCAGCTGTCGCCGTCGATGATGTCGTCGCCGGCGCGGCCCATGATGGTGTCGCTGCCGTCGCCGCCGAGGATGATCTCGCCGGCGTTGTAGGCGATGGCGTTGGCGGTCAGAGCCGTCATCTGGGCGGCGGTGAGGCCCAAGACCGCCTGCAACCCGGCAATGCGCTCAATGCCTTCCTTGGTCAGGGCGCTGCCGCGGAATCCTTCCGAGCCACCGGCCGAAGCGGCCACGCGTTCCTCCGCAAGGGTGTCCGCTCCGGTCAGCACGTCGTCGAACTTGGAACCCGAGAGGCCTTCCACCGACTCGTAGGCATCGAGCGTCCCGAACCCCGGGGGGTTCGGGTTCTCGTCGAACACGATGCCGCGGGTGAAGTCCGCGTCCACCTTCATGATGCTATCTTTGTAGGTCGCCCAGTCGAAGCCGGACATACCGGCCATCTTGCCGCGGCCGAGGCTGCCGACCATGATGTCGTCGCCGCCCTCGGCGATGAACTCATCGAAGCCGCCGTCGCCGAGGAACACGTCGTGGCCGTCGATCGAGTCGCGCGCGAAGATTTCGTCAAAGTTGTCGCCCGGAGCGCCGTCGAAGGTGCCGGTTTCGATCCAGTCGTTTCCTTCGTTGCCGAGGATCCGTTCGGCGTTCCTGTTGCCGTAGATGAAGTCGTTGCCTTCGCCGGCGAACACCTCCGAGCCCATGTCGGTGCCGAGGAAGATGAAGTCCTGGCCGGAATTGCCCATGACGAGGTCGAGGCCCGGTCCGGCGTGCACCACGTCGTGGCCGGCGCCGGCCTTGATGTTGTCGTCGCCGCCGATGTCCTTGATGATGTCGTCGCCGTCGCCGGCATTGATGATGTCGTTGCCGAAGCCGCCCTCGAGCCGGTCATTGCCGCCGTCGCCGAACAGCGTGTCGTCGCCGATGCTGGCGATCAAAGTGTCCGCCGTTTCGGTGCCGCCGAGGACGACGTGCTCGTCGCCGGTGTAGCGCAGATAGTTGATTTCCGCGCCCGGAGTTGCCGGATTGTCCCGCAGGACCAGCGGGGTCAGGAGGCTGGTGCCCACCGGATCGTCGTTCTCCAGGGTTCCGTCGCCGTCCAGGTCGTTGAATTGCCTGGTGACCCGATCGACTTCGAGGATCAGGCCCGGGGTCGAGAACACGTCCGACGGCAGATGCGTCGTGTCAGTGTTGCGCATGATCATCGCGGCGAAGGAGTTGTTCTCCATTTCGCTGAAGAGATGCAGACCGTCGAGCCGCTGCAGGTAGTAGAAGCGGTCGCCGCTCTGCAGCTGCTCCATCTGCACTTCGAAGACGAAGTTGAAGGTCGATCCCAGCATGCCGCCGAACGGCATGATCTCCTCGGCGAGACCGCCGATCCACAGGTCGACGTTTTCGAGGCCGCCGAGCGAACCGCCGGTGTAGGCGCCCGTGGCGTTGAGGAAGTCGAGCCGGTCGGCGGGAACCGGCAGGTTGCCGACCGAATTGCCGGTGATGATGGTGAGCGCGGCGTCGCGCTTGCCCTCGAGGGTCGTCTGAGTGGTGATTAGCGTATGGGTGCCGTAGGAAGCGATGAAGTTGATGATCGAGGCTTCATGCTTGAGATGCCCGGCGAAGTCGGTCCAGCTGGCGTAGGGCTTGAGGAGTTCCTCCTGGTTGGTCGCTTCGTAGAATTCACGGCGGGCGACGTTCAACGACGGCACGCCGGTGTCGCGGCCGCGCGCCAGGTTGATGGTCGCGAGGTCGAGGGGCAGGCCGAGCAGGTTGTTGCGCAGCGCGGTGGTGACGAATTCGTCGATCTCGTTGCCGACCTGGCGCGTCATGCCGCGGATGATGTCGCCGGCGGCGACCTCATCGGTCAGGGTGTGGGCGGTGGTGGTGCCGCCGCCATCGTAGGCGAGCGGGTTGAGGAAGCCCTCGATCAGCCCGATGTGGTCGGCCTGGAAGGTGCTGTCGAAGCGGTCGATGGACTCCGTCAGCATCGAGTGGCCGAAACGGTACACGACGTGGGCGAATTCGGCCACGATCGAGGGGTTGATCGAGGTGTCGAAGCCGTCGGGGACCAGGAAGACGTTGATGTTGGGCTGGACCTTGCGGGCGAATTCCTCGAAGACCAGATGCTGGTACTGCATCTCGGTGCCGAACTTGGCGGCCTGGAACAGGCGTTCGCCGTCCCACACCAGCGTGGACAGCTGTGCCGGGGTCGGCAGGACGAGAAGGTCGGGACCATCCAGCCACTCGTTGATGAAGGCGAGATCGCCGGTCGCCAGCACCTGGTCCTTGGTGTGCTGGACGAGGCGGTTGTGCTCGGCATGGAACACGTGGTGGACCGCGGTCAGCCCGATGTTCTCGTTGACGCGGCCGTCGCCGGCGATGAAGTGCGCGTCGAGCAGTTCGTTGTCGTATTCGGTGTCGCCGTTGCCGGGGTTGGCCAGGCCGATCGTGATGTCGCCGTCGGCGATCTTGCCGACCGGCACGGCTTCGTGGGCGATGTCGGCTAGGAAGGCGTGGCCGGTGCGGATCGCGCCAACGGTCGTCACCGGGGCTGCGAGGTTGCCTTCGACGACGACGTCGTCGCCGGTGTTCGGGATGCCGTCCGGGCCGAGGCCGGTGATGATCTGCGGATTGCCGTTCTGGCCGGGAATGAAGTTGCCGTAGGCGTCGGTCCGCAGCAGGGGAACGTTGCCGACGTCGAAGTCGGTGAGCAGGATGCCGAGCTTCTGCGCGGCCTGAAGCTTGACCTCGCCCCAGGTCGCCATGCCGCCGTTGGCGCCCTCGATGAGTTTGCCGGTGGCCACCGGATCGCCGGCGGCGTTGAGCACGTACTGGCGCAGGAAGACCTGATGCGACGAATGCGAGGTGTAGGTCTGGTTCTGATCGACGTAGGCGGTCGTGGTGTTCACGGGCCTGACATCGTCGGCGGTATTCATCAGGCCGTCCTGGCCCGCCCCGACCGTGGCGCGGGTCAGGACCATGAAATTGGTGTGGCTGCCTTGGACATAGAGCGGATCGTCCTCCGCCAGCGGAATGAACACGGTGCCGCTGCCGCCCTTGTTGACGAGGTCGAGGCCGTGATCGAAGAACTGGCCGAACAGGGTGAACATGGAATTGAACGGTGCCGACAGGCCTTCGTCCGGCGCCACTGCCGGCAGATAGACGTTGTCGCCCTGCATTTCGATGCCGAAGGGCTCCAGGGCCCCGTCGCGTACCACGCGCGCCGCTTCCAGCTCTACCACGGTGGCCGCGTGGGCCGCGGTCGCAGCGATCCACGCATCGATGGCTTCCTGCTCCTCCGGCGTCGGCGGCGTGATGGGATCGCCGTCGCCGAGCTCGTCGGCGGCGATCTTGGCGTTCTGCATGACCACGCGGGCCTGGTACTCGGCGTCGAAGGCCGGCTTGAAGGCCTGGTAGATCGCCGTCACCGCCGGAAGATCGGCCATCGCGTCCGCGGAACCGGCGCGCTGCAGCGCGGTCAGGATCGCAGCCGGATTGCCCAGCGTCTGGTCAACGAGCAGGTTGGAAATGGTGCGCAGGCTCGCGTCGAAGACGAGCGAGCCGGGATTGTTCGAGGGGTTGTAGTTCAACTGCCCCATCGCGGGCGCCGGGCCGGGGCCATCCATGTCGACCTGGCCGCCCGACGGCCTGTAGACCGGATCCAGCAGGGTCGGAAACTGGTTGCCGGCTGCGCCCCACTGTTCCTGCCCCGGCAGCAAGTGGTTGTAGCTACCGTCGACGGTACGGAGGCCCATCGAGAGATTGTAGGCCGGAATCGAACCGTTCGGCCCGAACAAGGGCTTGCCTGCGGCACCACCGCTTTGCACGAAAAGCGCATGCTGTTCCGCGACCTTGATCTGCTCGAGAATGAATTCCAGATCGCTTTTGATATAGGCAACCATGACACCCTCACCTGTTGTTGGAACAGACCGCAGCCGCGGCCGGGTCGTTGAAACCAATGTCGCTCATGCTGTGATGCCAACACTGGCTCAGACCTCGACGATGCCATTCTGAGATTTTTCGAAGCGCGCGGATAAGGGGACAAGGTCCCGAGAAGTACGAGGCACAAGGTCCCCCGTTGAATGGGGAACAAGGTCCCACAACAACCGGGGACTAAAGTCCCGAGACATCGTCCGGCTGAGGTGCTTCCTTTCACCGATTATGAGCGGCCTCATTAGCGTTAACGGCCCTATAGATCAGTCGGAGGTATTTCATGCCCCTGGATGTGATACAGTGCTGGAAGATGGATTTGGACGAGGAGCGCTTGTCACGCGGCGCGGAAATTTCAAGCGCCGCTCCTCGCTTTAGGCAAGGACCCACGGCGATGACTCGGTCGTCTGTTAAGACCGGCTTCAAGACTCGTTCACTCGGATTTGCTCATCAATTTGTCATAGCTGCCGCCATAACGATCGCGGTCTCGATGGGACTGCTCGCGTTCGTCATCTCGCAACGCATTGAAGCAAGCATGATGCAAACGGCCGCCGAAGAAGGCGCCCTCTTCACCGAACTTTTCCTCGGTCCATTAGCGCAAGACCTCGCCACTTCCCGCAGCCTGTCTCCAGAAAGTGTGAAAAAGCTCGATGACTTGCTTGCTGGAAAACTGGGCGAACGCGTAAAATTGATCAAGATCTGGTTGCCGGATGCGACGCTAGTGTACTCGACCAATAAGGAATCAGTCGGGGAGAAATTTCCTTCGCATCACATCACCACAGCCGCCGCGGGCAAGGTAAACAGCGAGTTCGATTATCTAGACGCCGTGGAGAATGCCACCGGGAGCAACCTGCATGTTCCGCTCGTCGAAATCTATGCCCCGCTATTCCGCAAAGGGACAAAGACGATCATCGCCGTCGGCGAGGTCTATGCTGACGGCAGACGACTTGCGGACGATCTTGTCTCGATCCGTCTCATATCAATGGGAATCGTTGGTGCGGCCACCGCTCCGATGATGCTGGTTCTGTTCCTGATGGTTCGCCGCGCTGCAAACCTGGTCACCGACTACCAGTCAACTCTCATGAAGAATGTGGTGGAGGCTAAGAAGCTCGCTGCGCAGAATCACAAGTTGCGTCGAGCGGCAGATCATGCCCGTCTGGAGGCCGCGAACTCCAACGAAAATCTCCTTGCGCGGATTGGACAGGATCTGCATGACGGGCCGATCCAACTCGTGAGCCTCTTAATGCTCAAGCTGACCGAACCGAGCGGCACGAACAGAGCCGAGGTCGGCTGTGGCGGTCCCGACAATGCCGGCACCGAAGCCCTGACTGCGCGGATACTTAGGGAACTCCGCGATATCTCGACCGGACTTGTGCTCCCCCAATTGGAGGGGCTGACGCCCAATGAAATACTCCGGCTTGCTGTACAGAACCACGAGGATGCGACAGGAACGGAGGTCGGCCGTCAGATTGGAATCTTGCCCGAAGATCTCACGCTACCGGTGACAATATGCCTGTACAGGATCGTGCAGGAAGGATTGAACAACGCGTTTCATCACGGGAAAGCAATGGAACAGCGCGTCGAGGTTTGGGCGGATACGCAATCGATCGTCGTTGCGGTGAGCGATAGCGGCCCGGGGCTGGTCGACAACAATCATGCGAACCGGCGCAGCAGGATTGGCCTTGGCATCGCGGGTTTGCGCAACCGTGTCGAAGCCCTTAAAGGCACGTTTGAGGTGATATCGCAACGCGGCATCGGGACGCAAATTCGAGCAAAGCTGCCCGTCACTCTACCAGAAAATTAGAATTGCGATGATCGGCGCGCGATCTTCAGTCACATCAGTTCCCTCTAACGCACAACTGGAGGATACAGGATCATTCGAGGTAGTCCTTAAGTAAATGATGTATGAACATCTTGATTGCGTTATATTTTCAACGCGTGCGAATTGCAGGGGACATTATGAGTACGGTTTCCATTGGTTTGGTAGACGACCACCCATTGATGATTGAAGGCATCGTTGCGCTGTTGTCGCGCGCTCAGGGTCTCGAAATTTTGTCGACGGGTTCGACGGCAAGAGACATCATCGACATTTCCTTGCGGTTCCATCCAGACGTCATCATCGTCGATTTAAGCATGGCGGGCGACGTCTACGAGGCAATCGCGACGTCTATCAAGGTCTCTCCAAACACAAAGATAGTCGCGTTCACTGCTGCGACCGGCGTCGACTCCGCGATCCGCGCACTGGATGCTGGCGCAAACGGATATGTCCTGAAAGGCAGCAGCGCGAAGGAGCTCATTCAGGCTGTTGAAGCGGTTCGGCATGGCGAAACGTACATTACACAAAGCTTTGCAAGCCAGGTCATCGCAGGATTGCGAAACGCATCGCTGCGGCGAGTGGCGGCCGAAGCCGTCAGATTCAGCATTCGCGAAGACCAGATCGTTCGACTGTTGTTGCGGGGCTTTACCAACAAAGCGATCGCCACCTCGCTAAAAATCAGCGAGAAGACCGTCAAAAATTACATGACGATCCTGATGCAAAAACTCAACGCCCGTAACCGCCTCGAAGTTGTTATTGCCGCACAAGCCCTGAGCGATCGTGAGGTGGACGACCCATTCGTAAATGCACGTTCCCAAACGCGTCAGCTCTCTTGAAGGGAAACCGCCCTGGGGCTGCTTTACGCCTCGTGAGGTGACCTTACGGGTGATTCAACCCTGGAGGGCTTGGGTCTGGGGCCGCGCCCAACTCTTCAACGAGTGTGTGAAGGTCGGCGGCCCTCTCGATCAGGGAGGCCGCAGCCTGGGGATCGGTTGTTGACTTGGCGAGTTGAAGAAGCGTCTCCGCCTGACGCGTGAAATAGTCTCTACCCATCACGATGGTCGCCCTCACAAATTACCGGTGACCTGCTACAGAAACCGGACGTTCGTTCCAGTCTCAATGTACAATATTGAACACAAGGTGCCTCCGCAATACTAAGGTGTCTCCGTAAACTTACGGATAACGGCACGAAAACTTGGAGAGCCGTGGAGGGGCGCAGGTGATTGCCATTCCTCACAACACCGGAACCTACCCTACTCTCGTACGCACCATGCCGGTTGGTAGGGCCGAGGTCGTCCGACGGCGGCCATGGAGTAGCCGATTAATGGACATCGCTCGGCTTGGCGAGTTTCGGGACCTTGGTCGCATCCATTTCAGGACCTTGTACTCTTACGGACGCCCTTCAGAAAACCTTCAAATGACAGCGTTAAGTAGGTCAGATGCAGCGCGAGGCATATGTTGGCATCACATTGTGTTACCAATCACTTTGAGCACGGAGCTCGATAGCGCAGAGGAAGTCTTTGCATGCGCCAAGCTATCGAGACCGCGCCAAGAGACGGGAAAGTCGTCATTCTCGAGAATGACGCGAGCGGCAGTTATGACACTGCTCACTGGTCGCGCAAGACGTATCAATGGTTGGGTGAAAACGGCGAGCCGAGCAAAATTACACCGACACATTGGTATCCAAGACCGCGCGACAAATATCTGCTGCGAGAGGATGACAAATCGCCGAGGCGATTTGTAGCTCGGTCGATCACAACGTCTCTCATCGCGATGGCGATTATCGGCGTTTATTTCCGCTCCGAAGTCGCGGGTTATGTTACCCAAGACGCCGGGCGCCAGGGTGTCTTCGGCATCAATCGCCTGCAGGTCGAGCGAGACGCCAAGTCGCCGGCCGATTTACTGGCGGTTCAGGAACAGGCCGGAGCCGATCAGGCCAGAGACCCTGCAGGCGCGCCGGCCAAGCAGGCTGGGAAGGCGTTCGCGCCGGAAGCGCGACAATCTCTGGAGCAGGAACAACCTACTGACAGCTTGACGAATGAGCTTGCCGAGACCCGCCGCACTGTCCACCGGCTCACTCTGCAGTTGCGGGCGGAGATCGCAAATTCCGCTCAAGCGCTCGGAGAGGAGCGCGGGAAAGCGGCCGCCCTCGCGCAGCAGGTCGACACCGTGCGACAGGACCTAACCGCAAGTTCGGTGCAATATCGTCAAACGCTCGATGAAGAACGCGCGCGCGGTGCCGCACTCGCGAGCGAACTGGCGACGGCGCAGCAGGAAATTGAGAGCCAGGCGGCGCAATTGCGCAAGGCGGGCGACGAAACGGCGCAGGTCAAGCAGACGGCGGAGCGCGCAATGGCGGAACTGCGACGATCTCTGCAGCAAGAACGCGACAGAGCGGCGGCAATGGCACGGGATCTGGGGTCTGCGTGGCGTACGAGTGATGCGCGCGTTACGCCTGAGCCTGCGGCGAGCCGCCAAACGCCCGAAGCCGCGCAAGCGGAGGAAATGGCTTCGATAGCACGGCCGGCGGCCGTACAGACGCAAGCGCAAAGTAGTCCGGATGCGAACAGGTTGATCGCGCTCGCCAAGGCGCTACTCGGCCAGGGCGACATCGGTGCTGCCCGTGTCGTGCTAGAGCGCGCTGCCGAAACAGGGAGCGCGCAGGCGAGCTTCATGCTCGCGGAGACATATGATCCCGCCATCCCTATCCGGATGGGGGACGTACGGAACGCGCGGCGAAGTGACGAAGGCGCGCGAGTTTTATATGCGAAGGCACGCGCCGGTGGCATTCTGGAGGCCAAGGATCGATTCAATGCCCTGCGTCAGTAAGTAGACGCGAGAAGCGCGCGCCCCGATGGCGATAGTGCTCGCTGAACGACTGACTGGCAATTTATTGATAAAGTGCCAATCGCCCCATCACTCTCGTCATGATGCTGTGAAAACTTGCGATGGTTGGAAGTAGGAACAAGCTTTGGACGGAGGAAGATGATCGCCGCCTGCTTGAATTGCGAGACAGCGGCAGATCGATAGCAGTGGCCATGAGACGCTCGGCCTCTGCGATTAAGGGTCGTCTGTGTATTGTCCGCCCGGGCAGCCTTAGCGAAATCCACCTTAAGCCATACTGAGAAATGATACGAAGCTCGTCGTTCGAACCGACATCCCTACCTGCGGCGCCAAAGGGCCCTTGGTCGAAAGTTGGCTGCATGTAGTGAAACAAGGCCGATATCGCCTGATCATTCAGCGGGACGGTAAGCGTGTGCTTATTCACCCGACCGGCGATCGGCTAACGTGACCGCCGCTTTCGTCCCGTATTAGGTGAAGATTTGACTCGTCTCTGGATGCCGATCAGGCGCATCATCGTGGATCGCTGAGAGATGGGCTGTGGTGCAGCCACTTCGGGCACGTGTTGACCTTCAGACGGCGGCGGCGAAGCCTCGGGCGTCGGTTCGAGGGGTGCTGTAACGGATGCCGGCATAACGTCCGCAGTAATGCAGGGTGTTTCGGACATCGCCGAGGCTCGAGTTTCGAGTGACAATAGAAACGCCCGGCCCGCGTCGGTAATCTGCCAACCGCCACCATCGACAGTCACAAAATGCGAACCGAAGATGCTTAGGCCGGGCGCAAGCGCAGCTAGCCGCTTGGTTCGATCGGTCCAATCGGGGCCACTGGAAATGAGAATAGAAACCTGTCGCGTGAGTTGGGCGAGCGTTGCTCGCCCATCAACTTGACCGGCCAACACCTTCAAAACCGTGATCTGAAAACTCACGTGCAGTCTCGCGCGCCCCGGATAAAAACAAAAAGCCGCCTCCGGGACGATCGGGGGCGGCTTTTCGGTTACGCAATTACAAGCCCGGTAAGGCGACGATCAGGGTGGCAATTATTGGTGAACAAGAAGTTGACGAATTGAGCTAATCCCGGCTTTTCGGCCTTTGGCAGACTGCAACCGGAACCGGCGCGTTCCCGCTCGCCGTCGGGCGCTCGAAACCGTCGCTCGTCAACAAGTTTCCGCGCGCATTGCTCGAAGATTGTTCATGAGGTTGCGGATGAGCCGCTCTCCTGAATCCAAGAACTCATTTTACCAAGCTCCCCACGGATTATCGAACCCGCGCGTAACAAAGTTGATACGGCCAGCATACCTGCCAGCGTCGACCTGCACGCAGTTGAGCTCGCCAATTTCAATTTGCTGATGACCGATCATCAATTCGGTAAGCGCCCATATCGTAGCGTCGGCTCGATCGGGCGAACCATCGCCGACATAACCATCCGACGTCATCGCGCACAATTCGTCTTCAAGCTCCGGGAAAGAGTGCACGTGCTTCACGCGGTTTTGCTCATACAGCGCGGCAACAGGCTCTGCTCGCGCGATCTTGCCGCGCGATGCCGTTACCTCGCGATATGAAACCGAGTTGTCGACTGTCCGAATAACGTGCTCAACCATCGCGCCGCCGAAGTTACGCTCCGCAATAATTCGATCGGCCTTGAATTCCCGATAGGCCTCAACCGCGCGTCGGCCCCATCCATCCGGCGACAATTTGCAGGTACGATCGGCGAGGACGTATGCCTTGCCGTCGACACCCTTGCCGGCCACTACGATTCCGACGGCGTCGCCCTTGTCGGACGCGCCCGCCGTTCCGGACGGATCGATCGCGACTACGACGCGCACCATGTCGGGGAGCGCGGCCCCCTTCAGGGCGGCATCGTCGATCATCTGCCGCGACCACAGCGCGCCCTGCACATCCTCCAGCAGCTCGGCGTTTAACTCCTGCCGGCCGAGGCGCGTCCCTTCGTATCGCACCCTGATGCTTTCAAGGAACGCACCGGCGAGGTTTGCGGCGTTGGCAAAAGTGCTGGCGCGCGAGATCGCGACGTCAGTGCCCTCCCGTGCTAGCAGTTCCCGTAATAGCCTGCTCGGCTTTGGTGTCGTTGTGACCATCCATCGCGGCCGCGCCCCAAGGCGCAGGCCGAACATCAACTGGTCCCATGTCGCGGTCGGGTTGTTCCAAGCCGCCAATTCGTCACACCATGCAGCATTAAATTGCGGACCCCGGAGGCGTTCCGGCTCCTCGGCCGAGAACATCGAGGCCTGCGCGCCGTTCGGCCATGTCAGCCTTCGTTTGCTAGGCTCATACTCCGGCCGACACCAGGCCGAGGCGGTGGCGAGGATCCCGGACTCACCCTCAACCATGATATCCCGGGCGTCCGCAGCCGTTGGCGCGATCAGCGCAATGCGGCCTGCCTGGTTGGCTTCGGCCAAATCCTTGACCCATTCGGCACCAGATCGCGTCTTTCCCGCTCCGCGTCCGGCCAAAAACAGCCATCCGTTCCAGTTGCCCGGCGGAGGCAGTTGTTCGGGGCGCGCCTTGGCGTGCCAACCGCCATCTGCGAGGCTGTCGGCTAAGCGGCTGGCGAAGCTACCCAGCGACATGGTTGATTACTCTCGCAGGCAGCGGCGCCTGTGCGTTGTTTGCGTCCAGGTCGCGCAGCGCCCCCACCACGGCGCTACGCGCATCAGGGAACGGTGCCAAGGCGCGCATGAGGCTTGCCTGCACGCGCGCAAACTCCGGACTATTCACGATCGCAACGTTGCCGTTGATGTTGATGGTCGACCGCGCCAGTGCGCCAATCTCTCCGGTGATACGCGCCATGGTTTCGAGTGTGGCAGTCAACCGGCCGGCCACGCAGGCAGCGCCGCGGGCATCGCCGGTTTCAGTCATGGCGGCGAGCTGACCGGTCAGCACGGTACGGATCATCCGGAGATAGTCCAGAACGCTATCGCCCTCCGCTGCTGCCTTCTCCGCCAGTTCGGCAAGCTGCGCCGGACCGCACAGGTACGACGCCTTCATTTCGTCCGTGACGTGGTTGTGCCAGTGCCGATGGATGGAATCACGGTCAAGCGAGAACTTCTCCGCAAGGGCGTCGAGCGACGCGCCACCGGCGCGCAGCAGCTCAACCCGCCACCGTTCAGAGTGTTTACAGACCTGGCAGCGGGGCTGGCGAGTTGGGTTCATGGATAGGGCTTCCGGTGACGTTGGAAGCCCGCTGCGCTGTCGCGCCCTGAGCAAGTCAGAACAAGCTGACCGCTCGCCCTTACGCGAAAATCTGTAGCAATTCAAGTATGATTTTGTGGGTAACCGTGTGGGTAGCCGACACACGCTATAAAAGCGTCAACAAGTTCAACTATTCAGGTGCAGTACCAGCGGACAGTTGCTCCGCCGAGAGCACGATGACATCGGCAAGCCGTCGCGCGAATGAGGTGATCAGGCGCGCTTTGAGGCGCGCCCTTTGGGCCGTCACCGGTGTCACCCCTGTCACCAGTGGTTTTCTAAACTCCCCGAAATTCTACTTTTCTCTATGTGTGTGCAACATACTGGTGACAGTGGTGACAGTGGTGACAATAGCTGTGCCGCGGTAGTTTTTGCTGTCACCACTTGATCCATGTCACCACTTGATCGAGTGGTGACAACCGTTGGTTCTTGCTGAGCGATCGCCGGACCTGCGGTTCCGAAGTGGTGACAAGCGGATTTTCGTCGCTCAGTGGTGACGGACGTACCTCCATGTCCGCCTCCCATCTTCGTTGCGGACTTGCGAGCGAGCGAAGCCGAACGATTGCAGGCAGCGTGAGACGCGGGTGGCGTTCGTCTGGGTCCATTGTTCCTTCGGAATTGCCAGCGCCTGATGCAGGACTTCGTCGACGGATGTGCTCGTGAGGTTTTCCACAAACACCTGGATTGTTTCATCCCATGGATCGCCTGCATAGCGGCCTCGTTGCTCAACTGCGGCGTCCTCGATCAACGTGCGATCAGTTAGCCACCACGGTCGACCGGACCTGAAACTCATGACTGTCTGAGCCCATATCTGATCGCGATCCCGCCGGAGCCCAGCGAGATCGATCGACCCGCAACGCACCGGCCAGAACCGACGCCCGCCGGTCGCATCCTTGAGATACCCGGCGGCGTTGGTCGTGCCGATGAACACGCATTGCCGCGGGCTCTCGATGATGCGCTTGCCGTACGGCGGCCGGAACCTGTCCGTCGTTCGCGAGACGAACGCCTTGATCTTGGAAACGTCGGGACCGCGCAGGCTGTCCAACTCCGAAAGTTCGATGACCCAAACCGCCTTAGTCTGCATGGCGGCATCCTTGGTGCCGAGCAGCGCGATCTCGTCGCTGAACCACGGTTCTGTCAATGTGCGCACGGCAGTGGATTTCAAGATGCCTTGCCCGCCTTCCAAGATCAGGACCTGGTCAGCCTTGCAGCCGGGCCTGAATATCCTGGCGACTGCGGAGGTCAGGAACGCCTCGCCGACAGCGCGCGTGTAAGGCGTGTCCTCCGCGCCGAGGTAGAGTGCCAGCCAATTGCTCGTCCGGTTTATTCCATCCCAATGGAGCCCATCGAGATAGTCTCGCAGCGGATGGAATTCGTTGTCCCTCGCAACCGTCTCGATCGCCTGTTGTGTTGTCTCGAGCCCAACCGAAATTCCCATGTGCTGTAGCCAATCCGTCGCTAGCGCATCATCCCGCTGCGACCATGGCCGGTTCGAAAAATCGTTCCTGCCCGCCTCCCAAGGCGGCGCGCCGGTCATCACTGTTGTGAGGCCAAAGGCGTCAAAGCTGATCACGCCCCTCCATTGCGCTGCAACCCGCAGCGCGGTGATTGCGTTCGCCAGAGGCGGGCGCGGTTCGCCGTTGCCTTTCAAAAGCAGCTTTGATCGCCAGAGTTCATCCAGTTCGACGACGCGGTTCATGCTGCACCCCCGGATGATTGCGCGCGCCGTTCGCGCAAATGATGAAAGGCCCAGCCGGGTTTCCAGCCTTTGACGATCGCTGCCATTCTGGCGTGGCGCTCGTTATCAGCCCAGGCGAGCAGTTGGTAGTGTGACATCCCGCGTATTTCTTTGAGCAATTCGGGATCGCCGACCAACTCACACCAAAGGTCGACGTCGCTGCGGCGTTTCGCCGGCGGCCGTGGTGGCGCGCCACAGGCCTCGCATGACGGTCCGGAGGCATTGACGGCAGTGCAGGCCTCGCATCTCCAGAGATCGTTCCGCATCGTACCTATGGTGCGCGGCCGGGCCTCCAGACTCCATTGCCGGGCCTCGCTCGCCAAACCGTGGCGGCGCCAGTTTCCGACCAGGTCGATCACCGTCGCACATGTCTTGCCTGGTGAGGGCCGCAAGCACCTGCCGATCTGTTGCAGATGTAAGCTCAGCGATTGCGTCCCCCGAAGCATCAGCACCGCTTCGACGGCCGGTAAATCAAAACCCTCGCCGAACAAATCCACATTCGACAACACGGCAGTTTCACCGCGGGCAAACCGTTCGATGATGGCGTCTCGCTCCGTCTCGCCGGTTTTCGCATCGACGTGTTCTGCAGAAATGCCCGCTGCCCGGAAACAGGTGACAACCTTTTCCGATTCCTCGACACAGACGGCAAAGACGATCGTTCGCTTGCCGGCAACGTGCTTGCGATAAGCGGTCACCGCTGCTTGATCGATGCGATACCGCTCTCCCACCGCTGCAAGTTCGCCTCTGACGTAGTCGCCCATGCGCGTGCGGACGCCGGTCAAATCCATTTCGTTCGGCGCCAGATGCCGATACGGAACGAGAATTCCGCGCCTCTTAAACCAATCAAAGTCGGGACTGCGAACTAAAACCTGAAAATGCTGATCGAGGCCTGCGCCGTCGCGCCGAATCCATGTCGCGGACAGACCGATGTGGAACGCGTCGGGCAAGTAGGCGTGAATTTGGCTCCAAGAGCGCGCGCTCAGATGGTGGGCTTCGTCCCAAATGACGAAACGCGGCTTCTCAAGGTGCTCGTAACATCGTAGCAGCGTCGAGATCGAGCATACTTGGACGAGAGGCCAGGGATTTGCTCTGAGGCCGGAGGCGATAAGTCCATGATCGACGTTGACCGCCGCAAACTTGCTGCTCGCTCCCTTTAATAATTCGCGCCGGTGGCAAATGAACCACGATCGAAAGCCTCGCTCGGCGGCGCTCCCGAGCATGCTGGCGGCGACAACCGTTTTTCCCGTTCCAGTCGGCGCCTCGACGCCGACACGCTTGTATCCCTGCCTCAAATGCTCGCTGGCGCGCTTCTTGAGCGAGATTTGATCAGGCCGCAGCGTTAAACCGGGAGAGGCCATAGCAGGCCCTCCGCTTTTGCCGCCGCTTCCGCTAGTTCGAGTGCTTCTATGATGTGGCGTAGCTTGTGCGGCGCGATCGCGATGCACGGACCCGAGTTTTTGTATCCGCCCTGCCCGTTCGATTCGCACAGCCGCACGGTGATGCGCCGGTCAGATCGGAACGAACGCAGCGCGATTTCGAACCGCGCCCGGTCATGTTTTTGCACCGTCGCGATGAGCCGGTCTTGCGGCCGTGTGGGGAT
Source organism: Bradyrhizobium sp. AUGA SZCCT0182 (assembly GCF_018130185.1). Taxonomy (NCBI): domain Bacteria; kingdom Pseudomonadati; phylum Pseudomonadota; class Alphaproteobacteria; order Hyphomicrobiales; family Nitrobacteraceae; genus Bradyrhizobium; species Bradyrhizobium sp. AUGA SZCCT0182. The sequence goes on along the minus strand of NZ_JAFCLY010000058.1, from coordinate 6,835 downwards.
TTGGCCTATATCGGAAGTGTCAGCCCGCCCGGACTGAGAATTCCGAAGGTCGCCACCGTCGCCACGGTGAGCGGCCTTCCCTGCGTTTGAGGCCATGATCTATGCGGCCTCGCGCGCAGCAAGGCGAGCCGCTTTCCAGGCTTTAACTTCATCGCTCAACCAAGCGCGAGCCTGCTTGCTGATCGGGAAGTTTTTCGGGAAGCTACCAGCCGCCATCCCATCATAAATCGAGCGAGTGCAGAGGCCAGTTTCCTCCCTCACCCGAGCTAAGCGCCAAAATTGTTTTTCAGACGACATTGGTTCATCTCCGTTGCGTGCGCTTGCGTGCGCATGACGACGAAGATGGATTCAGTTTTCGAGTGTTTCTAGTTGTTTGTGATTGGAGTTTGTCAGAGTTTCAATCTGTGACAATTTCCGACTTCAGGTCGGCGAGCGCGTCCCGGCAGGTCGTCCGTGAGGCACCGAACTGTGCAGCCATGGCCTCTTCAGTCAGCCCAGCCAGTTTTCCCAGACCATAATCCCGCATCGCGTCTTTCACACGGTTACGAACGATCGCCGGTGGCCCACGACGCCGAGGGTTTGAGGGTCGGACTGGCTTCGCCTCGTTGGGCCGTGCCGATTCAGGCTGCCCTGCCTCTGGCACCGATACAGTCGTCCAGCCAAATGCTTCAATGTCCCGGCGCCTTAACCAAATCCCCGTTGCGATGGCCGCGGGTAGATTCTCTCCCGGGAACGCGGGCCGTCTCGCTTGGTTGTAGAGCCAATTCGGCTTGGCTAGGTCCCAAAATCTCGGTTCAAGACGAGCCTCTGCCTTTCTTTGAAGGCAGTGAGCGCCGTTCTCATCAATATGCTCCTCGCAATACTCGTTAGCAGTCGCTGTGACCTCATCCCGCCGCAAAGCGCTCAACAGCACCTCCGCGACCTGATCCAAATCCTCAATATTCCGCGCACCGAGTTCAAAGGCTTCCCTGAGCGTCATGCCGATCAGCGACGTCATCGCGCTGCCCTCATGTCAATCACGTTGGCCTGCCGATCGGTTCGGACAGGCTTCGCGCAATATCTCGCCCAGTCGGCCATCATCCGGCGGCGCTTTTCGCGCATATTACCGCGCCGATAGGCCGCTTCCACCTTGTCAGGAACCGTGTGCGCCAGCGCGATATCAAGCATTTCCTTTGGATAGTTCGTCGTATCGTGCCCCCAATCTAGGAACGTGCTTCGGAACCCGTGTGGGACAATCGACCGATCCAGTTGAGGATCTTTCCATAGCGGCAGCCCCACCGCTTCCCTTTCCTCATTCATGCCCTTGAGCATCTGATCCATTGCCGCGTTGGATAAGCCGGCAGCGGCGTCTTTGCCGCCTGGGAAAATGTAATCGCCGTCGGCTGGTAAACCTTCCAGAATGGCCAAGGCTTGTTCCGAAAGTGGCACCACATGATCACGTTTGCGGGCACCCTTCTTGCCTTTCACGCGGGCGGCTGGAACGGTCCAAAGCTTCTCAGTCTTGTTGATCTCTTGCCATGTGGCGCCAATCGTGTCGCCCGTGCGTGCGACCGTCAGAATGGTGAATTCCAATGCTCGAGCGCTGACGCCTTCCTTGGAGCGAAGTTTGGCCATGAACGCCGGTAATTCCGCGTAGGGCAGCGCGGGATGATTCTCCACTGGCGCGACTTGCGATTTGGCCGGCAATAACTGGGCTAGATGTCCGCGCCATGCCGCCGGGTTTTCGCCCTGTCGGTAGCCCCGGGCCTTGGCCCAATCCAGAACGGTTTCGATCCGCCCTCGGATTCTGGACGCGGTTTCGGTCTTGGTTGACCAAATCGGCTCAATGATTTTCAGCACCAGCGCCGTATCTACAGCCGCAACCGGCAAATCGCGGATCAGCTTGCAATAGTCAAAAAGAGCGGGCTTCCCTTTTGGACCGAGAGCCAGAAGCGTCATTCGGTATTGGTCGGCGTGCTTCTTGCTTTTCCACCCTGCCTCATGGGCCGCTATATATCGCTCGGCACATTCCTTGAACGTCAGCGTCTTGGCCCGCTCCAATTGGCCGGCCAACCGTTCTTGTTCGCGCTGTGCAAGTGGGTCTAGGCCGGCGCTGAGAGCCTTACGGGCAATGAAAGCCGTGTCGCGGGCCATACTGAGGGTAACGAGCCCATCGCGCTTGTTGACGCTTACAGGGCCCAGGCCCATCTCGCGGGACGTGGTGCCGCCGCGCATGTAGCGAAACAGCCATGACTTAGTGACCCCGCCGTTCTTGCCGGCAGAGACCTGCAGATACAGCCCGCCGCCATCGGCATATCGGCCCGCGTCCTTAACGGTCTCGACGATCCTACTACTAAGCTTGTTAAGTTGACGAACCATCCGCCGCACTCATGGCCCACAAGGCTACCCACAAATGAAGCGTATAACGGTGCGCAAACGTGCGCAAGAGTCCGCAACGAATATGAGCAAAAAGTGCCCATTTTATCGAAATAAAATGCAAGAGTGCGCAAGCGTGCGCACTAGTCGAGTACGGACACCCCTTCCGCCAAAATGTTATCCTGGGCTTTTCATCCCTCGGGCTTTGGCAAGTGGTGGCGATGCGTGATTTCGAGAAAGCGACGCGCGTACTGGACGCCTTGAAGGCCGCCGAAGATCAGCCGGCGCAGTTGGCCTTGCCGATACTGAACGGACTGGTCGGCCTGGTTCAGGGAAGCGGCGAGCAACCGCTGGAGGTCGAAGAGGCGCGCTCTGGTGCATTCATGGCGATTTGCGAGGTCGGCAAAGCGCTGCACCGCGGTCAGCCTGCGGACCAGCTTTGGTCGGCGGCGATCGGCGCCACGGAGCGCTGGATGTCGTTGACGAAGTGAGGCCTCGCCTCACCGCCTGATCCTCAGGTTCCGACGCGCAGGGCTGAACCTTGCTTGCGCAAGTATGCAATGACCGAAAGTGCCGTGATGCGGCCGGTCTTGGGGTTTTCCGAGGGAATGTTCTCTATCGTCATCGAAAAGCGCGCGGAATCCGATTCCACTTCGACGCGGTGCACGTTGCGGGTCACCGTTGGATCGGCCCAGATCTGCAGCGTGGTCCGGTCGGGCCCAAGGCCCGCCAGCGAAAGCGCCACGGCAACATTGAGATTCGCCGGGAAGCCCTTGGCCGCATCACGGGCGGTGCCCTCGAAAATCTTCAAGGGCTCGGTGATGCCGGCAATGTCGATGTTGTTTTCGACCAGATAGGGAGCCCCGGCGAGGCCGTTGAGCGGCTTTCGCGTCACCATTCTGACCGACTGGATATTGCCTTCCGCCGCGGCGGTGACCGCGTCGAGACCGATCAGCGCACCGGTCGGCACGACGATCTGGCCGCCGTTTTGCCTGGCCAGCGCAATGAGATCCTCGTTCTCGAGAAGCGCGCCCACGCTCAGGACGATCGCAATTTTACCGCGGCTCACGAACGGGATGACAATCGATCGAACGAGCTTGCTGGGTGCGCACTCGATCACGATATCGGCCGCCGCGCAGAGATCGTCGATTGGCAGGACGGCGGGCGAACGCTTCAATTTGGCGAGAAAATCGCCATGCTTGGCCGGGTCCTGTACCGATACCGCCGCGAGGACCAGGCCGTCGATGCCTTGATCCAGGGCTTCCACGACCTTCCGCCCGATCGGACCAAGGCCGACGACGGCGACGCGCCGTGATGGGTTGGGCATCTTACGAACTCCGCAGAAATTGCTCACGTGCCCTGCATAGCATTTCCGGGACGCGCGTCGAGAATGGCAACGCGGTCACTTCAGATGACGGAACACTGGCCCGGAGCGGCGCGGCTCGCTGGAATCCCGATCGCCGGTCTATCCGGGCGTATTTTGCTTTGGGAACATCAGCAAGGGCCGGAAGATGAACCGGCCATAGTATTCGTAGTGCCGCTGGGTGGAAGTCGCCAGTTTCAGAGGCGTTGCATAACTGCCCTCGAAGGTCAGCGACGGCGCCATCGTCCACGAGAAACCCACCCCGATCGAACTCAATTCCACGATGCCGGGGAACGTGGAGAACACTGCGCCCCAATCGGTGAACACATACGTGTCCAGGCCCTTGAGAATGGCCGACCAGTTGTAGTGCAGTTCGGCGTTGACGTAGTAGCCGCTGTCGCCGGCCACCGCATTGGTGGGATAGCCGCGCACGGTGGTCGGGCCGCCGATCGAAAAGATCTGGTCGCCCGGCAACAGCTTCGTCGGCGAATATTGCCAGCTGCCCAGCAGATTGGCGCTGAAATTGGCAGGCCCCATCCCCGTCGCTATCGCACTGCCGGTATAGGTATTGAAGGTTCGGTTGCCGTTCAGAATGTAATCGTGCCATTCGATGTAGTTCATCGACGGCGAGACGGTGATGGAATAATTGTTGCCGGAATTGGTCAACGAAAACCCACCCGTGGTTCGCTGATAGCGGTCGCTGGTGACCGCAACGGTGCTAAACCGGCTTACCGTATTGCCGTCGGTCTGCGCCGCATTGAGCAGCAGCAGCCAGTTTTGTGTAACCCAGGCCGGCTGGCTGAAATTGATGGAGGCCTGGGTCGATCGCCCGGTTACGTCGAGCGCGACGAACGGTCCGTCGATGATCTTGATCTTCCCTTGCGTGTAGCTCACGCCGACGCGGCCGCCCCACGGGTTTACCGGAATGTTATAGGCGACGTTGCCGTTGAGGTTGCCGTCCGACCTCACCCCATAAAAGGTCAGGCGATCATCCACGCCGAACAGGCCGTGACGCCGGTAAAACGCGCCGCCTTCGAACCGGCCGGTGTTCTGGACACCCTGATTGTCGACAAATAATTGCAGCGTATCGGTGGGTGGTTCGATAACGGCGAATTGCAGGTCGGTCAGCCCGAAGCTGGTCCCCGGCTGCAACAACGCCTTGATCTGCACGTCGTTGGTTCGATTGAACCAGATCACATCGCGGTTGAGCTTCGGCACATCGAGGACTTCACCTTCCGGCGCCTGGACGCGCGGCAGGATATAGGATGTCGACGTCTGCTTGTTGCCCTCGATGGTGGTCTTTTGCAGACGACCTTCCGTCAGCTTGATGCGAACGATCCCGCCCTTGGCATCCTGATCCGGCAGCGTCGCGATCCCCGTGACGATCCCGCGTTCGGCGTAGACCGCGTTGATGTCGGCTACGACCTGCTGAAGTGTCGCGATATCGGCGTCCTTGCCGATATATTTCTTCGCAATCTCGTCGAGCTCTTCGGGCGTAATGAACTTGGATGAATCGAATTCAAGCTTGCGCAGCAGGAATTTTGGACCACCTGGTTTCAGGGTTTGGGTCTTTTCCCGCTCGCCGCCGACCACGCCCGGGCCCTGGAGCTTGGGTGGTTGGCTCTGCCGCTCGAGTTGCTGCCGCTGGCGGTCGATGTCAGTCTGGATGGCGCCGGGGTTGACCTGCGGGGCGAGCTGCGCGCGCGCGGATGCACTGCACAACAGTGCAAGCCCGACGCCCAATGCTATTGCCTGCCTACGCATGAAAACCTGTCGCCTTAGAACTGAACTACCGGATTGCCATTCTCCCTGGCATCCGCGAACCGATTAGCATTCCCTTTTGCGCGTCCATCAAGCCCGGTGCTGTTCCAGCCCGGACGGCTATTCTTGCGGCCTTCACGATGGAGCTGCCGAAGCTTCCTGGCTTCCGTAAGCCCCTCAATATTCACGGCCGGTCCCGATCCGATCACCTCAACCGGCTTCGGGGTGAGCAGCGCCTCCAGTCGCGCGTTTCCGGCAAGACCAAGCAGATAGAACGTTTCGGCTCCGCTCTTTTGCGCCAGCCAGGTGGTGAGCGTTTCCGTGCCCTCGGTGTCGTTCGCGATGTTGCGGATCGCCATCGAGCCGGTGAAGTTGCTGCAGCAGGTGTGAGAACCCACGTAGTTGGTCACGGTCGCCGAGATGTCGCCATTGTAGAGGACGACGTAGCTGTCGGTGACGTTGGCGTTGCCGTTGTGGCTCATCGTGAACACGCCGCTCGGCTGGTAGAGCTGCAGCGTCGCCCAGTTCGACGGCGACGGCGAACGGTTATCCAGCAATATCCGTTGGGTCAGCGTCGTCAGCATCAGCTGGCCGGGCACGAAGCCGTTGACGATAGTGACGTTCGGCGCGTCGGTGACGAAGTTCGCGTCAACGACCCTGAACTGGTTCACGATGATCGTATCCGGATCGATGTTGAGATTGGCCGAGGTCGCGACACCGCCCTTGTAACCGGTGACGTTCATGATCAGCGGGATCGACGGCGTCGATGGAATTTGCCCGCCGACGACGTTGATGGTGTTGGCGGCGAGATCCAGTTGCTTGACGACGCCAACCCATTTGATGGTGAGGTCGCCGGGAGCGGACAGCGCGACCGTATTGCCCCTGATCTGATCGAGCCTGATCGAACCCGCCGTATCGAAATGGGTGTCGCCATTGGCATAGACCGATCCGCCCAGGATTGAGCCGAAGTCGGAGCGCAGATTGACGTCACCGGCGTCGCCGGGGATGCCGTTGGCGGTCAGCTGCTTGAAGACGATGTCGCCATGTGCCTGCAAGGTCTGGGTGCCGCCGCTGATCGCCGTCCCGAGGGTGATCCCGCCCGTCGTCGCCGTAATACCGAGTGCGCCGGCCAGCTGGAGGTTGGCCCAGTCGATCAGCGTTCCCTTCAGCAACGCGCCGCCGGTGACGGTGGTGAGGTTGGCGCCGGTATTGGTGGTCGCCGCGATCAGCCTGGCGGAACCATGGGCATTGATCGAGCCGCCGGCGAGCTTGCCGGTATCGGCGTTGACGTTGATGTTTCCGACGTCGCCGGTGATGCCGTTGGCCGCCAGCTGATTGAACGTGACATTCTGGTTG